>JBGPIK010000235.1:0-10447 GCA_041484845.1 Binatia bacterium | reverse complement strand
TACGGGGTTTGGTGATTTTTTTGCTTTATGCCGGCGGGTTGTCTTGGGCCTACGCGGGCGAGCCTCTTGATATCGTCAAGACCGCTGCTGACAAAACTATCCAAATTTTGAGAGATCCCAACCTGCGATCGAACGACAGGAAGCAAGAGCGTATGGAGCGCTTGAAAGAAGTCCTCAATCCCATCTTCGACTACGACGAAATGGCAAAACGCGCGCTCGGCGCTCACTGGCGGCGTAGAACCCCCGCGGAACAAGTCGAATTCGTCAAACTGTTTCGGGATTTCTTGGAAAGGATTTACTCCGACAAGGTGAATCTTTACGAGGGGCAGAAAGTCATTTTCGGTCGCGAAACCATCGAGAAAGACTTTGCCGAGGTCGCGTCCACGATGGTCAATACCAAAGGCGAAGAGATCGGCGTCGTTTATCGCTTGCGCCGGGCGGACGGGGAATGGAAAGTCTATGACGCCCTGGTGGAAAATGTAAGCATCATCAACAATTACCGCTCGCAGTTCGACCGCATTATATCAAAGTATTCCTTTGATGAGCTGAAGAGATTGTTGCGAGAAAAAGTCGCATAAATCCTATTCCGTGAGACTGCCGGCATGGCTAGCACGCCGTTGTTTTCCGTCTGCCATGACGTTTGATGAAAAAATCATAGAATGAAGCAATGCTGCGTTCCTCGACGGCAGGATGGCCGTCCCGGTTTCGATACAGCAGCATAAGCGTGAGGGGCATCTTGTGAAGTTCGATCAGTTCAGCTCCCTTCTCATCCAGATAAGCTCCCAAGGTGCGCAGGACATTCGGTAGAGCATAAAAATCAGGAAGACGATCGGCCCGTAAACGTTGGCTTCTCCCCTGGCGCTCGAGCTGCTCGATATCCTGAAGCGCGTATGACAGAGACGAATTCACGCCTTCATGGCGCAAGCGCTTTTGCCATTGGCGCAACGTGGCCAACAGCGACATTTCTTCCTCCGGCTCTCCCTTTACCACATAACGTTTGTCTTGGTATTTCAATTCAAAGACGTTGATCCTCTGTGCTTCGAGCGACTGACCGATGTTTCGGAGGTGCTGATCGTAAGATTGACTGTGGGTCATAGAAGCCTCACGCACGGTTGCGATTTGCGTTCATAGCACCAGCCACCTCGAGAAACAAGAGCTAACAGTCTGAGTTTCTTGACAAAAATTAGAGTGGCACGTATGGTGTTAATTCCTATCGCTTCATTATTCCAGGGGGTAATAAAATGGCACGACCGGAAACGATTGTCGCAGCGCAAAGCGCGGTAACCTACCGCGGGCTGCGCGATTGGTTAAATCAGGTCGAGAAGCTGGGTGAGCTGCTCAAGGTGAACGGCGCCCACTGGGATCGCGAGATGGGCGCTATCACCCAGATGCTTACGGAAAGCGGAAGGGGCAAGGCGCCGGCAATTCTGTTCGATGAGGTACCCGGTTATCCCAAAGGTTATCGGACTCTGTACGGCCAATTCTCCACGATTAAACGGGTCGCGCTCACTCTGGGCTTACCTTTGGAGTATGATCACAAGGCGGACATCGTCAAGGCCTATCATCATCGCATGACGGAGATGAAATTGATCAAGCCCAAGGTGGTTAAAACCGGGCCGATTTTCGACAATGTCTTGGAAGGCGACAAGGTGAACGTGCTCGAATTGCCGGTGCCGGTTCACCACCAGAAAGATACGCACCGTTATATCGGCACGGCAGACATGTGCATTACCAAAGATCCGGACGCGGAGTGGTACAATTTCGGCGCCTATCGTTGCCAAGTGTATGACGAAAAAACCATTGGCTGCCAAATTACCGAAGGCAAGCATGGGCGCATTCACCGGGACAAATATTTCGAGCGCGGGCAGAGCGCCAAGTTCGCTATCGTTTGCGGCCAGGACCCGTTGCTCTATTTACTTTCCGCCAGCCCGCTGCCGAGCGGAGTATCGGAGTACGATTTCGCCGGCGGTATTCGCGGTGAACCGGTGGAAGTGGTGAAAGGGCCGTTTACCGGATTTCCGATTCCCGCTGACGCGGAAATCGTCATCGAAGGCGAGGCCGTGCCCGGCCAGGCGAAGCCGGAAGGGCCCTTCGGCGAGTGGATGGGCTACTACTCCGACGATGTCGTGCCGCGGCCGTATCTTAACGTTAAGACGGTCCTGTATCGCAATGACCCGATTCTCACCTGCGCGCCGCAGCACAAACCGGTGGACGAAACCGGTTTGCTAAAGGGCATTGCGGGGGCGGCGGAGATTTGGAAGGCGCTTGAGGCCTGCGGGTTGCCGGACATTCTAGGTGTTTGGAACCATGAAGGCGCGCCAGCTACGCGCTTTACGGCTATTCAGATCCGTCAGCGCTATCCGGGCCACGCGCGCAACGTGTTGCACGTTGCCGCCAATTGCATGGCCGGGGCTTACAACGGCAAATGGACTGTGGTTGTTGACGATGATGTCGATTGCTCGGATATGGATCAAGTGTTGTGGGCGATGGGCACGCGCTTCGACCCGGTGACCGATATCGACATTGTGCAAAAGGCCTGGTCGTCGGGGCGTGACCCAATGTTTCTTCCGGGGAATTTCAACAACCGCATTCTTATCGATGCGTGTATGCCCTACAATCGAAAATTGCGCGGTGAGTTTCCGCAGGTGGTCGAGGTGCCGGCCAATGTGCGCGCCCAATTGAAGGCGAAGTTTCCACAGGTGTTTAAAGGGCAAAACTAAAAAAACGGAGTGCTGGAGTATTGGAGTACCGGAGTGTTGGTCTGAATTCATCACTCCATTACTCTATCACTCCAGTACTCCAGGGCTTTTGAGGAGTTCCCAATGGCTTTCATGAGTTGGCGCGGTGTTGTCGGCGTGGTGAAGCCCACCCATCGACCGGGTTCGCTGGAAGAATTCATCCGTTTGCTGCCCGTGGGGATTGGCGTGGTGCCGCTGTTTCTGAATTTTCAGCGGGGCACGGAAGAGGAGTTCCGCGGCGCGCTCGATGCGGTTCACGAGAAAGTCGATGAGCTGGCAAAAGAAGGCGTCGATTTGATCCACCCTGAGGGAGCGCCGCCTTTCATGGTGCATGGCTTTCAGGGGGAAGAGAAGATCGTCAAGGAGTGGGAAGCCCAATACAAAATTCCGATTGTTACCGCCGCCCAGACTCAGGTGGAGGCGCTGCGCGCGCTCGGAGTTAAAAAGTTTATCGGCGTGACTTATTTCACCGGCAGCATTAATGATATGTTCACGCGCTATTTCCAGGAGGCCGGGTTTGACGTTCTGGGAATGGAAGGGATGTCGGTGGCTTTTGCCGACGTCGGCAGGCTTTCATCGCTGGAAATCTACGCTCATACGCGCAGGGCATTTCTGAAGCATCAAAGCGCCGATGGGATCTATATGCTCGGCACGGGGTGGCGTTGTTTAGACATCCTTCACCTTTTGGAAGAAGACTTGCAGGTGCCCGTCGTGCATCCCGTTCCGGCGCGCGTCTGGGCGGTCCAAAAGCGTCTTCACGTGAGACAGCCTGTAAAAGGCTTCGGCCGACTGCTTGAAGCAATGCCTTAGTCCATTTTGCAATTTCCTATAGATTCCGTCGCTGCCGGAGAGTTCATGCCATAGCCTTGAGAAAGCGCCCGTTGTGATTGACCCGCATCGATTCCACGAATTCGAACACGCAGGTTGGGAAAGCATCCCCGAGCAATACCATCAGGCCTTCGTTAGCCTGACTGCGCAGACTATTGAGCCGCTGCTGAATGCGGTGGGTGCAAAGCGAGGGATCAAAGTCATCGACATTGCAAGCGGCCCCGGTTATGTGGCCGCGGCGGCGGCGAAGCGGGGCGGGACGGTTCTCGGTATTGATTTTTCGGCCGCGATGGTCGCGCACGCGCAGCGGCTTCATCCCGGTGTCGAGTTTCGCGAAGGCAATGCCGAACGATTGCCTTTCGGAAACGGTTTATTCGATGCCGCCGTGATGAACTTCGGGATTTTGCATCTCGGCCAGCCTCAATTGGCGCTGGCGGAAGCTTACCGGGTTCTACGAACCGATGGCCGGTTCGCCTTTTCGGTTTGGGCCAACCCGGTGGAGACCGTCGGTTTCGGCATTGTTTTGGCCGCGGTCGATCACCATGGCGAACCGCGTGTCGAGTTGCCCGAAGGGCCGCCGTTTTTCCGCTACAGTGATCCGGAGGAATGCGAGCGAGGGTTGAGGGTCGCGGGTTTTGAGCAACTCGTGGTAACGAAACTCCGCCAGCTCTGGCGTTTGCCGGCGGGCGACGGCCTGTTCAACGCAATGAAGGATGGCACGGTTCGCACCGCGGGTCTGTTGCGCGCGCAAAAGCCGACCGTGCTAAATAAAATTCGCGACGCGATCCGCGAGGCGTCTGAAGAATATCGGAAAGGGGATGTGGTGGAGTTGCCGATGCCCGCATGGGTGGTGTCGGCGGTGAAATCAGATGATTAACGGGCGCCCCGGAGCTAAGGATTTGAGCCGAACACGACGGCTCCGACACTTTTCATCGGGCGAGGGAAGCCCGGTTCATGCGTGAACCACGGCGGTTTACCACAGCGCGCATCCATGGGTGAGATACGGCCGCGGCACTTGCGACCACCGCTGTCTGGTAGTTGAAGCTAATCCTCTAGTCTGAAGCCGAGCTTGATCGTGACTTGCCAGTAATCCACCTTCCCGCTTTCAATATAGCCGCGCGTTTCCACCACTTGAAACCAGTTCAGATTGCGCAGCGTCTGCGACGCTTTCGTGATTGCGTTCTGAATCGCGTCTTCGATGCTGGTCTTGGAAGAACCTGTCAGTTCTACTTGTTTGTAAACGTGGTCGTTCATCGAACCTCCCGCGAATTATGATGGTTTTGACTGCTTCGTTCCTTCTCATGGTTCTTTACCTGGAGTTCGTCATCAAGGCAATGCGCCTTCTTTTACTTTTGTTTGCAGATTGTGATTGACCCGTCGCACTGCGACCCTGTTCGTCTAGGAGTATCATCGCGATACACGAGCAAGATTTTGCGGAACGCGATGGAGTGCCACGAAGCCTACGCGGCATTTTTAGAACCGTACTAGTGGTGTGTCTCACGCTGTTTGTACTTTATCCAAGACGGCCTTAGTCGTCATTCCCGCGGATGCGGGAATCCAGGTTTTCTTGGCTTTTCTGGATTCCGGCTCGCGCTAGCTATCGCCAGCTTGGCCGGAATGACGAGCAAATAAATCTCCCGATTTAAGAGACACTACACTAGAACTTCACAAAGATATCCGTGACTCCTTCGCCGGTCAGTTGATGAATAGTGGTAATCCGATCGCTAAATTCTTTGAGCGCGCCCAAAGAGCTCGACCCCACATCGATGAGAATGGTAAACAACGAAAAACCGAGTTTCTCTTTGTCCCGGCGAAAGGCCTCGGCCCATTCGGGGCTGACTTCGCATTCGCCATCGGTGATAAAGACAACATCGCCTTTTTTAAAGCGCGCCTGTCTCAAGCACTCCAAGGCCGCGTCCAACGGGCGCTGAAAATCAGTTCCGCCGCCGGGAAAATATTCGGCGAGGTCCATGACGTTTTTGGTTTCGAGCTCGTAGCGGTCTCTGGGATTCATGTCGAGAACCTGCAACGGAGTATCCGCGGAAGAAAAACAAATCGAGCGGAAAAGTCTCCTTTGTCGTCGCGCGATATCGACGAGCGTGAGCGTCACGGCCTTGGACCAGATCTCCTTATCGCCCGCCATGGATGAACTGCCGTCGAGGCAAACGATCATCGGCCCTTTGCCCTTTTCTTCAACGCCGCGAAGCGAATACTGCAGCAGCTCTTGGTCCAATAATCGCCGGTAGAAGTCTTTGCGTAAAACCGGATGATGGAGCGTCATCAGTTCGTGGGGAAGCAAGCGTTGAATGGAATCGCCGGATTCGATTTCCAAGACTTCTTGATTAGCGCGCTCAAAGACTTTTTTGCGCAGTGCCGCGGCATGAAATTTCATTCTCCCGACCATGCGCGCGAGTTTCTTGAGTTTTTCATTTCCCGCGAGGCGCTTTCCGAGCTCGAGTTTCGCGCCTGGCGGCGAGCGCTGTCCTGTGCCAATCGTGGCGCCCCAGGTCTCCGCTTCTTCACTTGCGTCTTCCAGTTGCTGCGCGACGCGAATCGCTTCGGCCTGGAGGCGGTTGTTTCTCTTGGCCTCGATTTCCTTCAAATCTTGTTTTAATTGGGCCGTTTTCTGTCGCAGCAAAGCTTCGGCGCCCTGAACTTCGCCTTCAAGCTTGTGCTTCGCCCTGGCGAGGGCCTTTTTGCCTTCTTCAGAGAGCGGTTCGTCAGGAATTGTATCGGCGCCTTCGTGCTCTTCTCGCCCTTCATTGACGATCTCTTCTTGTTTCTGAATATTCCACAGATCGCGCATGTCGCGCCTGTTGATCATTTTCTCCTCGCGAATCAGCCCGAGCAGACGCTCGCCCAAAAGCAAAGTGGATAATCCGGCTCTCGCTTCATTGAGAACCGTTTGCTCGCGGAGAAAGTCGTATTGGGAACCCTGCTTGATCGAGTTGAGGATGGTTTCATTGAGTAGCGCGCTCGGCAGGACTTCGGATTCCTTGTGGAAGATGACGTTGGTTTTGAAAAGCAGACAGAACAGGTCCTGAAGCAGAGAGCCAAAGTGAGGAAGAAACGTGCCGCCGCTTTCTTCCAGCGCATGCAGCGAGGGCGCGTCGGACCGGAGCTGTCCGTAAACGCGCCGGTCGTAGGCATCGTTTTCGATCCAACAGGAGTTTTGCGGCAGAGGTTGAAAAACTCGCTTGGCAGGCGCCGTCTTACCACGCCGTGAGGCCATCAGAACTGCTCCAGCATCTGTTTCTGAAGCTGCTCGATTTCCGCGCGGACGGAGCTGACGCGATCGAGCGGGCGGCCGAGCCGTTTAGCCTTGTCAATGATCTGATCGACTTTGACCAGGATATTTCGCAACTTCGTATGGAATTCGATGAGCGCCCGGGCGCGCTCGTCGCTGCCGCCCACGGGGCGTAGCGCGGAGTCGCGAATTTCCCGCGATTCGTACAACAATTCAGTAATCTCTTCTTCGTAGCCCAAGAGCCGTTCGCGGATTGTGTTGCGCACCGCCTCACGCTCCTGAGGATCGCGCCACAGAACGTGCTCGAGGAAAAAAAGGTCTTTTTCGTGAACCTCTCGTTCACCTTCGAGATAAGCGTGCGCTCGCAGCAACGACAGCGACTGACGATAGCGCCGATCGGACGCCTGAATGTTTTTCTTATTCAACTCGCGCCTGATATCGGCGATGCTCCGGAGAACATGGGGCGGAATGGCGACGTCTTGAACCTGTTGCTGCAGCTCAATGAGCTCGGCCAACGTAAGGCCGGTGCGCTCGCTCGGCGGTTGCGCTTCGAGCATGCGCAGAAAACGGAAATCTTCAGCTATATAATCAACTACGAACCGTACCAGAAAACGGTCATAGAGCGCCGTCAGTTCTTCCTCTTCCGGCAATTCGTTACTGGCGCCAAACAGGGTTAATAAGGGCACCCGCGTAACCTCTTTACCGTTGTGAAAATGGCGCTCATTGATGAGGGTCAACAAAGCGTTCAAGATAGACGAGTTGGCTTTGAAAATTTCATCGAGAAAAGCAATATGCGCTTCCGGTAATTTACGATTCGTCACGCGGCGATAGTCGTCTTGCTCGAGGGCTTTCAAGCTCACGGCGCCGAAAATTTCTTCGGGAGTCGTAAAGCGCGTAAGCAACCATTGGAAATAGTTCGCACCTTCGATGCGGCGGCACAGTTCGTCGGCGAGCATCGATTTCGCCGTGCCGGGCGGGCCGATGACGAGCACGTGATGAGAGGAGAGAAGCGCGACCAGCGCGCCATCGATTAGCTCGCCCCGCTCGATAAAGCTTTGCCGTAGTTCTTCGCGGATTTTTTTTAACTTGTCGTGGCCCGTCATGATCGAATACGGGGAGGGTAGCAAATGGCCCGAGGAGAAACAATCTTGCGTTGAAAGCCGCGGCTGACGAGCGTCGTTACATCACAGGCGCGGTGGCGCTCCAGATTCCCAGGCCGTGTTTACGACAATTGCGGCGCCGCAGCGAAGGGCAAGGGATGAGCCGTGATGGCGGCGGAATTATCGTTATCTTGAATTCGTTATATTGAAATCGTGGACATGGCGGCGTATTTAGAGTACTTCGCATAACATCAACGTCAGGGAGGAGTGGTTATGAATCTTAACGTTAGGCAGTTGTTCGGAATCATGCTTGTGTTCCTGTTCAACCCTGCTGGTCTAGCGGCCCAGGATGCAAAATTGATCGAGGCCGCCAAGAAAGAAGGAGGCAAAGTCATCGTTTACGGTTCTCTGGAGAACGATACGATGGACCTGATAGCGGAGGCTTTTAAAAAGAAGACTGGCCTCGAAACCGATTTTTGGCGAGAATCGGCCAATAAAGTGATGGATCGGGTGGTCAGCGAATACCGCGCCGGCAAACCGTTGTACGATGTGGCTCTGACCAATACGCCGCCGATGGTATTCATGGAAAAGGCGGGGGCGCTGACGAGGTACGCGTCACCCTCGGAGAAAGCGTTTCCCAAAGAAGTGATTAAACCCAAGCTGGGTCCCGAATATCGCACCAGCATCATCGGTATCATCTACCATTCAGGAATAATAAAACCGGCCGATGCGCCCAAATCCTTGGAGGATCTGTTAAAGCCGCAGTACAAAGGAAAACTGGTGATGCCAGATCCAAGCCAACATACGACGACCGCCCAATGGTTGGCCAGCTTGTATAAAGTCATGGGCGGCAAGGAGAAGGCGGACAAGTTCATCCGAGATTTGGCGGCGATGAAGCCATTGTTGGTCGAGTCACTGACGCCGGCCGGGGCGCGCATCACGACCGGAGAAACGCCCATAGGAATCGCTTTTTTAAAGAACGTGGTCTTTTACGGCAAAAAGGGCGTCCCCTTGGATTACGCCAGACTCGGTAAATTCATGGGCGACGGCCAGGCGATTGCGCTCGGTGCCAAAGCGCCACACGTCAATGCCGGGAAGGCCTTCATGGATTTCTTCTTGGGCGAAGAGTCGCTAAAAATCATGGCCGGGATCGGCGAGTTCGTCACGCGCAAGGGCATTTACCCGCCGTTGCCGGACGCCGACAAAATTCAGCTGGTTCAAATGGTCGATATGGATCAGCAAGCCTACGCCGACAAAATGGCCGAGTACAAAAAAATATTCTTGCAATAAGTGTCAGGGGTCATGAGCGCATGGGCGCAAGCTAACATTTCTTTGCGCAGCGGGATCCTAACGAATTTTAAAAAGCCTCGACGGAGCCCCCAGTGGTCGATCGTGAGTGGGACGTAATACTCATCGGCGCGGGTCAGAATAACTTTGCGCTGGGTACTTATTTGGCAAGGGCCGGTCTAAGAACCGTGATATGCGAGAGCCGGCTCGAAAATGGCGGGCGTCTCGCGAGCGAGGAAATTACCCTGCCTGGTTATTGGCACAACACGCTCGCCTACTTTCAGGACAATCGAGCGCGCTCCCCCGTTTGGAAAGATCTGAATTGGGAGAAAGGCCATCACGCGGAGTTTGTTTCGCCCGCCGTGATCAGCTGCTTGCTCTTGCCCGACGGGCGCTCGATTTCTCAATATCAATCGCTGCAGGATACGGTTGAGTGCATCGCGGGATATTCGCGAAAAGACGCCGCGGTCTGGCGCCAGACGCATGAAAAATACCATGCCCTGATTGGCGAGTGCTTGATACCCTACTACTACCAGGCGCCCCATGCCCACGGCAGGACCATGCAAAAGCTGGCGTCCCTTCCAGGTGGGAAGGAGTTCATCCGGTTTTGGCGCATGAGTCCGCGGCAGGTCGTCGATAAGCTTTTTGCAACCGACGCGGTTAAAACTTTGGTGTTGGCGCAGATGGCCATCCCGCGCGGCATCGCCGTGGACTACGCAGGCGGCGGCGTTGAGGTGCTAAAGATGATCGCAGGTGATGAAAAGCCGGAAGTGGCGCGCGGCGGCTCTCATTCCATTGCCCAGGTCTTGCAGCGCGCCTACGTTCGTAACGGCGGTCAAATCCGTGCGCTCCATCATGTCGATAAGATTCTTGTCGATCGGGCACGGGTCGTGGGCGTGCGGCTGCGCGACGGCCGGGAATGGAAGGCGAAACGGGCGGTGGTCTCCAACGGCGATCCCTACGCGACGTTTATAGAAATGATCGGCGAGGAGCATCTGCCGAAGAGCTTTACCGAACGATTAAAAACGATCGGCTGCGATGAATTTTCTTATTTTCAGGTTCATCTCGCGCTCAAGGCGCCGGTGCGTTACGCATTGCACGAGGCCCAAGATCCGGCGGTCGGCCAGGCGATGAATGTGGCGATCGGACCGCAAAAGCCGGCTGACATCGATGCTATGTGGAAAGAAATTCGCGCCGGCGATTTTCCCGAACACGTCTGCCTGCATGCCATCTGTCCGACGGTTTAT
>JBGPIK010000234.1:0-10466 GCA_041484845.1 Binatia bacterium | reverse complement strand
TGCGCCATACGTGCCGCTGATCACCATGAGACGCGCGCCGTCGAGACAAAAGCGGTCATTGGTATCGTAGTTGACTCCGCCTCGGACTGTATCTTGTGCGACGGTTCTCGGGCAGCGGCTGATGGCGGGGAGTCCACTGACGGACCAACCGGCGCCTAACAGACTGTTCTCGCCCTGGCTGCTGTAAGTGAAACTGAGATGCGGCTCGATGCCGGCGGTTCCCGGCACAGCGACGATAGGTATTGACTGCGTTGCCGCCCCACCGCTACTTACTTTAGTCGATTGCGGCGTAGCAGTGCCGCCAATGGAACCGGCCGAGGAGTCCCCGGTAGCGGCAAGCGTGGCTGTCTTGGTTTGAGGTTGTTGTTGGGGCGCTGGGGCCGGCGCGACGGCTTGTGTGTCCGGCTGGACTGCGGCGCTTTGCGGCGATGCGCTTTGCTGTGAGGCGGTGCTCTGGGCAAAGGCTCGCGTGACGGAAAGAAGCAGAGTGCAGATGAGAAAAATTTTAGCGGTTAACCGACGCAACCGATAGAAAGAAAAACACACCGTTGCGAAAGGATGAGACTTTGGAGTTTGTTGACCCTTCATGGTTGCGCCTCCCAACGTTGCAGTTTGCAATAAGCAGTCTCTAACGGACCCGCCTAGAGGCGAGCCTCACGTGCATGGCGGGAAGTCTATTTGGGAGGTGCCATGGTTGTCTAATAATATTATGGAATAGTGGTTCATTGCCATTCGGCTATGACAATTGACTTTTTACCGCTTTGTCTCGTATGATCCGCGCCGGTTGAGCTGAACGCTACGGCAATGGGAGTAGCAAGTATGACTTTTAAACAGTTCATGGCGTTTATAACTGTCGCGAAGCACCTCAACATTACGCGAGCGGCCGAAGAGCTGCACATCACCCAGCCTTCAATTTCCAAGCAGCTAAGCCTTTTGCAGTACGGCTACCGCGTTAAGCTTTACTACAAGAAGGCAGGAGGAGGGATTGCGCTTACGGCTGAAGGGCACGCCTTTCTGACTTACGCAAACAAGATTGTGCGCAATCTCGACGCGTTGAAGACCCGGTTCAACCATACGACGGTGAGAACTGCGACCAAACCGTTTACTGTGGGTGGAACTTACGCCTTAGCGTCGGAGCTCATGCCGCGTCTATTGAGCGAGTTTAAAAAAGCTCACCTTTCCGCCGGCGTCGTGCTCCGATCAGGTACCAGCTTTGATATCCACGAGAAAATTTTACGCGGCGACATTGAAGTCGGTTTCGTGGCAAAAACGCCCCGCTCCAAAGACATCGAGGTCCAGCCCTACGGCACACACCCGCTAGTAGCTTTTGTTCACAAAAATCATCCCTATGCCCGAAAAGGCGATCTGACCCCTGCCGAGCTCGCGAGCGGGCCGTTAATTCTCCGCGGCGGGCCGCGGCTGAAGAGCGGCGCCGAGGCCGTGTTAAGACAGCGGGGCTACAAGCCGAACGTAGTGCTTCGCTGTGAGACTCTGGAGGCGGTAAGGGTCGCTGTGCGTAACAAAATGGGAGTAGGAATTTTATCTTATGATACTGTGAAGAACGCCATTCAGAGAGGCGAGTTTAAGGTGCTCCGCGTTCCCGGGCTGGTCCTCGAAGCGAAAAGCTTTATCGTTTACCACAAGGAGCGTCCGCTTTCCGCTAACGCGAGAGATTTTCTCGCTCTCTTGAGAAAAGACAAAAGCGAGGGGAAAGACTTAGAAACGACTTTGCGGGGGGGGGCGATCGTTCATACCGCCAGAGCCCGGCCTCATAATGCTACGCCGTTCGCGGGTTAGCGTACTTCGACGGTTTTGTAGCTTCACTCGGATGGTTTGTCTACGGCTTCCGGTCGGGGTGCTGCGAGTGCGATCCCGAGAGCCTTGGGTATTCTGACGGGGCGACCGGAGTGACTCACGCAAGCATGCGTGGTCGAACCCACGGCCAAAAGCGCGTTATCGGGTTCCCGCGCGATGCGATAGCAGAAGGCCAGTCTCGCGCGCCCCATGTCCGTCAGCTCGGTTTCTATTCTTATAATGTCATCGTAATGGGCCGCCTGGGTATAGCGACAGGCGACCTCGATGACCGGAAAATGAAAACCTTGCTGTTCAATGCTTGCATACGGCAAGCCGATTTGCCGCAAAAACTCCGACCGTCCTTTTTCGAACCAGCGCAAGTAGTTCGCATAGTAGACCACACCCATTTGGTCGGTATCGCCGTAAATGACGCGGAGCGAGGTGACGTTTTTCACTGTACCCCCTGCGGTTTTCATCCTCCAGCAGTCGTAATGGTTTTTCGTAAGATTCTCAATGCCACGGCGCGACTCTTCCCGCCCGCATTATAAGGTTCACGCGACCGCTTGCAGAAATGCTCCTGTTTTTGCTATTAATTTGCGGGCGACAGAACGCCGCAGTTTCCGATGGTATCCCGGATCTAAAAGGAGGCAAAAATGTTTAACACGTTCCGCATCTTGGTTGCTGCACTATTCCTGGTAGCCTGGATCGGTGGCGCCTGGTCTCAAGAAGAGACGAAGCCCACCAAAGAGGATAAAAGAGAAGAAAAAAAGGACGAGGGAAAGAAGTCCGGCCCGAAAGCCGTAGAGGTGGAAGGCGTCATCAGCAGCGTGGGACAGCGGACGATCACCTTTCAAGTTGAACGGAAGGGAAAAGTTCGCGAAGAAGTCGTCGGCGTCGATGATAAGACCAATATTGAGAAGGCCGGCGGTAAAGTAAAACTCAAAGATTTACAAGAGACCGATAAAGCATTAATCAATTATGAGCCGGAAGCTTATACACCTGCATTGGCCATTAAGGTTACCGGCAAGGGCGAGTTGCAGAAGGTTGGCGGCGACGACTAAGAACGGTAGCGATCGGACCGCTCGGCGCCAATCACTTCCAGGTCAAGCGATCGCTCTTGTCTTAGAATTCTAAACGAGATTCGTTCTCCCGGGCGCTTTTTCCACATTTGTTGGTAAAGCTCAGGTCGGGAGCGGATCTCTGTCTGTTCGACGCTGAGAATTATATCTCCTTCCTTAAGGCCGCAACGCTCAGCCGGCCCCCCGGGCACCAGCCCGCCCACGACGACGTGGCCGGCGAATGGCTGCGGGTAAAATCCCAACCACGGGCGGCGCGGACGGCTGCGCACCTCCCCGTACTGTTTGAGTTCTTGTTCAAATTCTCGATAGTAATCCGCCGGGATTGCCAATGAAAACTTTCCAATCTCGTTCAGGTTCAAGGAAACAACTCCGATTAGTTCACCACGGAAATTGGCCAGCGTACCGCCGCCGAAGCCCGGATTAAACGCAGTCACACGGATGGTTTTCTCGAGCATATATTCCCAGTGGCCATCGTACGCCTCCATGGAGCTGACATAGCCGCCGCTGACTCGACGTTCGCTTTGTCCGCTGCTGGCGATCATTACCGCTTGTTGCCCCAACGTAACGGACTCGGCCGCCGCGAGTCGAAGAAATGGAAGGCCATGTGCGGAAATTTTGATTAGAGCGATGCCGCTTTCCTGGTCCTGAGCCGCCACTTGGCCGGGGAACTGCTCGCCTTCGGCCAGCGTAACGGTCACCGATGAAGCTCCGACGGTGACGTAATGCACAGTTAAGATATACCCGTCGGGATCAACAAGGGTCCCTGACCCCACCCGCTCCGAACCCAGGTTTCGCGTCGAAGGGTGATTGTCCGGCACTCGGACATGAAGATCCACAGTGGCCGGCAAAATCGAATGAATGAAACGTACATTGCCGTTCAAGTTTCGACTCCCGCGGAATCATTACTGGTCGTGGTTTCCTGCAACTCTGCTGAGTAGCGTTTGCCTTGCCAGCTATCCCTTTTCTCCAATTCCCTAAAGATGGCGTTGTGGACGCTGATTTTATCCACAGACCACGCCGGGGCGATGGTGATGGCGCGATAGGTCTCGCCGGTCAGGCGGTGAACGACGATCTCGGGGTTTAATAGCTCCAGAAAATCAACCACCAACGCTACATATTCGTCACGGCTTAAGAGCGCAAATTGAGTCGCGTTGTAGATTTTCTCCAATCCGGTGTTCCTGATGATGTGCAGGTTATGAACCTTGACACCGTCTATTTCGAGCTGATTGAGCAGAGCCGGAGTCGCCAGCATATCGGCGCGCGTTTCACCGGGAAAACCGAATATAAGATGCGCGCACAGACGGAGTCCACGCTTTTTGCAGCGTTTAGCGGCGTCAATAAATTCTCGTAACCCATGCCCGCGATTAACCCATTGCAGGGTCCGATCATGGATCGATTCTAAACCCAGCTCTAGCCACACATAGGTTTGGCGCGCAAGCTCACTGATAAGATCGAGAACATCGTCAGGCAAGCAGTCGGGACGGGTACCGATCGAGAGGCCGACGACTCCTGGAAAATCCAGCGCTTCGCGGTAGAGTCTCTCCAGTTTCGCTGGGGTGTCGTAGGTATTCGAATAGCTCTGAAAGTAGGCAATGAAGCGCTCTGCCCTGTGACGTTTGCAGATAGCCGCCGCGCCCTGTTCGAGTTGTTGGGTTACCGAGGTGAGCGGCCGATAATCTTGCGGCGTGTGACTGGCGTTGTTACAGTAGATACAGCCTCCCACGGCGACCTTACCGTCGCGATTCGGACAGGTAAAATCCATGCGCAAGCCAATCTTGTAAACCCGCGCGCCAAATGTGTCTCTCAAGATGCGATTATAGGAATTGTAGCGTTTACCATGCCATTGATTATGCAATGAGATTGGAAAGTCCATCCGAGAAACCAAAAGAGGGTTAGCAAAAACCATTTGAATACTCAAGGTGTCTACGCAACGAATGGGGTCCGCGTCAAGACCGCGCTGGCGCGATGAAGGCATTTGAGGTTTTGTTCGCGGGTCGGAAGTGGTTAAAAAATCACGCGGATTTCGCTGCGCAATGGTTTTGTGTTGGCTTGACAATAGAGGGGATTTAACTATATTCATATCCTACCGCTGAGCGCGTTGCTCTTCCGCCGATGAAAATTCCCGTAGGTGATATTCCTCAATCCCCGAAAGAGATTCGATTCTTCGAGAGCATTGAGGGGCTAAATGACATCTTTGGCAAGAGCACGGTTTGGGATTTCCGCTTTCCGCCGTCTTTGGAGATCGATCTCGTTTATTACCGCTCCGGACAGGATCTTTTATTTCGCGGCCAGTTTAGCGGCACATTCGAAGGTTGCTGCAGCCGATGTTTGAAAATTTATTCCTTCGAATTGCAAAGGGAGTTTGAATTTATTTTGAGTCCCGATCCGGTTAAGTCTGAACGGGGGGCCGAAGAATTGAACCGCGACGATTTAGGGTTGAGCTACTATTCGACTGAAGAGATCAATCTGGCACCGCTGATTAGCGAACAAGTGATGCTCGCGCTTCCCACCCGCCTCCTTTGCGCGGACGATTGCCGCGGGTTTTGTGGCGGTTGCGGAGTCAATCTCAACACCGATGAGTGTGTCTGTTCCTCCTCGGTGGGCGATCCGCGGATGGCGATATTTCGAACACTCAAAGTCGGTCGCTAAATCAATTGCATTTCCACAATCACGTATCTGCCGACGAGAGGCAGGGAAAGACAGGACACGTCTATGCCGGTACCTAAGAGAAGAACCTCTAAGCGAGTGAAGAATCAGCGACGCTCGCACGATGGCTTAACCCAACCCCAGTGGAGCACCTGCGCGAAATGCGGTGAAACGGTATTGCCGCATCGTGCCTGTAAAAACTGCGGATTTTATCGCGGCCGCATGGTTATCGAAACCGAACAGAGTTGAGCCTCCCAAGGTTCTTATGCCGAAAATCGCCGTGGACGCGATGGGAGGGGACCGCGCTCCCCGGGTAGTGGTGGAGGGCGCGATGCTCGCAGCACGAGAACTCGGTGTCGAGATCGTGCTTGTCGGGCAAGAGGAGGTCGTTGAACAAGAGCTTGCGCGACAGGGCAGCGCGCCTAAGCTCAAGGTTGTTCCCGCTGCGCAATTAATCGCGATGCACGAGTCCCCGAGCAGCGCGCTGCGGAAAAAGAACTCATCCATGAAAGTCGCTTTTGAAATGATGAAGCGGGGTGAAGTTGACGCGGTGGTGAGCGCCGGTAATTCCGGCGCCATGATGGCAACGGGGATGTTCGTCATGGGGACACTTGCCCAGGTTGCGCGGCCGGCGATTTTGATTGTTGTCCCGAGTATAAAAAACGGCACAGTGATCATTGACGCAGGCGCCAACGTTGACTGCAAACCGCGTCACCTGGTGCAGTTCGGTCTCATGGGCTCGATTTATGCCGAGAGAATTCTCTCGATTCACAACCCGCGCGTCGGGGTGCTCAGTAATGGCGAAGAGGAAAGTAAGGGAAACGAGCTGACGCGGGCCGCGAGCGAGCAACTTGGCGCATCTCCCGTAAATTATATCGGTTACGTGGAAGGGCGCGATATTTTCAATGGGAAAGTGGATGTTGTCGTCTGTGACGGATTCACCGGCAACGTTGCGCTCAAGACTATGGAGGGGATTGCTAGTTTCGCCGGAGAGGTCTTCAAGGGGGCCTTTCAGAAAAATTTCGCCAGCCGCCTGGGTTATCTCATGAGCCGCAAATCCTTGCGCGAAGCCTATCGACGCTTGGACTACGCGGAATACGGTGGTGCGCCGCTGATTGGGCTTGAGGGAGTGGCGATCATTGCGCATGGGGGCTCGGATCCGCGCGCCATAAAAAATGCCATCCGCGCGGCGCGCGACGAATTCCAGCAAGATGTGAACCGTCATATCACCGAAGTTCTTGGCGACGTGGAGGCGGGCGCCAAGAAGGAGGGATTGCCGCACAAAATCTGGCAGCGGATCAAATCCAAGATAGAGTCTCTCGGTGACGAGGACGAAAGCGCGGATGAAAGCGAGGAACAAAAGGGTGGCGGGCAAGGATAAACTTGCCTTCGTTTTTCCCGGGCAGGGCTCGCAGTATGTAGGAATGGGAAAGGAACTGTACGAGCGGTTTGCGGCGGCGAAGCAGGTGTTTTTGGAAGCGGAAGAGGCGCTCAATTTTGATGTCGCTCAACTTTGCTTTTCGGGGCCTGAGGCGGATCTCAAGCTTACCCAGAACACTCAACCGGCGATTCTTACAGTTTCGGTAGCCGCCTTACGTGTTATCGAGTCAGAGACCTCGCTGCGCCCCGATTTCGTTGCCGGGCACAGCCTGGGTGAATATAGTGCCTTGGTCTGTGCCGGCGCCTTTCGGTTTGCCGATGCGGTAAGAATAGTGCGCGAACGCGGTCGCTTGATGCAAGAGGCGGTACCGGCGGGCCAAGGGGCCATGGCGGTCGTGCTAGGCTTGGAAATGGATGCCGTGCAATCCCTCTGCGAAGAGGCCGCCGGCGATGAAGTGGTTGCGCCAGCAAATTACAACGGCGGTGGGCAAATTGTCATTGCGGGCGCAAGAAATGCCGTTGCTCGCGCAATGTTGCTGGCCAAAGAACGGGGCGCCAAAAGGGTTTTGGATTTGCCGGTTAGCGCGCCATTTCATTGCCAGTTGATGCAGCCCGCGGCGGAGGGTCTAAGCGAGATGTTGAGGGTGGTTTCCGTTGGCCCGCTTTCCATTGGAGTCGTTACCAATGTGGGCGCGGAAGTGAACCTCGATCCCGGTCGGGTGAAATCACTGCTGACCGATCAAACGGTGCAACCTGTGCGCTGGGAAGAGTCGGTTCGTAAACTCGAGGCCTTAGGCTGCACAAGGGCATGGGAGATTGGCCCCGGCAAGGTGCTTAAGGGATTGATCAAGCGCATCAGTCCTGCGATGGAGGTCGACAATTTTGAAGCACCGCAGGATCTGGCGAAAATCACCGGAGCGCTGCGCGCATGACCTTATCGGGGCAGGTGGCATTGGTTACCGGTGGCAGCCGGGGGATTGGACAGGCCGTCGTCATGGCCCTTGGACGTCGCGGGGCTTATGTCGTGATCAATTATCGAGCCAACCAGGCCGCTGCGGAAAAGACGCTGGCCGATCTCATGGCGCAAGGCGGGCGAGGAGAACTCAGTCAATTCGACGTTGCCAGCGAGTTGCCGGTCGAAGAGGCGGTAAAAAGCATCGTTGACGCTCACAAAAAAATTGATATTCTAGTCAACAATGCCGGCGTGACCTCTGATAATCTCTTGCTGCGCACGAAATCGGAGGATTGGGACAAGGTTGTCGGTACCAATCTCAAGGGCACCGTGCTCTGCACTAAGGCGGTCTCACGACACATGATCCGCCATCGCTATGGGAGAATTATCAATCTGTCTTCCGTTGTGGCACAAACGGGTAATGCCGGGCAATCGTTGTATGCGGCGGCCAAAGCCGGCATCTTGGGATTCACTAAGGCGGTTGCGAAAGAACTGGCCTCACGCGCAGTAACTGTGAATGCGATCGCCCCGGGTTTTATCGAAACGGAGATGACTGCCGGCTTGCCGACCGCAGTTAAAGAGGAGTATCTTCGCTCCATACCACTCGGTCGCTTTGGGGCTTGCGATGAGGTCGCCGAGGTGGTTGCCTTTATGGTCGGGCCCGGGGCTGGATATATGACTGGGCAAGTGATTAGTGTTAATGGCGGACTTTACATGTAAGGAAAATGTCAAGCAGGAGGTGAGAATGATGGCGTCATCTGTTCAGGCGAGGGTTAAAGAGATCGTGTGTGAGCAATTGGGTGTGAGTGAGGAGGAAGTGACCCCTGAAGCCTCCTTCATTGAAGATCTGGGGGCCGATTCTCTGGATATCGTGGAATTGGTCATGGCTCTGGAAGAGGAATACGAGATGGAGATATCTGACGAGGACGCGGAAAAAATTAAAACCGTGCAAGATGTCATCACCTATATAGAGAGTCACCGCTAGTTTTCCGCGGATCATTAGGAATAGAAAACGGGGCCATGAGATGGCCCAAACAATCATCTGAATAGAATGGGAATCGCAGGGGCTGTGGTGATCGAATTCACGGCTTCTGCGATTTTCTTTATCGGCAGTTAATTGATAGAGCCAGTCCTGAATGCCGGCGTTAAGTTATGATCGCAATTGGCAGTGATCACGGCGGGGTCGACCTAAAGGATTATTTGGTTGGACTTCTGCGCGCGAAAGGTGTCGAGGTAGAGGATTTCGGCACTCAAGGTCGGGAGTCGGTCGATTACCCGGATATCGGTCGGCAGGTTTCTCTGCGCATCGCGCGCGGTGAGGCGGAGCGGGGCGTGCTGGTTTGCACCAGCGGCATCGGCATGTCAATTTTAGCCAATAAATTTCCCGGTATTCGGGCCGCGCTCGTTCAGGATCTCGAGGCGGCACGTTCGAGCCGGGAACATAACAACGCCAACGTTCTCGTGCTTAGCGGTGCGAAGACGGAAAAGTCGATGGCGAAAGAGATTTTAGAAATTTGGCTGGCGACGCCGTTTGCCGGCGGACGGCACCAGAGGCGCCTCGACAAAATCAGCCAGCTCGAGCGCGACCTCGGCCTTCAGGCCACGACAAAAGGTGTGAAGTAGGCGAAGGAAAAATTATGTCTTTTCTGGAACAAACCGATCCTGAGGTCTTTTCGGCGATTCAACGCGAGACCCAAAGGCTTGAAGGCAACCTGGAACTGATTGCCTCGGAGAATGTGGTTAGCGAAGCGGTTTTGGAAGCCCAGGGTTGTGTGATGACCAATAAATATGCCGAGGGCTACCCGGGTAAACGCTATTACGGCGGTTGTGAATTTGTCGATCAGGTGGAATCTTTGGCCATTGCGCGCGCCAAAGAGTTATTCGGCGCCGATCATGCCAATGTGCAACCGCACTCGGGCACGCAGGCGAATATGGTCGTCTACCTTTCGGTGCTTAAGCCCGGCGACACTTACCTGGGCATGAACCTCGCTCACGGCGGCCATCTATCTATGGGAAGCCCGGTGAATTTTTCCGGCATCTTGTATCGGGTGATTCCGTACGGGGTTTCCGAGAAAACCGAATTGATCGACTACGATGAGATCGAAAGATTAGCCCGAGAACATCGCCCGCGACTCGTTATCGCCGGGGCGAGCGCGTACCCGCGGATTATCGATTACGAGCGCTTCCGAAGAATTGCCGATCAAGTCGGCGCCTATTTGATGGTCGATATGGCTCATATAGCCGGATTGGTTGCCGCCGGTATACATCCAAGTCCGGTTCCGTACGCAGATTTTGTCACGACGACGACGCATAAGACGCTGCGCGGTCCGCGCGGTGGCATGGTCTTGTGTCGGTCGGAACACGCCAAAACCGTGGATAGCAAAGTCTTTCCGGGAATGCAGGGCGGGCCACTGATGCACGTTATCGCGGCCAAAGCCGTCGCATTAAAGGAAGCTTTGATGCCGGAATTCAATCACTATCAGCGGCAGATCGTCAAGAATGCAAAGGTGCTCGCCGAAAAATTGATGAGCAAAGGGTTTCGACTGGTCTCCGAGGGTACCGACAACCACCTGATGCTCGTGGACTTGCGCAAGTCGGAGCTGACGGGGAAAGTG
>JBGPIK010000233.1:0-10472 GCA_041484845.1 Binatia bacterium | reverse complement strand
GTCACATAAGAGCCAAGCGATAGCTCGGAAACGTCAAACTCTTTTTTCCCCAGCATCCGAGGGAACATTTCCCTGGGCCGCATGACCTTTATGTCTAGATCGATTCCTTCGGCTTTAACCCGACCGTCAATGAGCGGCCGAGTACGATCATAGTCCCAGCATGCAAGAGCAAGTTTTAGATTTGACATCAGTGCCGCCCAATCTCCCAAAGAAAAGGAATACGTCGAAGGTTTAGATTATTTCGCACTTCACCGGTCTCCCGCGCGCGACCAGTAGACTCCTATTCCAAGCATTTTACTATAGGATTGAATTGTACGACGCATCAGTTATTGGGGAAAAAGGGGTCACGTCCGCTTTTAGCTTATAAGAACATTAACGAACTCGGGACGAACGGGGAAGTGTACCAAACTAGCGGATGCTGGGCCAAGAAATCCGGGACGTTGTTGACTAACTTGACAAAGGTTTTCGACGCTAACGAGCGCGCATTCTTTATTCCCAAGAGTGGAGCGCACACCGTCGATATTGCCTGATGTCTTCGAAATAACTCTCCGGAATTTTGTGTGGTCAGGTCTAGAATTGATGCACATCAACTATGGCATTCCGTAATCCCCAATTAGGACATAAGGTTTGGCTTTAACGTGCCGATCGACGGCGTCAGCGTAGAGCGCGCTGAACCCATCGGAACCGTTCGAGCCCGAATGAACAAGGCTTTTGCAACTATACGTGACTTGCGTATAATCGTAACTTAAGTATAATCATCCCATGAAGCTCGTCTTCGTCGAACTTCCCGCTTTCGAGCGGCATCGGGCGGACTATCTGGATGACGATGGTTTCCGGGCTCTACAAAATCTTCTGATGAAAAATCCCGAGGCGGGGGATCTGATGCCGGACACCGGCGGGTTACGTAAACTTCGTTTTGCCGATGCGCGACGCGGAAAAGGCAAACGTGGCGGCTTGAGGGTCATCTACTACTGGTGGAATGCCGGGGCGCAATGCTGGCTGTTCACGATCTACGACAAAGACGAATTGGCGGACCTCACGGCGCCACAACGTAAAATACTCAGGACCATTATTAAAACAGAACTGGACGCTAGGAGAAAATGATGAAGAAACTTGCAAAAGTCAAAAAGAACCGTGCCGTCAAGCGGGATCTATTCACCGAGTTGAACGAAGGAATGGCGGCGCTTGCTGAGGCACGCCAGGGTATACGGACATTGCGCACGCATGCCATGGAATACATACCGGCGCCTAACCTCACGCCGGAGCAACTGATTCGCGTGCGTAAGGAGCTGAAGATTTCGCGAGCCCTGTTTGCCGCCTATCTTCGAACCAATGTGCGCACGTTGGAGAATTGGGAACAGGGGCGCGCCAAGCCGAATGCTCAGGCCGCGCTGTTGATCCATTTGGTCAAGCGGTATCCCGATACCGTCCAGCGGCTCGCAACCATTTGAGCGAAGGGGGGAAAATGGGGAATGTTAAGGGGTCCGGAGTCTTTACCGAAAGCACCGAACGTAACCTGTGAACCAGGCTCGAACCATGGCGAAACATAAACGCTCACCTCTGAAAGATAAACCTTTACGAAATCCCGGCCAGTCCACTCGACGCGGAGATCCGCGATATAGCTGAGGTGGGCTAACTGCTAGAGTCTCAGTGGGGTCTTGTTTCTTGTGTCAACGCCTGTTTGCTAGCCGGCTCAAACTGAAAATCGAAAAATAAACATAGTATACGGGGAGGGTAAAGAAATGTTCAGAAAGATTCGACAGCATTCGAAAACGAGCCTATGCGCAGTTCTCCTCTTCGTGATGATTCCCGGGTTAGGCCGCAGTCAGGGAACAAAGCCCCTGAAGGTAAACTGGTCTTCAAACAGTGCGGCTTATTTGGCGCTATGGATGGCCCAGGAACAGGGCTATTTTGAGCGCGAGGGTTTGACCGTGCAGTTTGCGCACATTCTTTCCACCTCACGAGCCCTGCAGGCCGTGGTGGCCGGCGATATCGACGTCACCACGGTGGATCCTGTCACATCGATTCAGAGCAGCCTCGCCGGAGCCGATATCAAGATGTTTTTAGCCCTTACCAATCGCTTCGGCTTTTCCGTGATGGTACAGCCGGAAATCCAAACTCCCCAGGAGCTGAAGGGAAAGGTGCTCGGTGTCACCCGTTACGGTTCGAGCACGGATACGGCTTTGCGCTTTATCCTGAACCAGTGGAGGGTTGTGCCCATGAAAGATGTAGCCCTTCTGCAAGTCGGCGGGGTTCCCGAGATACTTAGCGCGATGGCGGCAAAGCAACTGGCGGGCGGCGCCCTTTCTCCTCCAACGAATACTCGTGCCAGGAACATGGGGTTTCGCGAGTTGATCAACCTGGGGGCCGACGGCCCGGAGTTCCCCTCCGTTGCCCTCGGAACAAACTCGAGAGTGCTCGCGCAAAGCGAGGTCATGAGAAAGTTCGTCCGGGCTTATATCCAAGGGCTTTATCACTTTCGCCGGGATAAGGCTTCCAGTATAAGGGCGGTGGAAAAGTATCTGCGCCTAAGCGACCGGGATGTGTTGGAAGACACCTATCGGCAGTTTCGAGATTATATTGCGGAGACCCCCTTTATCAGTAAACCCGGATTGGAGCAGGTGATCCGTCTGGTTGCAGAAACGAATTCCAAAGCTCGAGGGAAAGCAGCCTCCGACTTCGTCGATGAGAGGGCCCTGGAAGAGCAGTCGAAGAACGGCTTCTTGGATTTGGTTAAAAATCAGAAATAAATGATAGCTCTACTTGCGGGCATCTCAGGCAAACCGTTTTGATCTTTTTAGCCGCTGCCCCTTCCTCAAGCTATCCCAAAGCCTTGCCAATAAAACCGGTTTGCTCGCCACCGGCGCTGTTACCTGCGCTGGGTTTTCGAGGCGAAGAAACGCTTCGGTCTCAGTGCTCAATTATACGGTGCTAGATCAACTTCAAAGCCTCGGATTCCGATTAGCCGGCCACATTCGCGTCGCGGTGTTGAAGCTCGCTGGCGAGAGTAATGATTGACCCCCTGAAACTGCCTCTTTTAAAGAATCCATGACACTTCGCGAAGTAACTCGCACGGTGATTAACCTCGTCGAGGAATGAAAAGTGGCCAGGCTGGTTTTCCGGCTCATACACGGCGAAGATCATCAAGAATCTGGGTATTCCGCGACCTTTCGTCATTAAGGTTCCTTTGAAAACGAAGGAGGACCTGCATAGCCACGGACGGGCTCTTACATGATTGACGAGTCGGGCTAAAGAGAGGTAGGGTATGTAGTGACGTTACTACAAAAATGTGAGGTTCCATATGCGGATGGGATTGAGAGAAGCCAATCAGCGGTTCTCGACCGCGATCAAGGCAGTAAAGGCGGGGAAAGAGGTTATTTTGACGGAGCGGGGAAAACCTATCGCGGTTATCAAACCGCTTGAGCAGGAAGAGAGACTTGATGCGACGATTCGGCGTTTGGAGGCGGAGGGAATATTACGACCTGCCGTGAAACGGGGACCTATGCCAACGCCAACCTGGAAGCCGGTTCGCATAAAGGGCAAACCCATGTCGGAGACGATCCGGGAAGAGCGTGACGAGGATTAATGGCAGCGACTTGGGCTTATTTTGATACCAGCGCCTTGGTAAAGCGATACGTTAGCGAAGCGGGCTCTCTCCAGGTTAGGAAATTGCTGCGTCGCCATGACTTCCTGTCTTCGACGATAACTCCGGTGGAATTGCTGTCTGGCTTAGCTAGACGCAGACTAGCCGGTGACTTGTCTGGAGAGATCTTCACGGCGCTGCTGCGTAGGATTCAACGTGATCGAACACGGTGGGAGTTGGTGGAGGTCGGTCCGATGATCTTGAACAGGGCTGAACAGATCGTTCAGGGAAGTGTGTCGATTAAAACATTGGACGCTATCCACGTGGCTTCACTGGTGACATTCCAAACGGCTTCCGGAACGTACATTCCTTTTATCACTGGAGATACGCGGCAGCGAGAAGCTGCGGGGCACGTAGGATTGGATGTCGTTTGGGTCGGCCAATGAAGCTCTAGGTTGTGAGAACTGAAGTGTCAACGACGATCTTCCCGGTCAAAGGGGGAGACGGAAACGGGACAGGCCGGGTTTGGTGATAAGAGCGCAAATATGAAAGAGGACTACGGGACGGTGATGTCGGCGCGATAGATAGGGCGATGGAGACGGGGAGCAATGACGTCTAAAATGAATCCTATCACCTATGCTTTTCGCAGACCGAGATTCCCAATGATCTGCGACCTTAACGGTTATCTCGTCGCCGC
Source organism: Binatia bacterium (assembly GCA_041484845.1). Classification (GTDB taxonomy): domain Bacteria; phylum Desulfobacterota; class Binatia; order UBA9968; family UBA9968; genus JBGPIK01. The sequence goes on along the minus strand of JBGPIK010000233.1, from coordinate 6,192 downwards.
CGAATCGCCCACTGCCTTGCAACGCTGTCTTGCTGGTGTGGACCTTACTACGGAGAGAAAAGTCCGGTTGGTTGATGCAACTGGAGAGAGCTGGATGCTCCTCCCGGAGGAAATGATCATGGCTCCCGCGTTTCCAATGGGGAAATGGCGCAAGATCGAAATCATTCGCTTGTTCAACGAGAGCCGTAACGCGAAGGAAAGCGGAAGACGCTATCCGGAGCGCGTGATAGCAAACAGGCGCCTGGACACGATTATTCGCGATATCGCGGGGCTAATATCCGAGTGAAGCGAGGCGGTTCGCGGCGGTTCGGGAGCACGTTTTGCCGGCTGGCTAATGTGCGGGGGATCCGACTGACTCGGCGACCTGCCAGCCGTTGTCGAGCGCTTGGAAGTGGCAAGCTCGGGCGCGTGCCTTGATGTTGCGATACTCGCGCGCCACCATCACGTAGCCGCATCCCGCCTCCAGCAGGGTTCAAATCCTGACTTATTTACTTAGCATTGATTCATAATTGTTCGTGCCGCACATGCGATCAGCGTCCGGCGCTATCATAGATTCGGTCGAAAAAACCGCTCTCATCTAATTTGCGAATGAAGCGGTTATCGACAATATCATCGATATTGACCTCGGCGATACGCGGATTCTGCATTTTCAGTAGGCGCTGCACGTGCGCACTCCTTTGCGCGGCAACCCATCCCAGCCATTGATTATCGATTATTAGCGCTAGGGTACGCCCGCCGCTTATTTTTGCGGTCACGAAAGGCCCGTATCAAAAAGCTACCTTCTCCGGATAAAGAGTTGGCGCAACAGATTTTCCCATTGGGTGAATTTGGCCTCGATCTCTTCCAACGAGTACTTCTCGTCAAGGTAGGTTTTTTTGAATTTTTGCTCTACTGTGCCGATATCTTCGCGCGGCGACCACAGTCCGCCTTTCATCATCAGCCGTTGTCCGTCCTTGGAAAGAAGGAAGTCGATAAAAAGAAGTGAGGTATGGGGGTTGGGCGCCCTGGTCATAAACCCGGCAGACCCGACGGTTGTGACTACGGGCTCCAGGGGACGCCATTCGACGGGAGATCCTTTTTGTTTTGCGATGGTGACGTTGGCATCCAGAATCGTTGGCGACATGGGGATCTCGCCGGATCCGATCAAATTGATCAAAGCCGCCGGCGCCATATCTTGGACGCTCACTTCCTGTTCAGACAGCTTGTCCAGATATTCGCGTCCCAAAGCCTCCAGCGCATTTCCGACCCACCGCACTCCAGTCGACGTGCTGGTTATCGCCATCTTGCCCTTCCATCTTGGATCCAAAAGATCTTTGAGGCTTGCTGGAGCATTTGCCGGCGGAATAAGCTTGGTGTTGAAACCCAAGCCGTCGTAGGTTTCCCGGTCCGGTAGATAGAAGAAGCCGTTTTTCCCTCGCGGTTTAAGTTCGTTGGGATAGTTGCGTGCTTCCGGGGAATAGTACTCTTGAAATAGCCCCTCCCGTTTTATGATTCCCATGCCGTCGGCAGTCGTTTCAACGACGTCGACCAGGACGCGACCCGATTTGGTTTCTTCCAGCACTTTCCTAAGGACGTTCTTGGAGTCGTTGCGCCATTCAGAAACTTTGATGAAAGGATACTTCTTCTCAAAATCTTTCACGAAAGTCCGAAACCAGGTGTGCGAGGTATATAAAGTGAGCTGCCCCTCTCGTTTTGCTCCCTCGATTAGAATTCGTTCTCGATCGGCTCCTTGGTACAGAGCCGATTGAGAAACGGACAGCGGCGGGCTGGCGGCAAAACCACCGGTTGGGCAAACTAGACAAGACGCGGCGCTGGCTAAAATAAAGACGGCTTTAATGAGTCGAACCACGAAATATTGCCTCCCTCGGTTGAGATATGGCGGTTGCATGTGTTGGCGGAGTCAGGCCTGGCCGCGACTTCAAGTTCTGCTTGAGAGACTACCCCGGAGGCAGCCGCTCGGTCAATATGAAGCCCGCGACTCAGTTTCTTAGGAATCGTTGGTCTCATCCTGACATGACGAACGATTGGAATCGCGATAGCGGTCAATTGATCCCAAAATTGCGCTGAAAAGAGAATTAGCCATGGTTCTTCGATTAGGTGATGTAGCGCCGGACTTTTCGGCCGAGACCACTGAGGGTAAGATCAATTTCTATGATTGGATCGGCAACCGCTGGGCGATCCTGTTTTCGCACCCCCAGGACTACACACCTGTTTGCGCGACGGAGCTGGGATACGTCGAGAAGATCAAGCCGTAATTCGACAAGCGCGGGGTGCATTATGAAAATCGGGCTGAGCCCTCTCCAAGGACAGGCGAGCTTTGAGGAGACCTTACGGGAATGCGAGCGCGCCGAAGCCGCTGGATTCGACTCGATCTGGCTCGGTGAGCACCACAACAATCCGGTCCTGTATCCGGCGCCGCTCATCGGGCTTGCCGCAGTCGCGAGCCGGACACGCTCTATCGGCTTGGGCACCGGCGTTCTCTTGCTCCCTCTTTACCATCCTGTAATGGTGGCTGAAGAAGGAGCGATGGTCGATGTGATTTCCGGCGGTCGCTTGATCCTGGGCGTGGGCGCCGGCTACGCTCCGGAAGAATTTGCCGCCTTTGGTTGCTCGCTCAAAGAACGCGGCAGCAGACTGGAGGAGAGCGCTTCGCTTCTGCACCGGCTCTGGACTGAGGAGAATGTCACTCATCGCGGACAGCACTACCAGGTGGAGCATGCCACAATCGCGCCCCGTCCGGTGCAACGGCCGAGACCGCCGATCTGGTTCGGCGCCTGGGCGGAGCCGGCGATTCGCCGCGCAGCGCGCTTGGGGGACGCGTGGTTTGTGGGGCCGTCGGCCAATCTCAACGAGATCGCACCCTGCGCCCGCCTTTATGAAAAAGCGTGTCGGGAGATTGGAAAAGGCGCAGGGCAGGTTGCCTTGTTCCGCTACGTTTTCGTGGCGAGCAGCACGAAAGAGGCGATCAGCGCGGCGGGAGAGCCTTTTATCCAAGCGTTTGAAAGGATGTACTTCCGTTGGCCCCACCCGGTCGTCAAGCGGCCCGCCGGGCCCCTCACGATTGAACGTCTCGCCGAAGACCGGATTATTTTCGGCGACCCGGCCACCTGCGTGAAGGAAATCATTCGCTTTCGCAGCGAGTTGGGCGCCAAAAATCTCGTGTGCCGATTCTCGGTTCCGGGGATTCCACGTGAAGCCTGTCAAAGGTCTCTGGACCTTTTCACGCGCGAAGTCATGCCATCGCTGCGACGGGAGTGCTGAGTCGCGGATGCGAAGCCAGTACTCGTTACTCAGGATTTTTTCTGTCAGGCTCAGTCCTTCTTAGCGCCAGCCGGGGAAGTAATCTTCGAGTCTGATGTCGTCCGATCCCGGGACTTTGATCTCTTCCGGATAGTTCGATTTGCGGGTGGCATCGATTCCCATTTTGGTGACTAGATGAGATCCGCCCGCCGGATCATAAGATGCGGGATCCAGCGGCGAACCTTTGGCGTACGTTACCATGAAAGTGTCGGTGTCGGCGCGCACGCGCGTGGCGATGGCGTGCAGCACTTCCTCGTCGTTGAGAATATTAACGTCTTGGTCGACCACCACAACGTATTTGAGAAACGGGTCCGCAGCGAACGCCGCCATGGCGGCATTTTTGGGTTCGCCTTCGATGATCTTCTCTATCGATAAGTAACATATGAAACGGCACCTGCCCGACGCAGGCACATGGACCGCCCGCACCTTGGGCGATGCCATCTTTACGGTCTTCATGATGGTCGTGGAGCGAACGATGCCCGAGAGCAGAAGATTATCGGCGTGACCGACGAAACTCGATTGGTACAACGCGTTGCGGCGCATGGTGATCGCTTTGACTTGCACGATCGGGTTGTTGCGCTGCGGTCCGTAAGTCCCCGGATACTCGCCGAAGGGGGCTTCGCTTTTGCGCTGCTTGGGAAGGATTTCGCATTCGAGCACGATTTCAGCGTCGGCCGGTACTTCCAAATCCAAAGTCCGGCAAGGCACCAGCCTCACGGGCTCGCCCATAATTCCGCCCGCGACGGAAAATTCGTCCGTCTCCAGAGAAGTAAATGAAAGGCAGCCCAGGTAAAACGCCGGGTGATGGCCAATCGCCACGGCCATAGGCGTGGGTCGATTTTGCCGCTCGTAAGTTTGCCAAATATAGTGGCCGTGGGCGGTTTCGGAGAGCTGGATGCCAAAAGTATCGGGAGAATGAACCATGAGACGATAAATGCCGGCATTGCGCACGCCCGAGTCCGGGTCGCGCATGATGCCGAATCCTGCGGTTATGTAACGGCCGGCGTCCTTCTCATGGTAAGTCAGAATGGGCAGGCGGGTTACGTCTACATCCTTCCCGGTAAGCACCACCTCTTGCACGGGGGCTTCTTTGACGATGACAGGAGGCTTGGGAGAGTCCTCGCGGGCGGAATATTCGCGGATGAATTCCGGAAGCGTTCCGTCTTTCAGCCCGATCGCTCGAAACAAGCGCCGGGCGTCCGCATGAACATTCGTCACGACCGGTAAAGTCGAGCCTCTAACCTTTTCGAAGATGACGATTGGAAACTTTCGCTCCTTTTCCAATCTGGCGAGAACGCCGGTCACTTCGAAATGCGGATCAACCTCGCGCGTCACACGAAGCACTTGATCCGGCTCCTCGGTCTCGACTTCCTTTAAGAATTCTCTCAGGTCTTTCGCCATGGTATTTCCTTCATAGCCTGCGAAGAGTTCAAATCGTTCAAAACGTTCAAGCGGTTCAAGTCGTTCCCCCTCCTTCATCCTCCCCCCTAGGGACTGTGTCGCAATCGGCGCAACCTCTTGATGTCATGCTGAGCAGGGCGAAGCATCTCGCATTTTCAGGGTCTTACGAATACGAGATTCTTCGGCTTCGCCTCAGAATGACATTGCGACACAGTCACGTATCCAGGGGAGGACAGAGGTGGGGGACGAAGAAGAAGTCCGTCAAGCAACTGCAATCGATCCAAAACCTTGTTGCCTGTCATTTCAAAAAACTTAGATCCAGGGCATTGTCGATGTTAATTTTCTGCTGCATCCCATTGCGGACGAACCACTGGGCTTGATCCGCCAGGTTTTCCACGAGCGGCCTGCCATTCGGATCTTGATAGGGCGGAATGGCTGTCTGAATCACTTTCGCGGGCACCTTCGTGTACTTCTCCAGAATGGCCGCGATCTCTGGGTCCTTGGTGCCGTTCCTGTGGAACAACTCGGCTGCTTTGAGATAGGCAGTCATCCAGCGTTGCGCAACCGCCTTGCGCTCTTTGATGAACTTTCCGGAGTAAATGATGACGCCTATCTGGACCGGACCCAGACCTTTGACCTGATCCGGCGTGCGAAAACGAACAGCGACCCCGCGCTCGGCGAAGCGCGCCGGCCACGGCTCGACTGCGTAGGCGGCGTCGATCGCCTTGGTCTCGAAGGCGGTAACCTGGTTGGGAGCATCTAGAAAGGTGAGGTCAACATCGTTGATCGTAAGCCCAACTTCTTCCGCCATCTTGCCCACGAGGTAGTGCTGGATGTTGCCCTTCGCCAATATGGCGATCTTTTTTCCTTTGAGGTCCCTGAAAGTCTTGACTTGCCCCGAGTCAACCAGGTCTTTGCGCACTGTGAGAAGCGAAAAGCCGAATCCTTCTCGAGTTTGACCCTTGTCCGCGACGATGCGAAACGGTGCTTGCTGAGCCACCGCGTTAAAGAGGCCCGCGCTGGCCGAGCCGACCGAAACCTCCAGCTCGCCCGCGACAAGAGCGGGAACTTGCTTGGCCGCGGACGCGAAATTAGAAATTTCGGTGACGATCCCCTGCTCCTTGAAGAATCCCTTCTCCATGGCAATATAAACGGGGGCATTGGAGATTGTGGCAAGATCTCCAAGCTTTACCGTTTCGGACTGCGCTCCGGCGATCGAGGGCAACAGAATACCAAGCGTGAGGATCAGGACGAGCTGACACGGTGATTTTGCGAGACTTGCCTTTTTGCCTGCCATATTCCCCTCCTAAAAAGTTGATATCTTTCCAGACCGGGAACTCGGACTTGAGCCGCATTTACCACGGTGATTCCCGGTGTGTCAATGCAAGCGCTCCATTTTCGATTTTAGATTTACGATTTTCGATTAAATTCAAAATCCGCAATCCAAAATCCAAAATGACTCTCATACCCGTCGCCACGGACAGAGCGCCC
>JBGPIK010000232.1:0-10495 GCA_041484845.1 Binatia bacterium | reverse complement strand
TGAAGGACCAAGTCGACGGCCTGCGTGAAAGCGGCTATCCGGCCGCGGCACTGTATAGCGGGATGTCGAGCGCCGCGCGGCGCGACACGGAGAGCGAAATCGCCGCCGGCAAATTCCGGCTGGTGTTTGTCGCCCCGGAACGGCTGCTCACCCCGCGGTTTATGCAGCTCATCGAACGCCTGAAGGTGCAAGCGTTCGCCATCGACGAGGCGCACTGCATCAGCCACTGGGGCCACGACTTCCGGCCGGAATATCGACAGCTAGCCGAGCTCAAGGCGCGCTTCCCGCAGGCCAGCGTGCACGCCTACACGGCAACCGCGACGGAGCGCGTGCGCGCTGACATCGCCGAGCAACTGCGTCTAAAGAATCCGGCGCTGCTCGTTGGCGCGTTCGATCGTCCCAATCTTGTCTACCGCATCGTCCCCCGCGTCGATGCACAGACGCAGGTACTTGAGATTTTGCAACGGCACCGCCGCGAGGCCGCCATCGTCTATTGCATCACTCGCAGGGACACGGAATCCATGGCGGCCTTCTTACAAAGGAATCGGCTGCGCTCCGCGTTTTATCACGCCGGCATGGAAGCCGACGAACGCCGGCGCACCCAAGACGCTTTCGCAGCGGAAGCGGTTGACGTGGTGGCGGCAACAGTCGCGTTCGGCATGGGGATCGACCGCAGTGACGTGCGCTGCGTCATCCATGCCGCGATGCCGAAATCGATCGAGCACTACCAGCAAGAGACCGGCCGCGCCGGGCGTGATGGGTTGGAAGCCGAGTGTGTTCTCTTGTACTCGGCCGCGGATGCCCTCCGCTGGGAATCGCTCATCGAAAAAAGCGCTGCCGGAACGGATGCGACCACGGAAAGTTTCGCCGCGTCGCGGGAACTGCTCTACCACATGCGCCGCCTGTGCAGCGGCGTTCATTGCCGTCACCGCAAACTGTCGGAATATTTTGGACAACCCTATACCAGGCCGAACTGCGAGGCGTGCGATGTGTGTCTCAATGAAGTCGAAGGCCTGGCGGACGCGACGGTCACCGCGCAGAAAATCCTCTCGTGCGTGGCGCGTGTAGGCGAGAGCTTTGGAGTGGAGCACATCGTGGACGTGCTCTTGGGCGCGACCACTGAACGCGTACGACGTTGGCGCCATGAGCAGTTGAGCACGTATGGCTTGATGAAAGGCACCCAACGCAAGACTCTCACCAACATGCTCTACCAGCTCATCGATGAGGGCTTGCTCGAGCGTAGCGCCGAAGAGCGCCCGGTTCTTAGGCTAACTGATTCTTCCCGCGACGTTTTGCGCGGGACTCGCAGCGTGCGCCTGTTGCAGCCAAAGGCGAAGGTCAAGAAGAGCCGCTTCGATGAAAAATCGTGGGAGGATGTCGATCGCGGACTATTTGAAGCGCTTCGCGCCTTGCGGCGGGAGCTCGCCGATGAACGCGGCGTGCCCGCCTATGTACTATTCAATGACGCGACACTGCGCGATATGGCGCGACTCAGACCCGGATCACGCGACGCATTTCTCAACGTGCGCGGTATCGGCGAACGCAAGCTCGCCGACCTCGGAGATCGTTTCCTCGAAGAAATCAGTAGCTACTGCCGCGTCAACAGGTTGCCGCTGGATGCGGACATCGGCAGCCGGCCCTACGGAGAACGCAAACGCAAGTAGAAAGGTCTCCGGTCAAAGTCTAATCACCGCCGAAACCTAGCGCGGCAGAGCCGCAATCAAAAAAGAAAAAGAAATTTTACCACGGAGACGCGGAGAACGCGGAGTGAAGAGATTTTGATTAAAAAATACTGCGAACTCTGCGAACTCAGTGCCTCCGCGGTGAATCATAGGCTGTGAATTCAGCGAACGGCGTCGGGATAACGACTGGCCAGCTCTTTGGTAAATCCTGATTGCTCCAGCTCGTCGATAAAGCGCGCATTGTAGAAATCCCCAGGCTTCGCGGTGCGTGCCCGCGGATCATCATCAACAAAGCCTTCCAAGACTCGACGGATGGCGCCGTCGGTCGTCCGGGGGACGGTCCTCAGATCCTTGCGAAAAATTCCGTACGTCTCTTCCAGCACGCCGCGGTCCGCCACCCGCGTATACTTCTGGATCGCGCGGATTGAAGCCTCGCGATTAGCCTTGAAGGCCCAAATCCCCTCGACAATGGCGCGCACAACACGGCGGGTGGCCTCCGGATGCTGGCTCGCATAGCGCGCCGTGGTAACCAAACCGGTGTTGGCGAACTCTATGCCACTGCCGCTAAGATCCAGAAGCTCAACCATCCCCTGCCGTTTCGCATCCGTGGATAACGGCGGCGTGAATGCAGCGGCCTGCACCGCGCCGGCCTTCAGAGCGGCAAAAGCTTCGGGGAGCCCGCCCATTTGAATGATGCTCACATCTTTAAACGGCGTCAGGCCCCACCGCCTAAGGGCAATTCGTGTGGCAAAGTCGCCAATCACTCCGAAGCGGCTGACCGCCATGCTTTTTCCTTTGAGGTCACTGGGCTTCGTGATTTCCGGGCGCGCAACAATCGATACGGTAAGACCGTTGATGAAGGTAGCGAGGATAACCGTGTCGCCTCCGCTAAGCCTTGCCAGGACAGAAGGAGGGCCGGTCACAATGGTAAAATCGGTTTCGCCTGCGAGCACGACCGAGACAGGACGGGTTCCACCGCCGATGTAAATCATGCTCACTTGAAGGCCCTGGCGCTCGAAAAGACCAAGCTCTTTAGCCATCCACGCCGGAGAGTTCGAACCGCTCGGCGCGCTATAGCTGAGCTTAACAGATATGGGCTGCGCCGAAGCTAACGTTGCGCTCACGAACAGCGCAAGAATGATTGCGAGACATCCAACTCTGGTATTCATAATCGTCACCTGATGTTTGATATTTGTCGGGCGGTACACTACCACAGAAGAGCTTCCTCTGAAAACGATCTCTCCGCGCAAGCCTATAATGCCACAAGCAGGGTGCTGAAAAGATGGTTCACGTGCTTCGAGTGCCGCAGCGCGACCGGACAATTTCAATGATTTCAATTTTTCCTCCGTTCGCCCTGAGGCTCTCGAAGGGTGAACGGAGAGGTTTTCAGCAGGCTGCTCGACGTTGCCCATTTTAAGTTGTTGCATAACTTTCTCTGTTATTGACTCGATAGCTGTCGAGGAATAAAACCTGGCCAGACTACAGGGTGGATGCACCGGCGAGCTCGGCTATGGGAGATCCCAATGATAAGGGTCTCGTTCAGCGCGATTATACTCAACGCCATAGCCGTTCACCTGCCGCGCCGATGCCTGCGAGAGCCGGCGCGGCCAACCTCCGTCTCCTCGATCAGCTCCATTTAGCGATCCGCACGCTACACTTCAGCCCGCATACTGAACCAGCTTACGTAACGTGGATCAAACGATTCACCTTTTTCCATAACACGCACCATCCCGCGGAAATGGCGAGCTGAAGATCGGTTGACAACAAGTTTCGGCGCTCCTTTGCTACGCATTCTCTTGAAGACGGGTATGATATACAAAAGGTCCAGTAGCTGTTTGGCGACCGGGACATGAGCACTGCGATGATCTACACCTTTGTCTTGAACAGAGGTGGAAGCGGAGTCCGAAGTCCTGTCGACGGATTGACACTTGTTCCTTGTCCTGGTCGGGTATATTAAGAGTTCGCAAACCGGTATATGAGGGCATCAGTGGTTTCTGGAAAAGCTTAACGCGAGGTTGAAAACCGAGGACAATCCGCTCGCTCGATGAATTTCAAAAACCGTCATTTGCAGTTCTGTATGCTCACGGGTTAGGTGGCTTGAAGTTGACATTGCAGGTGGCGTAAACTTGGCGGCAGGGTTAATAGGAAACACGGCGCCATTGAATGCCAAGAATCAAAGACATCCCCGGACCGTATTGGTTCTTCTTTTATAGCTTTGACTGCAACGAGCCGATTCATGTCCACGTCCGGCGAGAAAAGCAGACGTGTAAATTCTGGCTCGAACCCATCCAGCTTGCAGCAAACCACGGCTTTACTGCCAGGGAACTGAATGTGATTCGGCGGTTGGTCGAAGTTTACTACGATAACATTATGGAGGCATGGCATGAGCATTGTGGCTAGCACGGAGCCGCGGATTCGAAACGTTAAGGTTACATCTGACACCATCATCGCGTATCTGGTAGACGGTCGTATCATCAGTGTACCGCTAGTCTGGTCCTGGCGGTTGTCGGAAGCGACTCCTACGCAGCGGAGACACTTTGAACTTATCGGTGACGGGCAAGGGGTGCACTGGCCGGATGTCGATGAAGACATCAGCGTGGAAGGTATGCTTCACGGCGTGCCAGCGCATCGTCCGCAAAGCCTTGGTCGCTTCTGGAGCGTTCAGAATCAAAGGCATCGGGAACCGCCTAACAAAAGAATGGGGCAAACGCGGAGAACACGTCGCTCATCCTGAGCGTTGGGCTTAGCGAAAAACAAAAACAGGAACGGCAGACATGGCGACGACGGAAACAGTGACAATCAAAATCGAGAAAAGGGGATCACGTCCGCTTTTAGCTCTTAGCGAGACCTGTCCGATTGAGGGTAAGTCCCTGACTTCCACCGTATTTTATCCACTACGTTTGGTGAATCGCCTTGAACTGACGTGAATAGCGCGAGCACTGCGGTGGAAAGCGTGTTTTCCGTCCGAAAGAAAGAGTTGTTGTGCCTGCGGTTGTAGTGTATAATACACACACTATGAGCTTTGTTCGTAGGATCAAAAAAGGGGATGCGGTATATCTCGCCGAAGTGGAGAATCGCCGGGTTGACGGCAAGGTGGTGCAGCGCCACCTCCGATACATCGGTAGAGAGGTGGATGGCCGAACGGTACTCTCCACTTCGATGTCCGATGTCGAAATCGACGAGGTCAAGCTGTACGGACCTCTGCTGGTGCTTGATTGCCTGGCTCAGGCGATAGGTCTTGCGAAGATCCTTGGACCTTACGCAAACGAGATTTTGAGTTTGGTCTATGCGCACTGCATTGATTTCCAAAGCGTCAATCAGATGGAACGTTGGTTTACGCGGACAGACCTGAACTTCATTCTCAATATCGATGGACTTACCGAGAAGCGGCTGCTTGAAGCGCTTGATTATCTTGAAAGCGCTAATGGGGAGAAATTGCAGAGTGAAATCTTTGCAGCGGTTCAGGATCGTTACGGGCTTCACCCTTCAGGAGTCGTCTATGACGTGACCAACACCTATCTCTATGGGAAGCACTGCTCTCTGGGAAAACTGGGTCATGACAAAGAAGGAGTCAAAGGCCGTCCCCTGATTCAGGTAGGTTTGGCGGTAACCAAAGAAGAGGGAATACCGGTGTTTCATCGTACATTCGATGGAAATGTGCACGATGCAAAAACCCTGCAGGTGATGATGGGGGCATTGCGCCGGTACGGCATCAATTCCGGGATACTGGTGTATGACCGGGGAGTGACCTCTGGTGATAATCTCGCTGCTGCCAAGGCCCTAAAATGGGACACTCTATGCGGGGTCCCGATTCAAGACCACATCAAACGTTTCTGGACAGAATCCATTCGGGATACTGAGAAGCTGACCATCCTCGGCAATCGGGTCGAACTCAACAAAACGATCTTCTACGTCATCAAACGTCCCTATACTATCAACGGGGTTAAAGGCGAGTTGGCCCTTTGCTTCAATCAACAGCAACAAGTCAGACTGCGAGAGTCCCGCCGCTCCGAATTAGTCGATGCTCAAGAGTTGCTTCGGCAAGGCAAGGTCATTAAGGCGGGACTCCAGAAATATTTCAGCAAATCCCATTCCTTAATCCCCCATGTTGTGCAGAAAGCGGAAGAGTGTGATGGTTACTCCTGTATCTTCTCCACCCGCACACTCTCCAAGTCTCCCCTTGTCCATACCTATTTCGACAAAGATGTCGTCGAAAAAGCATTTCGTTCGATCAAAGGAGTTGTTGGGCTACAGCCCATTCGACATTGGCTCGCCCGCCGGGTGATCGGCCATGTCTTCATCTGTTATCTTTCGTATTTGCTCCTCGCGCTCCTCAAAAAACATCTCCGACACTTATCCATGTCTCCAGAGACGGCTCTCCAGACATTGGATTCAATGTACAAGGTTTACCTCAGAGACAAGACCAACGCCTTTAAGATCTCGCGTGTTGTCAAGCTTACCAAGCTTCAGGAAAGTATCCTGAAAGCTGTCGACAAGAAACTTTCCAACTTGTAGTGTATAAAAATCGGGGAAATTCAAGTAAGTAGGGTCAATCTCTACATTTGTCATTCGTTCTTATTGCGTTGATGAATCAGATTCCGAAAATCATATGTAGAGAATTTGACCCCAGAGAAAGTCCTGTCACGCTAAAATGTTAGATTTCACCCAATCTCTTGTCAGACTCTTGACCTCCATACGGCAGCGCCGTATACTCTATCTGTGTTCAGCTTCATTGAGACGCCGCTCTTTACTCGCCTGGTTCAAGATTACCTGGACGATGACGAGTACCGTGAGCTTCAGAAGGACTTGATGAATAATCCTGAAACTGGGAACGTCATTCCGGCCTCAGGCGGTGTACGCAAACTTCGCTGGCGTGCGCCGGGAGGAGGGAAGCGTGGTGGGTATCGCGTGATCTACTATGCCAAGATAAAGCAGGGCGTAATCTGGATGCTTACGATGTATCCGAAGAACGTGGCTGAGAACATCCCAGCCCGTGTTTTGCGGCAGATTCGAAAGGAGGTCGAAGATGGCTAAATCCAAACGCAACATCGGATTAGAGATCCTTGAAGGTCTTCGTGAAATCAAGCGCGGCGAATATGGCCGTGTGATCAACATTCCCGATGTCGCAAGTATTCGCGAGAAGACCGGACTTTCGCAAGCGCGATTTGCGCAGTTACTCGGTGTTTCGGTTCGTACTCTGCAGGACTGGGAGCAGGGTCGTCGCGCCCCCTCCGGTGCTGCAAGAACTTTGCTTGTTGTTGCGAACAAAAATCCGCGTGTATTACTCTACGTGGCTTAAGTGGTGGGCGCGAAATCTAACTCAAGCTCGATCATCCCACTCTACATTGTCCTGCCTCCTCGGTTGTGACTGTTCGACCTAAGCTGATATAGATCACGCATATTGGAGGCGATATGACAGATCTGAATCTCAATCCCGCGCAGACGGCGGTGCTCTCCATGGACACACAAAAAGCTCCCGTGCGGAAGAGCGCTATGTTTAGGGAGCGCAATGTGGGACAGAAGGCTAAAATGGTACTAGAGGGGGCGAGGAAGGCTGGAGTCCAAGTCATCCACGTCGTGATTGATTATCAGCCGGCCTTTTTTTCCCCAAAGAACATATTTTTGCAGAAGATAAGAATACCTATTTTGTCGGCGCCCGGCGTGGACGTGGCTGAGCTTTTGGAAATCGTCGATGAGGTTAAGCCGGTGGGCGACGAGCCCATCATCCGAAAGCCTCGCATGAACCCCTTCTTTGGGACGGCGCTCGAAAGCATGCTACGGAGCAGAGATATCGACACGGTGGTCTTAATGGGCGTCGCCACTGAATTCGTCGTAGAGGCGGCGGCCAGACATGCCGCTGACGCTGATTTTCGGGTTATTGTCCTGGAGGATTGCTGTGCCGCTTTTTCAGATGAGGCACACAGGGCTGCACTGCATATCATGGATCATTTGGCGACCCTCGCCACTTCGGCAGACTTTCTGCAAAGCGTAGGATAGACTGAGTTCGGAGGCGAATGACATGGCTGACCTAACACTGCTGGACAAGGCCTTTCACCATATTATGAGAAGTTTCATTGAGACGGGCCGAGCGCCGCATTACACGGAAACGGCGGCCGCCCTCGGAGTCTCGATAGAAGAAGGACGGCAGCTCTTTCGCGATCTTGAGGGAACTGGGTATTCGTTTTTTCTCCATCCGGAAACCGACCAGATCGTTTCCGTCGCTCCATTTAACAACTTGCCCAACCAATACCGCATTTCCATCGACGGGGAGCAAAAATGGTTCGCCCAGTGAGGCTTTGAAGCGCTGGCGGTTCGCTGGCTCGTTCCGGGAAAGACCGTAAGGATGGATGCGCCCTGTCTCGACTGCGGGGAGCCCATGGTTATTGTCATGCGCGATGAGCAGGTGCTGACCGTGGAGCCTGATACCATCGCAGGCTACTCCATCACTCCCATTGGCGTTCAGGGACCAGGTCGCGCTTTCAGGTGAGCGAACATGAACCTCTTCCGGTCGGAAGAGCACGCTCGCCGGTGGTCCGAGTTCAAGCCTTACTATTTGGACAACCTAAAACCGCTTTCGTTTTGGCTGGAACGCTTTAGCAACGAGATGATGCGGAACCGTGGTCGCGCGGACTTCATTTTGTGGTATACCGCATGGCGATTAGCGCGGGCCGGTCAAAAATAATGGCTATTCAGGGTTTCCTGTGAAGAAGGATTCACCGCAGAGACCCAGCGCGGCAGAGCCGCAACGAAAAAAGAAAAAGAGATTTAACCACAGAGACGCGGAGTTCGCTGAGTTCGGAGCATTTTTATGAAAACATAATTTTCTCTGCGCCTCGGTGGTGCAATCTCCGAGCCCTGCTTCACACAGAAGCCTGAAGACCCAAAATAATAGAGGTGTGGGTGGATAGTCTGCGGTGAAAACTAGGAGACTCCGTTCGTCACGGCCTGTTTGAATTGCCCGCGGGCTATGGGCTCCAGGCGGCTTAAAGTTCACTCGGGATCGACCGCTTAACAAAAAACTGCGCAGATTATTGCGGCGCGACGCCGCGCGTACCGTGAAGCGCCGGAAAGCCGCCCGGGTTCGGGTCCTCGCCTCGGCGGAGGATGGTAAGCCGCCCTGTCATCGCTGCAATCTCGGATACCTGCGATGCGATTATCTCTTCCGCCAATCGTCGAGTTAGCGGATCTTTGCCGTAGATAAGCACCAGCCGCGCCATCTCCACCGCTCCTTCATGGTGAGGAATCATCATCGCGAGAAAATCCACGTCCGGATTTCCAGTGTAGCCAGGCGCGTGCATATTGCTCATCATCTTCTGCATGCCGGCATCCATTTCGGCCGCGAAACCCTGTCGTTCGCCGGAAACTGCCGCAGGTGCATGGTGCATTGTGGAGTGGTCAGATTGAGACCACGCGGCTTGCGCTGTGACGATACATGCTAAAGCAAGTGCTTTGATCCATTGCTTCATACGTAGCTCCACTTAAGCGGTTTGGCTGCGCGCCCCGGGGCGAACATATACGAGATTTATGCTCTTCTTGTTGCGCAGCTTCCCTGAAGGCAAAGTGAGGTCGCCGAGGGGGATCTGCGCGATAAATTGCGGCTTGAATGGATCACTAACGTCGAACGCGCTGCAAACGGTCTGCCCGGCATTCGGTGTACTGGGGAGTTCGTCTTGCTCGTGAGCGATGTAGAGCAACGTGTTTTCCGGATTAGTCCATAAGCCGTGCGCTTCCCGTCCATGGCTGAAAAATGTGCCCACGACTTTGCGGCTGCCGCCTGACGCTGAGCGGTCGATGATCGAGATTTGGCTTGCGGCCACGCCTCCTGGCCCGCCGTCGTCTACCCGAGCCAGCGACACGTACACAACCTTACCCCTGTTATTTTCAACAAACTCGATATGATTCGGCCGGGCTAACTTCCCCAGGGGCACGGAATCCAGCGCTTTCGGTTCGCCACTGACCGACCACGCCGAAACGGAATCCGCCAGCTTGTGCGATAGCCAAAGCTCTCTACCATCGGGGGTGGTTTTCTGAAAAGGCGTGAAGGCGAACGGGTCCTGCACTTTGATGTCGATCAACCCGCGCCGCTTCGGCCGGCTGAAACCGTCGCGCCCGAAATTCGTTTCGATGACCTCCAGTTGTGACGCCTTTTGCGACGCGACGAAGGCAAGCCTTCCGTCGGCGGAGAACCAGACTTGCGCGGGCCCATTGACACAGTCAACATAAAGACGCACTGCGCGCGAAGCGACGCCACGGGACTCTTTAATTGCTGCTGCAACATCGAGAACGGCGATACGATTCTCGCCGCGGACCGTAACCCAAACCTCCTTGCCATTGCGGCTGAAGGTCGGCTCGTGCGGTTCCCGCCCCACGAGGACTCCCGTAGTAATCCGCTCGGCATTGGTTTCATTGCTGGCCTGGGGATTCGGCGTGTTACCTACGACTTTGAGTGTTTCGAGATCGACGAGATAAACGTTGCTCGTTCCTCGCCCCGTACAGGCCAATAGCTTGTTGTCCGGCGAGGGTGCCGCTCCGTGAATGTTAATGGCGCCATGGTAGAGCGGCTTCGCTACCATATTCGCGTGCGTCGGCGTTACACCACCGGTGACCAGACGAAAGGGCGGTCGCGGGTCCTCATCAAACGATGTAAGATTGATGGTCGTTGCTACCGTATTGTTGTTCGGATCTATTACGGACAATGTGTTGGAGTCCTCATTGCACAATATGACCCGGTCGCGACTATTCGCGCCGGAAGCGGTTTGCGCAAGCGCCCGCTGAATGGGTAATGCTGAAGCAATCGCCAATACAGTAACGTT
>JBGPIK010000231.1:0-10496 GCA_041484845.1 Binatia bacterium | reverse complement strand
TCGACCGCCCACGCGCGCTGGTATGAGTTCGACACTTCAGGCGCGCCATCACTGACGCAAGAAGGGACGATCGATCTCGGCCCGGGTATCCACACCTACTTCCCGTCGATTGAAATAGCGCCTAATGGCGATTTGGGCATGACTTTCATGCAATCGTCGACTAGCCAATTCATGTCGATGTATGTCACCGGCCAAACTACCTCCGACCCGGTGGGGCAGATGCGCACCCCGGTTCTTGCGAAGGCCGGTCTCGGAACGTATCGAGCTTTCGATTGCGTCACCGGAGGCGTTTTCATAAGCGATTGCCGCGCTGGTGACTTTAGCGGCATCTCCGTCGATCCCAATTTTTCAAACATGTTCTGTGCGGCCAATGAGCATGCGACGTCCGGCAGTGGCAAAAACGGTTTGAACAATTGGGGAACCTGGATGGCTTGCTTTTCCATCGGCATTCACGATTTAGCGGTAACTGCCATCACGGTGCCGACATCAATTCTGGGGCCCGGTCCGGTAAATGGAGCTGTAAAAGTAACAATACAAAATCGCGGCGATCACAATGAAACGATTACGCCTGCAAACTTGGGCGACGGGGTCTCCAGCGGCCTCGTGCGTCTCAACGTGAGCGTGACTGACGACAATGAGGGATGCCTGCCCGCGGAGGTGGCTCTCGATGCGGCCAAAAATGCAGCTCTATTTGGCAGCGGATCAGCAGTGCTTTCATCAAAAATGACTCTGGCCGTCAATTTCCTGGTGACCTTTAATTGTCCGGGCGCAATACCGAAGAAGAGCGCGGATACGACTCCAGGCGATTATAGCTTCAGTGCCACCGTTTTTCATGACGTGCTCGACGGGTCAGCGGATATCCATAACGAGGATGACACGTGCCCGCGAGGTGCATTGCCCGGCCTATTGGATCCGCTACCTCCACCCAAGGGAACGTCGGATAAGGGTTGCGGCGGCAAAGCGTCGGGCGGTACGGCAGGCGCACCGGTCACCACTAACATAACGCGGTAAGTATGTTATCGCGCGAAATCTTCTTTCGACCGCACGGTTCTTCTTTTTGATGTGATGTCTGCGCGGCCGGCGTGGATAATCACATCTGATTGACGTGGCGGCAGCCCCGTGAGGGCGAAGAATGCCGTGGAGCAGTAAACTTTTCCGCTGCTGACGTTGGCAAATTTGGTAGGAAAAGTGATAGATAGACACGGCAAAGAAACGGACTATGGCAGGCGATGACCCAGATGGCTCAAGATTCATTCGATCGGTCAGGCATCGAGCTTCTTCTTAAGGAAGGTAAGTTTGTTGAGGCGCTGGCGCTTCTTTGTCGGCGCACGTCCGAAGCGTGGCCCGATCGGGAGACGAATCTTTATATTCTTTTCGCAAAGACGCAACTCTACGGACCGGAGCCTTACGAGGCGGATATCGATGCCCTGCGCGGACTCAGCGATCTTGACGACCGTGAAAAAGAAATGGTCCGGAGGATTTTTCTTTACGCGTTTCAAGTGGCGGAAAAGGTCGGTCAAGTAGAAAAACAATGGGCGTACCAGCGATTGCTAAGAAAATTACTGCTGGGCCAGCCGCTTAACCAGCCTATCCCCATTACGCCGAAGGCGCTGCCGGCTCCGCGCCGAGTCATACTACTGGAACCGGGAGCGATAGTTGTAATGCCGGTCGAGGCAACGGCCGGTTGCGCTCTATGAAGAGCCGCGTTTCGCGTCTTCGACTCTCGAAGAAATCGACGGGGGGACTCGTATTGCCGTTGTCGCGGTTCAAGGCGATTGGTTCAAGGTGCGGACCGCGCGTTCGCGCAGCGCCGGTTTTGTGCGAAAAGAATTCGTCGTTCCCGCCAGTTTTACACGTTAATGCGCGGGCGGGGGGCGAAGCCCCCCGCCCTTATCGCTCCATTCACGTCGTTATAATGTTCGCAAGAACGCTATCAAGTCGCTCTTTTCTTGCGCGGTGAAACCGATGCCGAAACGGGTATCATAAAAATCAACAACTGCCTGGAGATCGTTTGCCGATCCATTGTGGAAATAGGGTGCCCGCGCAGCTAATCCGCGAAGGATCGGACCTTTAAAGCGACCGATGTCCTTCCACTTGCCGGTAATCAACGCGCGCCCCGGATCGGTCGTCTGCACCGATTCTCCCGTCGTTTTGTTTCGCAATGTATACAAAGGCATATCCGGTGTTCGGCGGGTGGCATCAGCGATGCCGATGTTAAGAGGAGCCGCGACCGAGTGGTTGCCCGAGTTGGGGGTATCGTGGCAGGTGGTACAACTTCCCTTGACCACCGCCGGATTACCAAAAGCCGCCTCATCGTTGATACCTGAAACGTCGCTAATTTGGATTAACTTGGTGTTGAATAGTTCTTCTCCCCGTGCGACGGCTGCACGCGCGTCGTTTGTGCCTTTACCGGATAAACCTTTCCATGCGTCATAGATGTTGAAAACAATGGGATTGAAGGCGGCCTTTGTCTGGCTGTCACCGAAAAGGTCATTGATGCCGATATAAAAATTCTGGTTGGACAAATTGACAGATCCTCCGTTGGCCCCCCGGGCAATTAAAGGCCCTGCGGAACTGTCGAAGATCTGAGCCGTGAAAAGCGCCGTCTCGAAGTTTACGATGTCTTCGCGCTGCTTGTTCGTGAGCGGCTTTGCCGCTTGAGCATGGCCGACCGTTGCGCTGTTTGACTGATCGCTTAAGTCAAAATGTATGGTCTGCCCCGCAAACGTCTCCCGCCCATCCCACATCACCGTGCTGAGAAACTTCAAATTGGTGGCGGGAAGCGGACGCCGAAACAGTGACAGCTCAGCGGCGCTGGCGAAGCCATAGGGGTCATCCACCGCGATGAGTTCGAACTCTCTATTGGCGGGGATGCCGATGCCAACGCGAATGAGAGCCTTGGTGAGCAACATGCTATAGGCCGCGCGCCGCGCCTTTATTGTCGAAACGTTCGCCGTCGGCGAGTTCGATCCGTCATTGGTGCGAAAGATCGGATCGGTGCCGTCGGTTTCTTCAAACCTTTCTTGCAATCCCTCCGGTGTCACCGTCCAGCCCTCGCTCGCCTGATGACAAGTCACGCACCTCCGGCCGTTGGTGCCGAGATTCTGAAAAAACTCGTTGCCTCGGTCTATGAAACCGTTGGTGCTGAATGTAGCCGCAATACCGGACGAGTTCGGAAAAGGAAAGTTGTTGGGTAAGATCGGCGAATCGGCCGTTCCGGTTTGGGTCATCAGGCCTATCAATGCCGCCGCGATACCCAGGGAGCTTAGCCAAGAAACTCGGCGCTTCCTTTTGGCAATTTTCGCTTTCTTCGGATCAGAGGCAGCGTTATTCAAGTTTTCCTCCTCAAAAAAGGTTTTCATGGCAGTCCGGAAATAGGACGCCAGGCGGTTTAGATTGTTCTCTCAACGCTTGATGACGTGACCGGGGGGAGTCAAGCTAAGATGTGATGCTCGCATGACACCTGTACGGGGAATGGATATTCATGTCAAGCATTTTCGGGCCCGTAATTAACAAATCAACGGAAGCGATGTAATAGAATACTAGCGTGTCACGTTTTGTCTTCGTTTTTAGTTTTGGGTGTCCCTGTTAATTTCACTCGACGAAAACGATGTCCAGACCGGCGTATCGGCCATGGGCGCTGACCGTCGTCTTATTAAATCGTTTTTCCATATTCGTACGTCGGCATCGGTTTTTTGTCCTGAGAATTGGCTTGGGGCGGTTTAGTAACAAACATCAAAGCCATTGCAAACAGACTGACGACAGCGAAAATAGCAAAAGCAATGGCGTAGCTCTTGGTGACGTCATAAAGAAAACCGGCCAGGATCGGTCCCATAAAAGTTCCAAGCGCCGTGACGGAACGGCTCGTGCCTTGAATCGTTGCAAATGCGCGAGTGCCGAAGTAGTCGGCGCGCATCGGGTCTTGCAGGGCGGCGAGACCGCCATAGGCGAGCGAGTAGATGACCATGCACACCGTGAAAACCGTCGCCTTAGCCGTGGAGCCCATGAAAAAAACGGAAAAGCTGAGCGCCAGCAAAAGGCCCATGACCAGTCGCCGCTTGTCGATCAAATCACCGAGCCAGCCCATGCCGATGCGCGCCGGTGTTCCAATAAAAGTCGAAACGCCGAGAAGTGTGCTCGCCTCCGTCATGCTCCAGCCGCGATCCACGAGCAAAATGACAAAGTGAACCGAGACCCCTTCGGTCACCATGTGGCGCAGCGCCATGGCGGTTGAAAACGTCCAGAACGCCGGCGTGCGCAGAGCGTCGTTCAGCGTAAATTGAGGATCTGATGATCTCGCGGTTAAACGCCGTTCATGGATTTCTGATTCAGAGCGCCGTTGCGCCAGTAATTCTTGCAGCTTCGATATACGGCTTATCGTGTACGCCAAGGGAAACCCGATGAGGAAAAGAATGCAGCCCGATATCACGGCGGCCGTGCGCCAACCCCACAAACCGATCATCCAACCGACAACGGGCACCAGCGGGCCGGATAGACCCGGGCCCATGCGAAAAATTCCAAACGCCAAGCTGCGTTTTTCGCGAAAAACCCTTGCGATGAGTACGCTGATCGGCACGTAGTAACCGATGCCCGATCCCAAGACGATTCCCAAAACGATCACGACATAAAGCATCGGCAACGAATTCACCCGGCTCAGTGCGAAAAAGCCCAGGACGCAGAGGCTGATGCCGATAAACATGATCCGCCGCGCTCCCAACCGATCGGTCAGATAGCCCTCGAACGGACCCATGAAACCGGACTCGATCCGCGCTAAAGAAAAGGCGCCCGAAATCGCGGTGCGGCTCCAGCCGGACTCGTGCTCAATGGCAGGAAAAAAGGCGCTCATGCCGAAGTAACTAAAGCCGGTGTTCACCGCGTGCGTGATACAGCCGGCGATGACGAGCCACCATTTACGGTCCATAAAATCGGTTCCCAGCGTGTTTCTCGAAAATGCGCGTAGATTAGCTGAAATTCAACGGCTACGAAAGCCGACTTTTACGATCGGCTTTTGGCAAGCAGTGATTTATTTCTGCTATAGTGCTGGCGTGATCTCGCGCATGTGAGGTGATCCGGATTGTGTGAGCATAAAACACAGCGCGAGGACGGGCTCAGCGAATGTTTTTGTAACATCCACTTTAATCTTTTTGCGGAGGTCCCAATGGCTGCAATATCGCTTAAGCCCATCGATCGTGTTGAGATACTAAGTGTGATGGACAATTCGGTGGACGTGCTCATGGGCAGCACTCCAGTCGCGCGACGCGCGCCGCGTCCAAGGGACGCTCATACGCGACCGCAACTACGGGCGGAACATGGCGTTTCTATGCTTGTCACGACCTATGCGGACGATAACAAGGATTCGTTCTTGTTCGACACCGGCGTGACGATCGACGGCGTGCTCCATAACATGGATGTGCTGGAAGTTAAGGGTAATGAATTGCATGCGGTGGTTTTGAGTCACGGACATACCGACCATACGCGCGGCTTGATGGGCTTCATCAAGCGCTATGGCCGGCCGGGAATTCCCATCGTACTTCACCCCGACGCCTATCTGAAGCGAAAAAACATTCAACCCGATGGGCGGGAGTCGGAGCACATTCCCCCGAGCAAGCGTGATCTCGAAGCAGAAGATGTGCAGATCATCGAAGAACGCGGGCCGACGATGGTGGTCGGCGGGCATGCGCTCATCACCGGACAAATTCCGCGCACCACGCCCTATGAAAAAGGCAGCCCGGCTCAGGTGGCTTGGATCGACGGAAAGTGGCAGCCCGATCCCTGGATTCACGACGATCAGGCTGTGATCTTGAATGTAAAAGACAAAGGTCTGGTCGTTTTAACCGGCTGCGGCCATGCGGGCGTGGTCAACACGCTCAAACATGCAAGAGATCTCACCGGGGTGAATCAGATACACGGAGTTATCGGTGGTTTTCACCTCACGGGTCCGGTCTTCGAGCCGATCATCGCGCCGACGGTTCAAGCGTTGAAGGAATTCAATCCGAGCGTCATTGTGCCGCAGCACTGCACGGGCTGGCGGGCGACTCATCTGATCGCGCAGGAATTTCCCGACGCCTTTATTCCTAATAGCGTCGGCACGACGATGGTTATCGGCACGTAGCGGCTTTTACGGAAAACCGAGCTAGCGCAAACGGCGGGATGAAAGAATAGAGGCAACTGACTATGTCAGCCGATAGCGACGTCCGTCTACTGTTCGCCACGCGCATGGTGCGGATGTTCGCCTATGGCCTGCTTGCCGTTATCTTAGCCCTGTATCTGGCGCAGGCGGGGCTCTCCGACACCGAGATTGGGCTTCTCCTCACGCTGACCTTGCTTGGCGATACGCTCATCTCGCTGTGGATCACCACCCGCGCCGATCGCGTGGGACGCAAACGCATGTTGCTGATCGGCGCGGCGCTGATGGTATTCGCCGGCATTCTGTTTGCGGTCACACACAACTTCTACGTGCTCCTGCTGGCCGCCACCATCGGCGTCATCAGCCCCAGCGGCAACGAGGTAGGTCCGTTTCTGGCTATCGAGCAATCCGCCCTGGCCCAGACCTTGCCTGGAGACAGGCGCACCCAGGTCTTTGCCTGGTACCAACTCGCCGGATCGCTCGCCACAGCTCTGGGTAGTCTGATGGGAGGCGGGCTAGCGCAGATACTACAAAACGGGGGAGCGACTCCGCTGGCCAGCTACCGGGTTAGCATTCTGGCGTATGCCGCGCTTGGATTGGTGCTGACAGCCATGTTTGGTTTTCTTTCCCCGCGGGTTGAGACCTCTCTCAGCGAAGACACAAAGGCGCAGGCGAATGTGCTGGGATTGGGCAGATCGAGCAAGATCGTGGTCAAACTGGCTGCGCTCTTTTCGTTGGACGCGTTCGCGGGCGGGTTTGTCGTGCAGAGTATCGTGGCTTACTGGTTCTATGTCCGTTACGGCGTGAACCCGGCTACGCTCGGCGCGATCTTCTTCGGCGCGAACATCTTCGCGGGGATATCCGCGCTTTCCGCCGCTTGGATCGCGCGAAAAATCGGCCTGATCAGCACGATGGTCTTCACACATGCGCCATCGAATGTCTTGCTGATTCTGGTTCCGCTGATGCCCAACCTGCCGCTGGCGATCACCCTGCTGCTCCTGCGTTTCAGCATCTCGCAAATGGATGTGCCCACCCGCCAGTCCTACACTTTGGCAGTGGTCTCGCCGGACGAGCGTTCCTCAGCCGCGGGAGTAACGGGTATCGCGCGCACGCTGGGGGCATCCTTGGCTCCGGTTTTTTCGGCACCGCTCATCAGCATCCCGTTTCTGTCAGGCGCTCCTTTCATCATCGCCGGGCTACTCAAACTGATTTACGATTTCATCCTGTATCGCAGTTTCAAAACCATCAAGCCGCGCGAGGAGCAAAAAACCACATGAATGGGTTCAATGAAAGCCGGACCGCCATCCTCATGCCGAAGGGGACGTTGGCATCAGTGATGCGACAAGCTGGTCTTAAGGGAGTACGGCGATGAAGAAGCTACAGTATTTGGTCCGAATCAACAAAGAACCCGAAAGCGACTGGGGAGCGTCTGTGCCGGACTTCCCGGGATGTGTTGCAACTGGAAAGACCGTCGATATGGCTCTTCGACGCATCCAAACGGCGATCGGGCTGCACGTGAGAGGATTGCGAGAGGATGGCATTAAAGTGCCCCTGCCCCGGTATCGGTCGGTTACCCCAAGAACCACACAGAAGCTGGTGGATTTTTACGCGACCGTCGAGGTCGCGGCATAAATGTGTCCCGCACGCCGCGGCGTTCCCTTCAGTCGCCGCATTACCGACCGCCCGATAGAGATCCCTTCCGTTCGGTATCAGGCTTACGGAGAATTCATGTATGGACGATGTTATCAAGAAGTTAACAACAGAACAGGCCCTCGAAGTGGTCAAACGGCTGGCAGAGAAAGGGGGCGAGATTCAAGAAGCGGTGCTTACCGAGGCGCGGACTGTTTTGAAAGAGATTGACCTGGATGGGACAGCCGATGAAGTTTTCTTTGTTCTCGATTCCATAGACGTGCAGGACTGCTGGGACAGGTCAGGCCGTTCCCGGGATGGTTACACCTCCCCCGATGAAGCGGCGGTTGAAATCGTGGAGGAAGAACTCGAGCCGTTTTTCGTCCAAGTCGAACGATACCACGAGCTGGGAATGCCGGAGCAAGAAGCGACTTACTGTATGGGAGTCATTCTAGGAATTTACCGCTATGAGCATGAGTCGAAGTCAGAATTCAGAAAGTGGTCCGTGGACATTCCAATCGAGTGCGCCGGCTACCTGTTGGACAAGTGGCGGGAACGAAAACAAGGTGCGACTCGCGCCGAAGCGATGAATGAGTTTATCCGACAGCGTTGTCCGAATTGGGCCACACATTTAGCAAGCAAGCGGTAGGTGCGGTGCCGTACTTCATTGTCCTGGCAGGGCGGAGGTGTTGCGATGCTACAAAGTAAGGGACCGACCCTCAAGACCGCCTCTACGTGTTGAATCGAGGCTGTAGAGGCATGAACAGCCCGGCTGATTGTCTATGATAACGGGAGCGCTGGCCGGAATAACCCGCCGTTCGTTAGGGAGATAACCCGCCGCCCCGGTCGGCTTTTGACGGGGGATTTAACGTTGACAATTTGGGGTAGCTGATGGATATTGCAAGCGATTTGGATTTTATTGTCGGAGCCGCCGCCGGAGATAAGCCGACCGGCATTTGTCGCCGCCTACGGCAGCTCACTTAATACGTTAGAACGCTTTTCCATGAAGCCATTACTCATCGCCTTTCTGTTATGTATGGTCACATCTGCCACATCTGCCATGTCTGCCCAGCTCAGGATTGAAACCAAAGAAGTGGTGTATCGAGGTGGTCTTATAAGGTTTTCAGTCCCCAAGCACTGGATCCAAAAATATGAGCCTGACGGTGGAGGCATTTTTTATGATGACAAACCTAATGCGGGGACTCTTCGTCTTAGCGTGATCACTACCAAAGCCCCTCGCAAAATCGATAACAAGTCCACGCGTGCAGCGCTTGAATCGTTTCCGGATGTCAAACCTGCAGATATCAAAGATTTACGCAATGGCAATGCCGTGACAACTATTGTGGAACGAGCGACAGAGGCAGGGACGCCTATCACGTTGTATTGGTGGTATGTCGCAAACGCTGTTCCGCCACAACACGTTCGTATTGCGGCATTTTCGTACACGGTAGCCACAGCGAACGAACGGGCGCCGCAAACGAGAGCGGAGTTGAAATTTCTCGATGAAGCGATTCAAAACGTTCGATTTCATCCAAAGCTTGGGGAGTAACGTTCTAACGAACGGCTTGACACAGATCGTCAGCCCGCTCGCTTTGCTCGCTGGCCTCGTCTGGTCAGCCTGACGCGTTGGGCGTAAAGGCCGTGCGGCGTACGCTTTCAACCCAAGGCCGTCCTCCACCGATTGGTTGAGCGGTCGCTGGTCTATTTCTCAAGCCATGCTCTTCCTCACCCTGATCCGGAAAGGTCGCTAACCAACGAGTCGGGGCCGCTCTCTTCGTTCAGCAGATGATCGATTCGACGCCGCGGTTTTATAAAGCTCTCCTTGTACCGGGCGACCGTTGTCTTTGGAAGCTGAACTGATTCCGCTACTCCAGCATAATGTTGTTTCGGGTCATACCAAACAACAAGTGAATAGTCCTCGACTTGCTTGGCGATGAGATCGAACAGATATTTCGTGATCGCACCGCGACTCATCGCACCCCGTTACCAGAGCCGGTTTATGCCGTATGGATCGAACCCAGGATCAGCACTAACCAGAGCCATGTTCTCCACCCGCGCTTGGGCCACCAGCAGTCGGTCAAATGGATCACCGTGATGCTTGGGCAGGTTACCCTGCGCGTCTGCGTATTCCACGGTGATAGGCAGCACGGTCATTCCCAGATCGCTTATTGCCTGATTCATCCATTGTCGATACGGCATCGACAGGGACAACTTGCCCAATCCAACTTTGATCGCTATCTCCCAGATCGTGCCCGCGCTCAGAAGCAGATCGTTGCCAGCGTCTTGCAGCGCCGTTGCCGCCGGTGGGCTAAGTTTCGATGGGTCGTCCACCGCCCAGATCAAAGTGTGCGCGTCGACGAGCAGCTTCACTCCGTGTACTCCTTGAATTGATCAAGCGGCGCATCGAAGTCCGAAGCCATGTGCTTTACCGTGCCTCGCAAAGTGCCGAGCTTGCGCCGCGCCGGCGGTATAGCGGCAGAGGTCAAGCGAGCTACCGGCACGTTCTTTTCTGTGATTATGACCTCATCGCCGGGTTTGAGCTTGTGGATCAACTCTGAAAGTTTCGCCTTCGCCTCCTGAATCGATACAGCAGTCATGGCTCATATCCTCCTAACTGTCAGCACCGTAGCTCGGATGCAGCGTAGCGCAATCTAAGAATCTTATCTGCCCTGGATTCGCCACGTTTCATCCGGGCTACTGTTCGTAAGGCGCGATGCGCAATTCTATGGCCGAGTTTTTT
>JBGPIK010000230.1:0-10515 GCA_041484845.1 Binatia bacterium | reverse complement strand
TAATGATCTCACGGGCACGCGCCGCAACGGCGAGTCGATCGACCGTATCCTTGGCTTCGGATACGGACTTCCCACTGATCTTCGCAATCAATCCAAGCGGCACAACGACGAGACCGCCCAGTATCACCGGCGGCAACGCGGAGATCTGGCTCT
The DNA here is from genome assembly GCA_041484845.1 of Binatia bacterium. Lineage (GTDB taxonomy): Bacteria > Desulfobacterota > Binatia > UBA9968 > UBA9968 > JBGPIK01. Next base: position 10,362 of record JBGPIK010000230.1, on the reverse strand, counting down.
CAAGTTCGAGCTGCTCCATTCTCTTTTGGAGGCGACCCTGAAGGTCGTCGGCGCGGCGACGGGCTTCTTGCGAATTGAGACGGGCGTTGGTTCTTCCGGCTTGTTCCTGAAGTTTTAACTCCTCCGCGCGGTGATCCCAATAATTGATCTCCTTCGTCAAGCGGTCTTTGACGGCGGCACGAGTCTTTTCAATCCATTCGAGACGCCGCCCGCGGACCTCCTGTAAATGCTCGGGGACAACCTGAGCGATCGCATGGCCCTGCGCCTTTTGTTCCAGCTCGCGTGTGATCCACGAACATTCAGGGCGGGCGAGAATGTCGAGAACCGTGGGTTCGTCCGGCTTGAGCGGTCGATAATCGAGGTAGGGCGCATATTGTAGATGATGCGTGTTCCCTGCGGAGTCGAGCTCGACATACAACATCTGCTTGGAGATAACACGGCGCTCACCGGCCCGCGTGAGACTCGCATCCTGAATGGCGTGCTCCAGATAAAATAGTACCCGGGGCGTTTCGCTTGTGTCGCGCTCGTCCACTAACACAGTGCCGCGGCGCAAGAGATCGCGATTGCGTTCCAAGGTAAGATCGAGCACGGCATCGAGCAATGGATGGCCCGGACAGACAAAGGCTGCCAGCGGTTGTCCCTGGGGCGCTAGCAGCGGCTTCTCGAAGGCGATGCGCTCATATCGCTGCAAGACCGGCTCGCCGACGCCGATCAATCGATCTCGATTGCGGATCGGTGCCGGGACATGGGTAATCTCGTAACGACGCGGCGCGCGCTGGCGCAGAGTACCGCCGAGCTGTTTAAAAGCTTCGAGAAAAAACGACTCGATGTAATGCGGCTGTAGTTTGCGCGCTTCAGCGCGCTCCATATCCTCGCGCACGCGCTGCACACGGCTGGCGTCCATGGCGTCATGCGCCAGCGCGCGCTCTTCGAGCAAGTCTTCGATTTCTTTGCGGTCAAAGGCGTGTGACACGGCTTGCGTGAGACGGGCTTGAATCTCGGGCTGTTCGCCGTAACGGATCGCCTCGATCAAAAGATCGCGCAGCGGGCGTCCCTCAAACTGCAACTTTCCGAGCACATCGAAGACCTGACCGCCGAGTGTCTTGCGCGCTTCTTCAAGTTTTTCAAGTAACGTCCGGTAGACATCGCCTTCGCGAGTCTCGTCAGCGACGAGATTCCACAAGTGGCAGACTTCGGTCTGGCCGATCCGGTGGATACGGCCGAAGCGCTGTTCGATGCGATTGGGGTTCCACGGCAGATCGTAATTGACCATCAAGTGAGCGCGCTGGAGATTGATACCTTCACCAGCAGCGTCGGTGGCGGCAAGGACCTGGACTTCAGGATCGTGGAGAAAGGATTCCTGCGCTTTTTTCCGCTCCTCGCGGCCCATGCTGCCATGGATGATAACCACAGCGTCTTTGCGGCCAAGAACCGTGGTGATCTGTTGCTCCAAGTAATTCAAGGTGTCCCGGTGCTCGGTGAAGACCACGAGCTTTTGTCGTGGGGACGGCACCGGCTTGGAAATATCCCCCGCCCCGTAGGGCACCGTCTCTTCGGCCACACGGTCTGCCACGCTCGCCCGAGTAAAGATATGAGCCAACAGGTTTGCTAGCTCGCGCCATTTACGATCTTCCCCGCCGCGCCTTACTGAAAGCGCTAGCGACTCCAAATGTTGGAGCGTCGCGATCTCGGCCTTCAGTTCCTCGATCGTCCGCGCGGCAGTGGCTTGGTCAAGGATTTGTTCTTCGGTGGCGGCGACTTCGTTATCCGGTGCCTCCTCCAGATCATCGACATCTTCCTGATCTAACGGTGGCACCTGCTCGGCGATGGCTTGAGCGACCGCACCGCGTTGGAGCAGTTCGAGCTCGCGCATGCGCTTCTCCAGACGCTCACGACGGCGGCGCAGTGACTGATAGATCGCCTCCGGCGAAGAGGCGAGCCGGCGCTGCAAAATAGTAAGGGCAAACCCAACGGTGCCGGCGCGTTTGTCGTTCTGTAGCGCTTCGGCCCGGTTAAACTCCTCGCGCACGTAGTCGGTGACTTCTTTGTAAAGTCGCGCTTCGCCTACGGAAAGCTTGAACGGCACGGTGTACGCGATGCGCTCGGGGAAAAGCGGCGTGCCATCGAACTTGAGCAGCTTTTCTTTAACCATTCGGCGCATGAGGTCCGAGACATCGGCGGTGTGTACACCATCACGGAATCTTCCCTCGAAACGATCGCCGTCGATCAGTGACATGAAAAGTTGGAAGTCTTCCTCTTTGCCGTTGTGCGGCGTGGCCGTCATCAACAGGAAGTGACGAGTCAAGGGCGAAAGCATCTGCCCGAGTTTGTGACGTTTGGTAAACTTCACTTCGCCACCGAAAAATGACGCCGACATCTTATGCGCTTCGTCGCAAACGATGAGGTCCCAGCGGCAGTCGGGCGCCTTGAGTTTATCCTGAACGCTTTCGTCGCGGGAGAGCTTATCGAGCCTCGCGATCACCAGATTGTTTTCAAGAAACCAGTTACCGGTGCGAGCGGCTTCGAGCTTGTCGTTGGTCAAAATATCGAAAGGCAGCTGGAAGCGACGGTACAGTTCATCTTGCCACTGATCGACAAGGCTGCCGGGGCAAACGACCAAACATCGCTGGAGATCGCCGCGAACAATTAACTCCTTGATGAGGAGACCCGCCATGATCGTCTTTCCGGCGCCGGGATCGTCAGCCAGCAGGAAGCGCAGCGGTTGTCGTGGCAGCATCGCCTCGTAAACGGCGGTGATCTGGTGCGGCAACGGATCGACTAACGAGGTGTGGACAGCCAATACCGGATCGAAAAGATGCGCCAAGCGGATACGATGCGCTTCTGAAACCAGGCGGAGAAGACTACCGTCGCCGTCAAAACTCCAAGGCCGGCCCTGCTCAATAATTTCAAGCCGCGGCTCGTCGTGGCGATAAAGCAATTGGTTAGCGACTCGGCCGCCGGGATCTTTATAGGTCAGTTCGAGAGCTTCGGAACCGAACCACTGCACGTTAACAACCGTGACAAGGCTGTCAGGAAGGATTCCTCTGACTGATGCGTTAGGTTGGAGGTCTTCGAGTTTGAGCATGTGCCAGGATGCCGAATTAAAAAAACAAATTTCTGCGGATTCTATGCGCTTTGCGGGCGAAAAAACAAGGCAAACCAAGGGGCAGTTAGAGTAAACCGTAAGAGGGCAAACTTGTGACGCGGAAGTGAGAGAAACGACACAGCCGATAAGCCCAAGCTCGGATATTCCCTGCTGGCTCAGGCCCGACGTATCGATTAGAGTGCAAGATCTCCTTTTGGTGAAACTTTCACGTTTTGATAATTCTCAAAACATCAAAGCGAGCCCTTCATCCACGGTGAAACTTTCACGTTTCGAGAATTCCCGAAATGTCGAAATGATTGGCTGCGTCAGCTAACGCCTTTAAGCAAGATCGGCCAGAACGGCGTGATTAAAGAACAGCCAGTTTGGAAGAGATAGAGAAAGAGCATATCATCCAGGTCCCCGCGAATTAAAAAGCGTCTAAAGCATAAAAAAATGGGTCTTCCGGGCTTCCGTGTGAAACAGAGCGCGGAAATTGCACCGCAAACGCGCTCAGGTGCCCCCACCTCTTTCCTCCCCCGCAAAAATGCGGGGGAGGATGAAGGAGGGGGTCTTCGTTGCCGCGCTCTACGGTGAATATTTGTTCACACTAAACCCTGAATAGCCAAAAAAATAAAAGCGGTGGGGTACGCTTTGATGCAACACGGCGCCTCAAATGAAGGGCGAGAATGAGGCCTGTCACCGCTGACTGTACAAAGCCGGCCAGAACGGCTACAAGCATAAGTTGTTCGCGATTGTTCGCTTCTTTGCCCGACGTACTGCACGCCGGTCTTTTCGGCGCCGGCCAGTTACGATCGGGGGAGAGCAACTCGTGACTACGGCCGTAGATATAAAAAAACAAAGCGGCCAGGGGTCTGGTGCGGGAGAACTCGCTTCTTTAAAGACGGGTCGGCGCCATACCTATGCCAGCAGGTTGCTGAATAACTCTGTTTGCAGGCTGCTCAAAAAGATCTCAGAGGCGAGACGCGCGAAAAATCGACGAGCGGAGGCGTACTTAGCCGGTACGTTGTAGCGTGGCGATTTCGCGCAACGAAGCATATGAGTCTTTTTCAGCAGCCTGCAAGTGGTTAATTCCATCAATGGTCTGACTTAAGACGATGTCCGATTCTCCGCATCCTTCTCCGCAGCGCCGCATTCAAGATTTAGAATCCACTGATCTCGTGACAAAAGTTTCTCGGCCCGGGAGCTCTCGCTTAGTTCTCTTCAATGTCTGTGTCGGGCTATTCATGGTCGCAGTGGATCAGCGAGTGCTTTTGGTCGCGTTGCCAACCTTGACGCGAACTTTCCAAACTAACCTTACAACCATTCAATGGACTCTGCTTATTTATGATCTAACTCTCATCGGTCTGGTCATAACGGTGGGGCGAGTGGGTGATCTTTTTGGCCGCAAGCGGATTTATATGACCGGCTTTCTTCTCTTCATCTTCGGCTCAGCCCTGTGCGGTCTGTCTCAGTCCCCCGCGCAGCTCATCCTGTTTAGGTGCTTGCAAGCGATTGGTGGCTCCATGTTGACGGCCAATGGGAGGGCTATCGTCTCGACGGTTTTTCCGCCTGAGGAACGGGGAAAAGCACTTGGTTACACCTCCGTGGCGCTACATACGGGCTTCCTTGCAGGTCCTACTCTGGGAGGTTTCCTTATTGATACGCTCGGTTGGCGCTGGATCTTTTACATTAATATACCGGTGGGCATTCTTGGGGCTTACCTAGCGTGGAAGATATTGGAGGAAACGGACGGACACAAAAAAGAGGACGTCAAGATTGATTTCGTCGGAGCCTTCCTGCTGCTCGCGACGAACACGCTCTTTCTTTATACGATTAGAGACCTGCCCCACGAGGGACTCAACCTCACGTCCATCTTTCTCCTTTTGCTTTCGTTGACTGGATTTTCCCTTTTAATCCTCACCGAATTGCGCGTTGAAGTTCCTATTCTGAGCCTCTCGCTATTCCGCAGCCGGCTATTTACTTTTGCCAATCTAAGTCTATTCTTCATCTCCTCAACGCAGGCAGCGATTCAATTTCTCATGCCCTTTTACCTGCAGAGCATCATGGGCTTTTCTCCCTCTAAAATGGGCTGGATCATCATTGCCAACTCTGTCGTGATCGTGATGGTTGCACCGCTAGCGGGTCGGCTCTCTGACCGCGTTGGGTCGCGCCTCCTCTGTACGATCGGCACGAGCGTGATCGTCCTGGGACAATTCTTCATCGCCTCTCTCACCCGTAGCGCTTCCATACCGAGAATCATGTTTCCGTTAGCGCTTTCCGGACTTGGCATAGCTATTTTCAATACACCGAATCAGAACGCGATTCTGGGATCAGCATCCCGAGACAAAGTTGGCGCTGCCGCCGGCATGGCGATTACCACCGGTCGCCTTGGCGCGTCATGTGGCGTCGCGCTTTCTACAACGCTCTTCACTTACGGCTTAACCATTGCAGGGTTAACGCGAGCCCAGATCGAATCCCCCCAAACATGGGGGTCTTTCCCCAATAGCTTTATGCTCACTTTCAACCACACTGTTCATATCATTAATTTTTTCACCCTGCTTTCCGTCTTATTCTCGGCTGTGAGAGGAGCAAAGAAAAACTAGGTGTAGTGGAAGTGTAACGCGCACTTTCGATATTATCTCCAAGACGCCACACCCGGTCGTCCGAGCTTCTGGATGTTTTCCGCGGCCGCTGTTTATCCCGGATTCCGCAGTTGAGGTTACGCCGTTAGCTGAGCAAGGTGTGAGACTGGAGTAGCGAAAGGCACCCACAGGTGCAGGTTCAAAGTCTTTTTTGGTGCTTGGCAATTTGTTGCAAGCGGGTTACCGATACCACTCACGGCACCGGTGATCTCGAACCTCTTAGGGGCAGAGGGCCATTGCCTTCGCTACGGAGGGCTCGCACCTTGCTCCCTGCGTCAACTTCTAACTGCGGAATCCGGGTTTATATGGCGCCGGCGATATCGTCTTTAGTTACCACTCTCTTAATGCGCTTCTCCGCGTCTACGATCGGGATCATCTGCAGATTGTATCGGGTAAAAAGGCGACTGAGATCTTCTTGACTCGAGTCCTCGGGGGCTGTGATCACGTCGGTGCGCATAACCTCTTGGACGGTTTTGTCGCCGGATGTTATGAGCAAATCCCTGAAAGTAACGGTCCCCAACAGCCGCTCTTCAGCATCGGTCACGTACGCGTAGTAGACGGTCTGCGCCCGATCCCGGGCATCTCTGCGCAGGAAACTAACCGCCTCATCGACCGTCATATGGGGTCGCAACCGAACGTAGCGCGGGTTTATCTGATTTCCAGCCAGCTCCTCCGTATAATGCAAAAGCCCCTTGACTTCCCTGCGGGTCTTATCATCGAGTAGCGATAACAGTCCCTCGCGTTCTCCACCGGGGGTTTCCTGAATGACGTCCAGTGCTTCATCAGAGCCAAGCAGCCTCATCCAGAATCTCCGCTCTCCATACGGCAGGGCCAAAATCAATTGAGCCTTATCGCGGGCACTCAAGTGCAGAAAAAAATCCTCGGCGGCATCCCGTTCAAGTAGTTTAAAGCCTTCGATTCGCTCGCGTATGGAAAGAACAGGCCAAGCCTCATAGAGTTCCGCCAGGGCAATGCTTTTCTCAGCAACTTGTCCCTCAACATTTTCCAGGTAGAGTTCCCCGGTATCGTTGTCGTAGGCGAACAGCTCAGCATGGCGTCCCCAGTTTATAGCGATGTCTAACTGTTGTTCAGCGAGATCACCAAAATCGGCTTGCAGCTTCTCGTAGAAATAATCCCAGGCCACGCGTTGATTGTCGTCATGTTGGAGCGTTTCATAAATCCAGGCGATAACCGGCAAGCGCAGGACGCGACCCACGATGATCGCTTTGCGAGCCAGAATGGTGGCATCGGCATACGCGCGCCCAAGCGGGGTGAGTAACAGATCGCCTTCGTGCACGGTGATGAAACCCAACAGATCTCCGGTCTCCACAATCGGCAAGAGATCGTCGAGTTCCAGAACCAGATCACCGCCCATGCGGTAGAGATCGACCCGTCCTCCCTCCGCCACAAGTTTTTCTAGCAGGCCGGCGACCGCGCTGAGCTGCGAATTCGGTAAGCGCCGGGTCACCCCGGGTTGGCCGGGCTGAGTTCCAAGCGCCTCTTCTTTGGGCTTCAATTGACCGGCAACGGCCGCATACACTTTATCGACAAGGCTCTGGAAAGCGGTATCCTTGCGTTGTCGCGGCTGATGAAGCGTGACTGGAATCTCCGTTACGATGTGACCCGGGTCCTTCCCCATGATCACGATCCGATCCGCCATCAACACGGCTTCCTCGATATTGTGCGTAACCATCAAGATAGCCTTTGTGGGGATTTTCTTCTTCAGCCATAGTTCCATCAACTCGCCGCGCAACGCTTCAGCGGAAAGCACGTCCAACGCCGAAAAAGGTTCGTCTAAACACAACAACTCCGGCTCGACGGCCATCGCGCGGGCGAAGCCGACCTTTTGCCGCATGCCGCCGGAAAGTTCGCGCGGGTAGGCCGATTCAAATCCGTCCAGGCCGACCGTGTCAATCAGCTTTAGCGCCCGTTCGGTACGAGAATCAGCGGGCACGCCGCGCGCTTTCAAGGCAATTTCCACGTTCTCCTGCACCGTCAGCCAGGGGTAAAGCGCGAATGTCTGAAAAACTATCGTCGTGTATGGATTAACGCCTTTCAGCGGCCGTCCGTGATAGGACACGACGCCCGAGGTTGCCGCATTCAATCCCGCAATAATCCGCAGCAGCGTCGATTTGCCGCATCCGGAGGGACCAAGCAAACAAACAAATTCACCCGACTTAACATGGAGATCGATGTCTTTGACGGCGAGAAATTGTTTGGTTTCCAGCCGGTAGGCCTTGGTGACGCTGTGGAGATCCAACAGATCGTCGGCATCGTTGAGTGCTGCTGCGGTGCTCATGGCGTACCTCCCGTAAAGACTATTCCATGCGATAACGCTCTTCGGCCAATCTATATAAACGGCGCCAGAAAGTCCCGTTAATCAGGACGACAGCGAGCACCAGAGCCAACGTGGCTGCGAGCAGCAGCGCATACTCGCTCGTGCTGGTCGCTCGTGCGATGAGCGAGCCCGCTCCTATGATACTATGAGTTCGGCCGCCAAATTCCACATATTCGGCCACAATGCTGGCATTCCACGCGCCGCCGCTGGCCGTGATCGCTCCGGTGATGATGTAGGGAAAAAGCGCGGGCAGGATGAGGGTCCGCCAACGGTCTAGCGAGGCGAGGCGAAGCAAGTCGGTCGTGTAGCGCAAGTCTTGCGGGATGGCTGCCGCGCCGGCGATCACATTGAACAGCAAATACCACTGCGTTCCCATCAGCATGAGGAGGACAGCAGCGATATTCAAACCGCCCGGCACCCGCAACAGCGCCAGCAATACGACAGGGAAAAGCGCCGTAGCCGGAATCGATGCCACGACTTGCACGATCGGTTGGAGAACGTTCGCGAGGCGGCGATTAGTTCCAATAAACACGCCGACAGGAACGGTCCAGAGCAACGTAATCGCCAGCGCAACGCTCACCCGGAGAAAAGTGGCGACGATTCCCTGCCCTAATTCCACCCATGCCGAAGCTGGAAGAGTAATCAACAGGGTTGCCGCCCGATAACATCCATAGGTGGCCAAAAGCAAGAAAGTGGTTAGAATTCCCATCGCCAGCCGCGAAGTTCCCGCTTCGACGGACCGTTCCGGCGACGCAATGATTCCACTGGTGCGCCTTTGAAATCTTTGGTCTATCCTTTCACTGAAGGGTCGCCATACGCGGGTGCCAAATTGTTCTACAAGCCAGGCGCGTGAAAGCAGATCGAGAAACCATGACCCCGGTGGCTCATCGCCTTCGACCATGTCCATTTTGAATCTATCGGTCCAGGCGATGAGCGGCCGCCACACCAGCTGGTCGAGCAGGACGATGACCCCCACCAATGTGATCACGCCCAAAACAACAGCGGTCAAATCGCCTTTGCTCGCTGCGCTTTGCAAGTACGCCCCGAGACCGGGCAAGCGAAAATCACGCGTCCCGACGTGAAAAATTTCGGCGGCCATGAGAAAAAACCAACCGCCTGACCAACTCATCATGCTGTTCCAAAGCAACCCGATCGCTGCGCACGGAAGCTCAACCGTCTTGAAGCGAAGCCATGGATCGAAGCGAAATACGGCGGCGGCTTCACGCAATTCACTCGGAATAGTCGTCAGCGATTGGTAGAAACTGAAAGTCATATTCCATGCTTGCGAAGTGAAGATCAACACAATGGCCGCGACCTCGGCGGCGAATGCCTGGGGCAGAAAGGCGCTGAGACTCAGTAAAACAACCGGGAGAAACGAAAGAATGGGCACACTCTGCAGCACATCCAACAAGGGCATAAGCACGGATCGCGCGGTGCGATTGCGGGCGGCGGCGTAGCCGTAGAACAGGCTGAACAGCAACGACAGAAAATACGCAGCCGCCATGCGCCCGACGGACAGCAAACAGTACCAGGGCAACGCCAGAGGAGATAGAGAAATATCGGGACCGGCAATCACGGCAGGGGTATGGAAGGCCAGACGCGCGCCGGCATAAACGAGCGTGATGATGGCCAATAAAATCAGTCCATCGCCGATCGTGAAAGGCGCGGTTAAGGGCAGAGCCGGACTAAAACGAAATTGCCGCATGAGTACACCGGGCTTAAGATCACCCCTGCTAGTGGCGACCGCAAGCCCGACAGCATGCAGCGTCAGCGGTTAACCGGGGCGATTATAGGTCAGTAGGCTTAAATGATGCGAACTGTCCATGTTTTTCTTCGAGAATAGCGAATAAACCATTCGAGTCAAGAAGCGCGAGCGCGAAAATTCCCACCAGCTATGATACGGCACCACCGCATTGGGGCTCTTCGGACCTCGTGCTATCGGCCTCTCTTTCGCTCCACGCGCGGGAGACTGCAATGACTCTCCTAGTGTAGTGTCTCTTAAATCGGGAGATTTATTTGCTCGTCATTCCGGCCAAGCTGGCGATAGCTAGCGCGAGCCGGAATCCAGAAAAGCCAAGAAAACCTGGATTCCCGCTTCCGCGGGAATGACGACTAAGGCCGTCTTGGATAAAGTACAAACAGCGTGAGACACACCACTAGTACTACTGTGTCACTAACGTCGATTGACCACGTTGCAGCATGGGCAGCGATCGAGTTGTCTCACGATGGCGCGGGCCAGAATATAGCGCAGCGTGGCGATGGAATCGGGCACGTGACGTTGCGCGCGTTGGGCTGCC
>JBGPIK010000229.1:0-10595 GCA_041484845.1 Binatia bacterium | reverse complement strand
GAGCGCCACACTCGCGAACAGTATTGTAACGAATATTTTCTTCATGATTTGCTCTCCTCAAAAACCGATGGTGAACTGGCTTAGAAAGACATGATCCCTCTGAACCCGTCTGCCCACCGTTGTCGCAATGCCGTTGCTATCGAGAAACAGGCCGCCGCGGCGCGGCACTTCCAAATCAAACTCGTTCTGCCACACGATCGAGGGACTGAACCAATAATCGAGGCCGAAAGCCACTTCGCGCGATTTTGGCGCAAACAGCGCGGGGGAGGCGCTCAGGCCAAAATCCGGTACGAGCCCGATCCGGCTGCCGCCCATGCCGATACCAGTCGCACCGGCAATGTCGTCGACTAAGGTGGCGCGCTGGTTAACCATGGAAAAGCGAATGAGAGGCTCGAGGCGGTTCACGTGTTTGTTGACCGTATCCGAGAGGAACGGCAAATTGATTCCGTTGAGGAAGTAGCCGAGCTGAATATATCCGCCTTGGCGATTGTCAGACGAAACGCCGCTCGGCATCTGGCGATAGGATTGAAGCCATTCGCCGCGGGTCTGCAAATTACCAATGAAGTAATTAAAATCGACTCCCCATCCGTGTAACCACTTACCGGCCGTCCATTTCCCGTTGTATGTCGATACGCCAAGCTCAAGCCGGCCCCAGTCCGCATCCACCGGGATCGGGTAGATCCGAAAGCGCGCGCCCACTGATTTGCTGTTGGTCCTGGCGAACGCAGCCGGCGTCGGAGCGCTCATGGTCGCGCCGACCGCATCGAGACCATTCGACGTCGTGCTAAAGCTGGGACCATTACCACCCCATACGGTGTAATCCCAGTCTTGGCCAACTTGACCCCACTGATAGCCCCCCCGAAGCTGGACTCCCATCTCAGCGGCCGGAATCACGGCCTCGACGCCGAAGGGAAGTGGCGCGGTGATGAAACGGTTGATCCACATCGGGCTCTGAGTTTCGTACCAATCACCAAAAGGATTATCGAAAAGGCCTAAAAGGATCTCCATGTGATCCGTGGGGAAAATATGGAACTCTGCCGAAGAGAGATCAACACTGGTTCCCGTCGAGCCGAAGGCCGCGCTGAGTATGCCTTGGAACAACATCCAGTCGTTGGGTCGATATAAAATCATGGGCTCCCAGTCCGAAACGAACGTATTTTGTCTCTGACGCGGGATGTCGTTAATTCCGCCGCTCTGCGGCGCGAAAATGTAGCTGAAACCCGCGGTCCCCGTCACCAGGAACGTGTTCGAGCCAAGATAGCGGCTCAACGCGCTCGAAACTTGGCTCGGCGCCGGTCCCTGTTTACTCTGTTCCTGAATTTGCTTTACGGCCTGCGTGGTTTGGGTCTGTTCGGTCTGAATCTGGCCGCTAGCGGCTTTTAGTTGTTTGTTCTCTCCCTCGAGTTGGTCGACCCGTGTTTTGAGATCGTGAATCTCCTCGCGGTCCCGTAACCGATCCTGCTTGAGTTCCTGCAGCTCGCTCTTGATGGTGCGCATATCTTCCGCTCCCGGTGCATCGGCGGCAAATCCGAGCCGCGGAATCATGACAAGTCCGGTGAGCGCTAACAAAGCCGCCGCTGTTCTTCCTTTGATCGAGCTTTTCATAAATTGTCGATCCGAGCCTATTCTGGTCATAATCTCGCCCAAAAGGTTTAAACAAGTCGAAACGTGGATTTTCACAATTCACCTCACGCGGGAGAGTTTCCCGGGTTCAGAGTGCTATCGTTTATGGCCGCCGCTCCCGGTGATCGAGCCAAAATGAGTCGATCTACGAGTTTGTCGGCTGCTGCAGGAACTAGTACTGTTGGGTAATACAAAAGAGGCTACAGAAAAATAGGTAAAACACTCTTTTTTCTATAGGACTTAAGGTAATAAATAGATCAGATTTTATCCTACAGAGATGGCTCTGCGGGTCCCGTTGGAAATCTCGTTTAGTCCACCAACCGATTTTTTATGGCATAATGGGTCAATTCGGCATTGGTTTTCATGTTCATTTTTTCCAGAATGCGTGCCCGATGGGTGCTGACGGTTTTGACACTTAGAGAAAATTCCCGGGAAACCTCGCTCACAGTTTTTCCCGAGGCCAACAAACACATCACCGCGTACTCACGATCTGAAAGGGTTTCATGCGGCGGCTTGACATTGTCATGATCTAAATCAAACGCTATTATTTCAGCGAGAGTTGGACTGAGGTATTTTCCCCCCGCAAACACTTTTCTGATCGCTTTGACCAACTCATCAGGCGCGGTCTCTTTGGTCATGTAGCCGGCGGCGCCGGCCTTCAATACCCGCAACCCAAATTGATCCTCGGGATGGATACTCAAAACAAGCACAGGCAGCTTGGGGCGCGTATGTCTTAGCTCATTTAATGCATCAAGCCCGTCTCTGCCTGGCATGGTGATATCCAATACCACAACATCGCAGTCCTGATTGCCCAGTTGTTTAAATAGTTCCTGAGCGTTAATCGCCTCGCCCACAACCGTAATATCCAACTCGTCGGCCAGGATTCGTTTCAGACCCTGCCGAACTACGGGGTGATCATCTGCGATGAAGACTTTAATCATATTGACTTGGCATCGTTGATTCTGATCCCCGAAGCGGAATCCGTACGCTCACCGTCGTTCCTTCTCCATCATTTCGCCGGATGCTCACTTCTCCTCCCAGGAGAAGGGCGCGCTCGCGAATCCCCAGAAGCCCAAGGGATTTAGGGTCGGAAAGATTGCTCTGGCGAATACCCCTGCCGTTGTCAGCAACTTCGAGTATTGCGCTGTTGTCCTTCTCTTCCAGATTGATTTTGACTTTGGTTGCCTGTGCATGGCGCGCTATGTTGGTCAACGTTTCCTGAAAGATGCGGAACATCGCTGTAGAGCAGGTGGCGTCGATAGGAATTTCCTCGGTAGGCAGGCTTAACTCACATTCGGTTGCGGTCCGCTTCTGAAATTCATGAACTTGCCATTCAATCGCTGCCGCGAGTCCAAGGTAATCCAACACGCCGGGTCTGAGCTCTGTGGAGATAGTTCGAACCGTTTGGATGATACTGTCTACGACGTCTAGCAACGACTTGGTTTTTTCTCGTAACGAATCTTGAGACAATGAATTGTGATTTTCATCCCGCTTCCGTATCAACCACGAGAGGTCCATTTTTAAGCCTGTTAGAGCCTGCCCCAATCCATCGTGAATCTCACGCGAAATTCGGGTCCTTTCCTCTTCGCGCACGGATTGGAGATGCGCGGCGAGTTGACGCAACTGTTCGCGCGATCCCCGTAGTTCTTCCTCTGCCCGCTTCGCGTCGGCTTGCCGCGTTTGCAGGGTCTCGGCCATTTTATCAAAGGCTTGCTTAAGTTCACCAAGCTCCCCGTCTTGATAAGGGGGACCGGTGCGGACACTTAGGTTGCCGGCCGCGAGGTGCTCCGTCGCTGCGACCAGAGAACTAACCGGATGTATGATGAAGAGGTTGCCAACCAACCATGCCACCATCATCGCCAGTATACCGACCAAGCCGAGCAAGATTAGGTTTCGCTTCAGGGTCCGGTTGGCTTGCGCGAGCACGATTTCTTCGGGTATGCCGACGATCACAGATACATCTTTGTTTCGCGGGGCAACGCCAAGATGCGTAAACGCGTAGAAGCGCGAGACGCCGTCCACGGCGGCCGATTGAGCCTGGCCGTCACTCTGATTTATCAGATTGGTGCCAAAGATGGGTGCATTGGAAAACGCATGGCCGACCGATTCGCCAGACTCGGGGTAGCGGGCCAAGACTATGCCATTGTGATCAATCAAGGCGGCCACCGAACCCATAGGGAGTTGTACTTTGGCGATGAGAGGTTTGACCCGGTCAAGGGACAGGCCTGCAAGAACTATGGTATGTACCTGGTCATCAGGGCCGAGGACGCTATAGGTGAGACTAACTTGAGCCTTGCCAGAAACTCTGCCTATTCGGTAATCACTTAGGCTAAAGTCGCGACTTTGCATGGCTTGACGGAACCACAGTTCGTGAGCAGCGCTGAATGGCTGGGTAACAGGGATGGCGCTGCAGATCATGTTCCCATCTCGCCCAATCGCTGCCAGATTGGTGTAGTCACCGCGATAATGTTGCAGTAGCGCCGTGAAAAACTCGTTACACTGCGCCGAATCGTGATTTCGCACAGCAGAATATTGCGCCATGGCGATAAGAAGTCCGCGCGTCTCCTCGATCAGTTCTCTGTGATCTTCCGCCACCAAGCGGGCGAGCCGGAGCGCTTCTTTTTGCGCGGCAGTGGCCGCCAACCGCTGCTCTTCAATGGCGGTATAGAGGACCAGCCCGAACGCCGGCAGGGTGGCGAACAGAATCAGAAGGATTAATCGGACGCGAATACTTGCAAAAGAAAACCGCAGCATAACCGGAGAAACCTGGCTGAGTTAATAGCTCGTTTACGGAGACTCTATTCCTATCGTAAAAAACCGAGAAATCCAAAAGCCGCTTCAAGAGCCGTCAATTAGTTGGAGTTATTTCACAGCTTCAAAGAGGCTGTCAACGTTGACGTTTGGCCTGGGTTGGTTTTGTGTTGATAAAGGGGTTTTGAGTTTGGCTGGTTGAGGGCATACCGAAGTAGGGCGCCTTTAAAGAATGGGTCTTCAGGCTTCTGTGTGAAGCAGGGCTCGGAGATTGCACCGCCGAGGCGCAGAGAGCGCAGAGAAAATCATGTTTTCATAAAAATGCTCCGAACTCAGCGAACTCCGCGTCTCTGTGGTTAAATCTCATTTTCTTTTTTCGTTGCGGCTCTGCCGCGCTGGGTCTCTGTGGTGAATCCTTCTTCACAGGAAACCCTGAATAGCCTAAAGAATTAACACCCCCAGGCCGCTTCAGGCGACAGCTTTGTTAAATCGTCGAGGTGGCAAAGGCGTGGCAATATACGCGTTGGGAACGTGGGTGACAGTAGGTGGTGTCATCACTCTTAAGCTCTTTGTCGGAACGGGCATGGCGGACAAGGAACAGCCTGGTCACGAGGAACGGGAAGAGCTGCCACTATCCAAGGCGTTCCAATTCCTCCTGGAGGAATGCCGCATGGTGGTGCCGGGTATCCAGGCCTTATTCGGCTTCCAGCTGATCGCCGTGTTTAACCCGAGCTTCGCCCAAAAGCTCAGCCCGGCCGAGCAGCGTCTACACCTGCTGGCCATCGCGCTGGCCGCAGTGGGGATGGCGCGCATCATGACTCCCGCGGCATACCACCGGCAAAGCGGGCCTCGGGATGTGGGTGAGACGTTTATCAGCGTCTCCACGGCGCGTGCTGCTCTGGAGCATGTTGCCGCTGGCGGTGCGTATGGTTGTGGAGTTCTACTTGATCGGGCGGGTGATAGTAGACAGCGTTTGTGTTCCGCCGGTAACAGCGGCGCTGTTCGCGCTTCATGTCTATGGTGGCGCACTTGCGAACCTGGCACGCTCGCTGTGGAACCCGCTTACGCTCCAGGAGGAACCGTTTAAGCTGTCAGCTCTGCTGGAGTACGAGCGAGAGATGACCCGGCGCGGCCGAAGGGTGAGAATGGAATTTGAGCACGGATGCAATCATATCAATGAGCTAGCATCAGATTCGCAACGCCAAAAATCCAAGATCTTTAGTTAGTCCGCGGCAACGGACAAATCCGCTGGCCTACTGAGCCAATGCGTAATAAAAGTGTTAATGATCAAGAGCGGATTATTTACTAGCTTTTGCATACAGTTGATCGATGTAGCCGCTTTTGTCGAGCTTTTCCAGGAAAGATACGTTCACAAACTCTTCCGCTCTTCGGTTCTTTGCCTTCGGATTATTTTGTTCCAGCGTCTGTAAAATGAGCTGGATGCCTTCGAGCGTCGGGTAAGGTTTAATCGGTACGAGCTTTAGTCCTGCTTCGTTGTACGCTTCTTCGACCTCTTCGTCGCTGGTGTATCCAAGGAATTTTTTGAGGATCCTGATCGACTCTTTTTTCTGTGTTCTGTAAAAGTGAATGGCATCGATAAACGATTTAACGACTTTCATCGCAAGCTCCGGATTGCGGCGGATTACGGAATCGGTCGTAAGAACCGCAGACTGCACGGTGGGAAGATTCAGGTCAACCATGTTGAGCAGACTTTTGAAACCCAGTTTTCGCGCTGTAAGTGTAAACGGGGGAGTGATAACGGCCGCCTGAACACTGCCGGCTTTCAGGGCTGCAAAGCGGGCGTTCTGCGCGCCGATCTGCAGCATTGCGACGTCTCGATCGGCATTGAGGCCAACTTTTCGCAGCGCGAAACGGGTTGCGATATCGGTGGCACTGCCGAACCGACTGATCGCGACTTTCTTCCCTTTGAGATCTCCTACCTCCTTGATATCAGGCGTACTGACGAGCATATAGGGAAAGGTGTTAACAAGGCCGACTATGATCGTTGTATCGGCGCCGGCGAGGCGGCTCGTAACCGCGCTGGCCCCATCCGACACGACAAAAGGCACTTCTCCAGCCAAAAGGGCTTGGGCTCCCCTGGAGCCACCTTCGATAAAGACGAGCTTTGTTTCTAGGCCATTTCTGCCGAATATCCCCGAGTCCTCGGCCACTTTGACAATGACCTGGAAAGGGCTGATTGCCGAGTAACCAATGATGATCCTATCTTGCGACTGCGCCGAGGCAATGCCCGAGAAATAACAAAAGAGAATGTGCAGCAAGGTGAGCGCTGCGGTTATTCGTGCGGTTCGAATCATGGAGTGCCTCAATTTCTCATTAGGAATGCCAGGTCTGTAGGAAAATGTCCGACGGGATTTGTCTCCCTATGCCACATTCCAGTGCCCGCTGATAAACGACCAAAGCCGAGGCCGCGAACTGAATTCCAATACCGATATTATTCATAAAAAAAGTGATCTGCTCGCGGTTTTCTCTTCCTGGATGTCTGCCCGAAATCACCTCAGCTAATTCCGGCATCCGATTCATTCCCTGAATATCGAAGGGATCGCCCTTCATGTAGGGAATGTCGTTTTTTGGTGCGTTACTTGACGCGTAGTTGGGACCTTTCCCCTCTTTTGCGTGAACCACGGTGAGGTCGCTCGATTTAAACACGGCATCATCAACCTCAAAACGTTTGATTCCGCTCACGTGAACTCCAGCTTTCAGCCAATCACCAAATAAGACCGGCACCATAGAGCTAGTCGCCGCGGCCATGATGTCCGTTCCTTCCACTGCTTCCACACCGGACGAAACCGGTCTTACTGGTATATCGAGTGTCTCCGTCATCTCGCGCGCAAACACAGCGCAGTGCTCCGCATTCGGACTATAAACTTTGATGGAGCGTATCGGCCGCACCGCGCACATGGCCATGAGTTGCGCGCCCGCCTGCCACCCCGAGCCTATGAGCCCGATACTGTTCGCATCTTTTCGCGCCAAGTACTTCGCTGCGAGTCCATTGGCCGCTCCGACCCGCATGCGCTGAACATAGCTGTCGTGGATGATGGAGAGAAGTTCCCCGGTTTCGTTTTTGAAAAGCATGATGAAGGCACACTGAGTGTTTCCCGGCGCAGCCATGACTTTTATCTGGCGTTGCTTCCCTTCGATGATCGGCCAGCTAACGATGTCTGAATTCACTCGAAGAGCGGTAACTCCGAGTCCAGGAACCACGCCCTCCATGCTTTTAAACCGGAAGGTTTGTGCAGGAATGGGCGTGCTCGTGTGAATGTCAGAACGAGGCCGATTAACAGCGATGCCCGCTGCGAGCTCTTTGTAAGCCAATTCGAGGGCTGACAGACAATCGTTCATCGACAAAAGGTTTTGCGCTTCTTCATTGGTAATGGCCAATGTCATTTTTGTCTCCGTTCGTAGTGGAAACTAGTAAACCTGTGTGCTCATTGCGACAATCCGATAGGTCCGCCAGGTGAAGATGCATTGTCGTCTGAGCCGCCGGCATTATTGGCCAATGCGTGGATATCAACAGCTTACGTATGAATCTCTTGACTGAACCACTCACTGGGCAACTCTCTGCCGAGCCCGCGCAGTCTCGCTTTTTCATAAGCACGCGCAGCGACGCTTAGAAGTTGAATGCCCAGCCCGGCGCTTCCCAAGCCGCTGCCGCTAAACAAGGTAATTTGGTCATTTCGGCTCCGGCCCTCTTCTACTCCGGCAATAATCCCTCCGAGCGTGCGCATTTTCGGCGTCAGCGCCGGGTCTTCGCTCTGATCGAATTTCACTTCCTCGGGGACTCGCGGCCCCATATACCAGTGAGTGTCCCGATCGCGACTCCGTATGACAATAAAATCGCTCCGCTCAATGGTGCGACGATCAAGCTCGCCGCGTTGAACGGAGTTAACATGCATTCCCGGTCTTAACCAATCTCCTTCCAATACGGGGCTTAGCGAATTGGTGATGAGGGAGACGATTTGACTATCTTCAATTGCCGCGTGAGGAGTGTCTACAGCTTGGATGCGCAGATTGAGCTTGGCGCGCCAATTTTCCACAAAGCTTCGTCGGTGCTCCTCAGACGGACTGTAAACTTTGACCTCATCTAAAGTGTAAATGCAATTCAAAGCCTCAAGATGGGGTCCGGCCAATCCTCCCGTTCCGATCAGGGCAACCGTCTTAGCGCCGGATTGAGCTACATACTTTGCGCATAGCGCGCTGGTGGCCCCCACCCGTAAGCGTTGCAAAAAACCGCCGTGCACGATTGAAAGGAGTTCCCCCGTCTTGGTGCTAAAAAGAAGCAAGAGTTCGGTCCACCGTCCCCCGGGTGCGAGTCCCGGTTTTTCGCGCCGGAGTCTTCCATCGACCTCACGTTCGATGACGATGTCGGAAGTCAAACGTATGCCGCCGATCCCATAGCGGGGAACGACGGCATCCATGGTCTTAAGCATGTACCACGTCTGCGGGGATTCCCCGATGGGGGCATAATTATGCGCGCGCGGCCGGTTTACGGCCTTACCTTGCGCATAATCCCGAAATGTATCCTCTAGCACTTCCAGGCAATCATCGATGGTGAGCACCTGAGCGACATCATCATTATTGAGAAGCCACGTCATAGCCTAATAACTCCTGTAGAGTTGGTTATAGAATCCGGTCTTGTTCAACTCTGTCACGAAACTTTCGTCGAGGATATCATCGAGCTTGATTTTCTTCGTCTGGTCATTGCCGAGAGTCAAATGGATGGCGGTTTCCATTCCGGCATGATTGACGTAAGGAATCTTCGGTATCCATTCTCGGTATGCTTCGTAGCTCTTTTCCAGCAGATAGGGATCGATCCCCTTGATGTATTTTGCCATCACCCTGAGAGTGGCGTCTTTTTGTGTATGGTAAGCGGCCAAGCCCTTGCTATAGGCGCGCATGAATTTTCGAAACGTGTCAGGCGATTTCTTAATGAGCGACCGGGTCGAAAGTATCGTGGTGTTCTGAAATTCGAGATCGGATTTGGATAAATCGATAAGCTCATGATAGCCCTTTTGGGCCGCTAGAATGGTAAAGGGAGTCGTGAGCACCGCCGCGTGAATGGCGCGACTTTCCAGTGCCGCCATGATAGCCGGAACCTCGCCGATCTGAATCAACACTACGTCCTTTCCGGCGGCGAGCCCCCATTTCTTTAAAGCGTAGTTGGCCGCGAAATCGTACAGGCCGCCCAGGCGTGTAATTCCTAGCTTCTTTCCCTTGAGTGCTGAGGGTGACTGCACTTCAGGTACGCTAAAAATTGAAACGTTCATTTTATTGACGGTTCCTGCAATCGCCACAGGGTCTCCGCCACTCATAAAAGCCTGAACGGTTGTACTGACACCGCCGGTGGTAAATTGAGTCTGGCCTGCGAATAGCGCCGATAGAGCTCGCGTTGCTGAATTGACATAAATCAGCTCCGCATTGAGACCCTCTTCTTTGAAAAGACCAAGCTCATAGGGGAGCCAAAGCGGAGCGCCTGAAGGCGTAATGGACGTATAGCTGAGGCGTATGCGCTCAGCAGGGGACACGCTTCCTTCAGCACCGATTGCCGATGAGATGCGGCAAAAAAAGCTAAGAAGACATACCAAGCCGAAGATTCTCGTCGATTTTACATTCCCTGTCATTGTGCCTCCGGAAAGTAGCCTTCGCTCGCTCAACGAAGATCGCAGTCCCGAAAACTAATAGCAGAAACTTCCGCTTGTGGTCCAGCTATTGATAGTTGGTGGAAACCGCGTGCTTCTAATACCGAATACGGGGTGTTGACAGCGCCGACGGTGTGATGGGAGATTGTGCACGCTTCGGGCGGGTAACGGTTTTCCTTTAAGATGTTCTAAGTCGAGTGACGTTTTTCTCGGAAGACGTCAGCTTGTAGGACAATTCGCCGGAAGTGGATCAAGGATCTTGACTTGAAAGAATGAGGTTGAAATGAAAAAATGGATGAACCTGGTCCCGATAGGCTGGACTTAGCGGAAATGAACTATCCCGCAGCAAGCTGACGGGGTATCAGAACATAGCGGTGAGATTTTATCCCAACAGCGTCACCCCCGAATGTTTTAATCGTGGTTCGACTGTGCTCACCACGACCCTGAGCTACGTCGAATGGGTCGGGGGTCCAGGTTCGGTCTCGCCTGGATTCTCGATAGAAGCATTCGGGAATGACGGACTCTTAGAGGTCTGGAATAGCTCATTACGCAGCAAGCTGCGGG
>JBGPIK010000228.1:0-10640 GCA_041484845.1 Binatia bacterium | reverse complement strand
TTTTTCTTGCACAGTAGAAATTACTTCTGATGGAGGACTTTCATGGAAATCATTGAAAAAGTTAAGCAAGTTCTCACCGAAGAAGAAGAGGAGAGAACCGGGAATCCTAATTTTCAAAAACTTCGCGATTTTTACGAAACCATGAAAAGAGAAGGAATCGCGATTAATCAGGGGTATAAGCTTCCGCCAATCGATACCATTGGCCGCAGGTTATACGGGGAAACGGCAAGTCAGGCCGGGCAGAAGAAATAGCTCGACCGTATTTGCTTGGATTATGGAGGCATGGGAGTTTTCTCATGCCTCTTTTTATTGCGTGCGAGTATGATCTTTTCGCGCACCCGAGCTATTATCAAAAAGTGTGGAAATGAGAATTAGGTCGGCGTACCCTTTCGTAAACCCAAAACGAAAGGCTGCCTGGGCCTGGGCAAACAGGCAGAGAAAAGATACGCACCGGTCGCTCAATGACATGGACCGAGGAGACAAAATTAGGGCTTGCTACTTACATGCCTGTTTGCGTTACGTTGAGCGGAATCCAATGACGAATTCGAGCCTGAGGGAGCGCTTTGGTATTGAGGAAAAAAACAGCGCGATCGCTTCCCGCATTATCCGGGACACGATGGAGAATGGTTTTATCAGGCCCTATGATCCAGACCAGGGGAAAAAATACGCCAGATATGTGCCCTTCTGGGCCTAAAAAGCTTATTTGACCGTTATTTGATGATTGACCGGGTTTCCCGGATAGACCCCAAGCTAATGAGAGTAATAACTCTATGTTGTCAGTGGGTTACGGTATCCCCGGCATGTAATTCTTATTTGATTGCTATTTGATAAGCGGTTGTTGCACTCGGACAAACCATTTCAAACACTCGACGGGAAGCAACTTGAAAGGAAAAGACTCGTCAGAAATTTCAAGAGCAATCGAGCGCAGGGCAAGAGGTAAATAGGAGGACCAGTCCGATTCAGGTCTTGACCTTAACGCCGTCAGACGCCCATTGGCCTCACGATTTCGAGAGCCGGTTAGGGCGTGATGTTCCTCCCCGACTCTGGGCCATTGGAAGTCCGGAAATCCTCGTTGAGAAGAAAGTCGGCTTGTTCTGCTCGGTCCGTTGCCCTGGTGATGCTATCCTTGGGGCTTACGACACAGTTCGGAAACTACGCGACGACGGGGTGACTGTCGTGAGTGGGTTTCACTCTCCCGTGGAAAAGGAATGCCTGCGGATTTTGCTGCGCGGGAAACAGCCCATTATCATATGTCTGGCACGTTCCATGATGAAAATTAGAATCCCAGCCGATTGGCGGCCGGCCTTGGACTCCGGCCGTTTGCTGTTGCTTTCACCTTTCGAGAAACGTCCGCGGCGGCCTGATACTGAGTCCGCCCGTCGTCGCAACGAACTCGTAGCGGCCCTGGCCGACGAAGTCCTTATCATTCACGTCACCCCAGGCGGGCAAATCGAGGAGATTTCTAAGATGGTCGACCGTTGGGGAGTTCCAAAGTCAAACCTGCGGGGTTCCTGTGCCAATTAGAAAAGATCGTGGTAGAAAGGCGCGTGCTGATCATTTTGACTTTAGCGAGGCACTCTCGATCGACCCGGTCTATGATCCGCCGGAGCGCTTTCTTGAAGCATTCTATGGATTCGACGCTCGCCTGAAGAGCCTGCAACGATACTTCGAGTTCGGTGCCAAGTTCGTAAAGACCTACCTTGTGGAAAGTCGGCGGTCCCTGATCCGAGAGAAAACGATGGGCACTGCGGAGTCGGAACTCTTTCACGAAGAGATGACTCTGTCAGACGAGACCTTCCGCTACTACCTGAGAAGCTCGGTGCTTGTCCAGCTATTCAGCTTGATCGAAAATCTTTTCCTTGAGGTGGCGAAAAACATGGCAGATATGCAGAAGCAACCTCTGCGACTGCCTACCAAGCCAATCCCACACTTTAATAAGTACGTTTATTACTTTGAGAACGACCGCGGCCTTCGATTGGAGATCGAAAAGGAAACGTGGAAGACCCTAGATGCGCTCCGGGAGATCAGAAACCGTTACGTACACGAGCTTGCGCGCGATGTCCCCGAGAACATTCGTATTCAGCTTGAAGCCATTACGGGAACCGAGGAGTACGCAAACCTCCCCACAGATGAAGCTTATATGAGAGAAGCATTCAAAACGGTCGGTCACTTAGCTAAGAAACTCGACGGTGCCTATTGGGCGCGTTACGAGGAATTGAATGAGAAAGTCGGCAACTGACGGTTAGGAAGGGCTTTAGGAAAATTAAAGTGGTCGGTAATCCTTTTCAGCCCAAGAGGTTCGACCAAGCCACCCGGGTCGAAATCGACCGGGTGCTGGCGGGGCACCACGGGTTCACAGGTGAGGGGTCGAACTTCATCCCTTCGACCAAGCTCAGGACAGGCCCTTCGATGAAACTCAGGGCAGGCAACTACGACATCAAGTACTGTATGGGACGGGACACGGAGAGCGAAGAGGAATGAATAGTCGCGTCCAGAACGAAAAGAAATTTAGAAGCTGGGAAGAGCTGCCCGGCGGCGGAAGGCGCTATTGGCTGGATGTGCCGGGACGCCTCGGTTGGCGGGCGCGCTACGTTAAGGAAGTCGACGTGATGGACGTGACGCTGCGGTTTTGGCAGGAGATCTACTACGAGCAGGGCAAACTTGTTGAAGTGCATGAGAAATATCCGGTGGATAAGGGCACCAGAAAGTATAGGATTGGTCATATGACTCTCTCAAAACAGACCGTAGCCGACAAAATCGCGGCGTACTTGCGCCATGACGTTTCCCTTGCGGAGTTGGTCAGTTGGGCGGAAGAGGCGATGATGGAGGGAGAATTCGCGGAGCAAGATGTAGGTGTCATATCCGACGCGGTGGCACGACTTGGAGTTGCCGACGTGCGCGTCTTCGGTTTAACGTGGGAGGACTGCGAGCAATTGCTCCGACAACTCGGTTATGCTGCTCGCGTGGACATCGTAGCGGCATAATCGTTGGCGCGTCACCCTTGAGATTCATCTCTTAATCAAAGCGTTGATGTAACCGCGAGTCATTTCCGATACTCTCGGAGAATCGGAGACTCACCTTTCAAATCTCATTTATTAGTAAGTCCTGGTTGCGTTACGTTGAGCCAGTACAAGTCTCTCCATTCGCCAACCGGAGGAGGTAATTGCGTATGAAGATTATAAGGAAAGGACTGGATGGACTGGCTCCACGAAGTTCGTCAAGAGAGTCAAAGGGAGCGAAAGACCAGCCGTCACTCTCTGGCGGCCCATGTAAAAACAGTCGAAAGGAAAACAATTTCGGCTGAATCGAAGCAGCGTTTATGATCGAAGGATTGCCGGGCTGGGTCGCGATAGGCTGCTGTTGTGACACATTGTCAGTGGTTCGGCGATTTCTTTGGCGGCACGCTGTAAACGCTCTGGGCGGGATTGAAAAAATAATCAAAGACGAGCCAAAGACTTCGTGAGTGATGGAAAAACATCAATGGGAAAACCACCGCGAAAGGAACCCACAGAGCGAGTTGCTGGTTGATGTTCATGCTCGTAAATACGTCAAGTAGAAAAAATCCCGGCACGGCAATCGCGACCGTAGCCGCATAATTGATGTAGATGGCGCCGACGAAATAACCCTGCTCGCGCTCGAATTTCAAATCGCAACAATTACAATTGAGACGCATCCTGAACGGTTTTTCGTACAAAGATCCAGTGCCGCAGCGCGGACACTTGAGTCGTAGTCCGCTACCCAGCATCGACAGAATTCGCGTGGCCATTTTACGCGGTCAGCTCTGCGCAGGACTGTTCCAGGCTGGCAGGGCCCGCTTGCGCCGCCGCGCCATTCAAATAATCGCGCAGGAAACGGGCCGTGAACGAGTGTTGGCCGTCGGCGCTGACTTCCAGGGGTGAACCGCGGGCGACGACCCGGCCGCCGTTCTCGCCGCCCTCCGGTCCGAGATCGATTAAATAATCGGCATCTTTGACGATGTCCAAATTGTGCTCGATCGTGACCACGGTATTACCCATCTCAACCAGGCGGTGGAGAATATGGATCAGCTTTTCCACGTCGACGAAGTGCAGGCCGGTGGTAGGTTCGTCCAACACATAGAGCGTCTTGCCGTGGGATTCCTTTCCCAGTTCGTAGGCGAGTTTGATGCGTTGCGCTTCGCCGCCCGAGAGTGTGTTGCTCGCTTGCCCGAGCGCGATGTAGCCCATACCGGTGTCGTCCAAGATCTTCAGCGGCCGGGCAATTTTCGGAAAGGCGTGGAAGAACGGCACGGCTTCTTCCACCGTCATGCGAAATACGTCCGCGATACTCTTGTCATTGAAACGAATGGCGAGTGTATCTTCGTTGAAACGCTCGCCGCCGCAGGCCTCGCAGTCGACGAAAACATCGGGCAGGAAACTCATTTCCTTGCGAATCTTGCCTTGTCCGGCGCACTCTTCGCATCGGCCGCCCTTGACGTTGAAGGAAAATCGGCTCGGCGTGTACCCGCGCAGGCGCGCTTCCGGCGCCAGGGCGTAGAGTTTACGAATCTCGTCCAGTATGCCGACGTAAGAAGCCGGAACCGAGCGCGGTGTTTTGCCGATCGGGGTTTGATCGACCTCGACGATTCGTTCGAGGGACTGCCAACCGGTAATTTCCTTGTGGCTGCCCGGCCGGCCGGCGAACTGGTCCAGTTTTATCTTGAGGCCCTTGTACAAGACTTCCTTCACCAAGGTGCTCTTGCCTGACCCCGAGATGCCGGTGACGCAAGTCCACATGCCGAGGGGCAACCGAACATCGACATTCTTTAAATTATTCGCCTTCGCGCCGCGGATCGAAAGCCAGTTCGACTTGGTGAGCTCCCGCTTCGGTCCAATGCGTTTTTTTTCCGCCCTGAGGAACGCTCCGGTGGGTGAGTTCGGGTTATGGCGGATCTCCTCGGGTGTACCCATGGAGACGATGCTGCCGCCGCGCACTCCCGCGCCCGGGCCGAGGTCGACGATCAGATCGGCGGCTTCAATCGTCGCCTCATCATGCTCGACAACCAGAACACTGTTGCCAACCTCCTTAAGGCGGCGCAGGGTGCGCAGTAACATGGCGTTGTCGCGCGGATGCAAGCCAATGGTTGGTTCGTCGAGGATGTAGCAAACTCCGCGTAGACTGGAGCCGAGCTGCGCGGCGAGGCGGATGCGCTGCGCTTCGCCACCGGAAAGCGTGTCGGCGCGGCGGTCAAGGGTTAAGTACGGCAGACCGACTTCCGCCAAAAAATTGAGCCGCTGTTGGATCTCGCGGACGATTTTATCCGCCACGGCGTGGTCACGTTCGGCGTTCCCGTTGTCGCTCTGGGTTAGTTTCAGACCGTCGAAGTATTTTTTCGCGTCATCCACCGATAACGCCGTCACCTGCGAGATCGCTTTGCCATCGACGCGCACCGCTTGCGCGCGCGGGTTGAGCCTTTGGCCGTGACAGGCGGTGCAGGGAGACTCCGTCAACAGTTCCGAGAGTTCCTGATTCGCTTCGTCGGCGCCGTCTTGCCAAATCTCTCGCAGCCGGGGAATCAGGCCGGCGAAGGCGGCGCGGCCCGTGCCGCCGAAAAGAATTTCCTCTTGGATCTTCTTTGCCAGGCGGCCGAAGGGTTTGTCGGTGTCGATGGGGTCGATGTCCTCGATCTCTTTGAGCAGGCGCTGGATCACGCGCTCTAGGTGAGCCGCGTTCACGGTGAAAGAATCGGCGATCCCGCGCAAGGACTGGCTAACCGATTTGCGCCGGTCGGCGAAGAGCAGGTCGGGATCGAAATCCCATTGAAAGCCCATGCCGCCGCAGTGAGAGCAGGCTCCCTGACGGCTGTTAAATGAAAACAGCCGTGGATCAAGGGGCTCATAGCCGATGCCGCACCGCAGGCAAAAGAGGCGTTGATTAAAAATTTGCTCGCCGCGCTCCGAAATCAAATGGATCACGCCATTGCCTAATCGCAGCCCATGATCCACCAGCGCCTCGACCTCATGGCCCCCGGCCTTGGCCTTGCCGATCACGATGTCGATATCGTGTTCTTTGAAGCGCTCGAGTCCTTGCGCCAATTCCGGCGCCCGCAGGTCGATCAACTTGCCGTCAATGCGGGCACGGCGATAGCCGAGGCGCCTTGCGCCAGCGATCACTTCTTTGTGAAAACCTTTGCGCCCGCGTACGATGGGACTCAAGACCATGACTTCTTTGCCGCGGTAAGAGCGCCCGATCCGATCAAGGATCTGGCTGCGCGTGAGCGAGCGAATCTGCCGGCCGCACTGCACGCAGTGTTGTTTTCCCACCTTCGCATAAAGTAGCCTTAAGTAATGATAGATCTCGGTTACCGTTGCGACCGTGGAGTTTTTTCCGCCTTGGCTGAGCCGTTGCTCAATCGCCACGGTCGGAGGGATACCGGCAAGCAAATCAACGTTTGGGCGCGCCATGACCTGGAGAAACTGGCGCGCATAAGCTGAGAGACTGTCGATGTAACGCCGCTGCCCCTCCGCATAGATGATATCGAAGGCCAGCGATGATTTGCCGGAACCGCTCAAGCCCGTGATCACAACGAAGCGATCGCGTGGAATCTTCAGACTGATGTTTTTGAGATTGTGTTCCTTAGCGCCAACGATGGTGATGGCGTTCTCTTCTTCGATCAACCCCTGAGACTCTTGAATGTTTCTCGTTTCCAAAAGCGGGCCGAACGGAGAAGCGGCTGCCCTTTTCAAGTGGGGCTTGAGGTAAACGCCGGTGTGCGATTCCGCCACGGCCGCGATTTGCGCAGGCGTGCCGGTGGCGATGACCCGCCCTCCACCGTCGCCGCCTTCCGGTCCGAGATCGATAATGTAGTCGGCGCATTTAATGACTTCCAAGTTATGTTCGATGACCACGATGGAGTGGCCCTGGTCGATCAATTCGTTGAAGGCCAAGAGCAGCCGCTCAATATCGTGGAAGTGAAGACCCGTGGTCGGTTCATCGAAGATAAAAAGCGCGCCGGCTCTTTTGGCCTTTGCCATATGCGCGGCCAGTTTGAGCCGTTGCGATTCGCCACCGGATAGGGTGGTGAGCGGTTGGCCCAAGCGAACGTATTCGAGCCCGACAGCGCGCAGCGGCAGCAAGGCATGGGTGATTTCCGGCGTATCCTTAAAGAACTCGATAGCGTCTGCGATGGTCAAATCGAGGATCTGGCGGACGTTCTTGCCGCGATAGTTGACTTCTAAAATCTCTTCGCGAAAGCGGCTGCCGTGGCACTCCGGGCAGGAGGTATAGACATCCGAGAGAAATTGCATCTCGACCTTTTCGAATCCTTCACCCCGGCAGGTGTCGCACCGCCCGCCCTCGACGTTGAACGAGAAGGTCGAAGGCGTATAACCGCGCAGGCGCGACAGCTCGGCGGCGGCAAACAATCGACGTATGCCGTCAAAGGCTTTCATATAAGTCGCGGGATTTGAGCGCGGCGTAGTTCCCACCGGCGACTGATCGACCAGCACTACCTCGGAAACTTTGTCCGCCCCTGTGATCGCCGCACAGTGGGTCACCGGCGCGGTGGGCGCCTCTTTGAGCTTTTTGATATTCCGGTAGAGCACCTCATCGACGAGGCTTGATTTTCCCGAGCCTGAAACGCCGGTGATGCAGACCAAAAGGCCCAGCGGAATGTCCACATCGATGTTCTTAAGGTTATTGGCCTGCGCGCTTTTGATTTTGATGGCGCGCTGCATCAGGGGCTTGCGATTACGCGAGGGGAAAGGAATGCTCTTGCGTTCGCTCAGATAAGCGGCTGTGAGGGAATGCTTATCTTTGAGCAGCGATTCATAGGTTCCGGCGAACATGATTTGACCGCCCTGCTCGCCGGCTTTTGGCCCCAAGTCAATGATGTAGTCGCTCTCCTTGATGATTTCGGGATCATGCTCGACGACGACCACGGTATTTTGGTTCGCGCGCAGACGGTGCAAGATTTCGACAAGGCGGCGGCTGTCGCGCGGGTGCAGACCGATGGACGGTTCATCGAGAACGTAGAGCGTGTTCACTAAAGATGAACCAATGGCTGTGGTGAGATCGACCCGTTCGAGCTCGCCGCCGGAAAGCGTGCGCGATTGGCGGTCCAGAGTCAAATATTCGAGCCCGACGCCGACGAGATAACTCAGGCGCCGGCGGATTTCGTCGAGGATTAAACTCGCCACTTGATCTATGGCGCCGGCAGGTTTGAGCTCGTTAAAGAAGCGCTGCGCTTCAGCGACGTTCATCGCATTCACTTGTGCGATGTCTTTGCCGTTGATGCGATAATGCAGCGCATCGGGCTTGAGCCGGCTTCCCTGACAATCCGGACACAGCAGGTAGGCACGATAGCGGGAAAGTAAAACGCGCACGTGCATTCGGTAGCTCTTTCGTTCCAGGCGGCGAAACCAGCCGCGAATGCCTTTAAATTCACCCTCGCCCTCTAGGATAAGCCGCTTTTGTTGCGCGCTCAGTTCCCCATACGGTTTTTTGGCAGGGATTCGTTTGCGCTCGCAGAAATCCAGCAGCCGGCGCATGCGCCGGGCTTTGATGATCCACGGTTTGATGGCACCTTCGCTGAGCGATTTCCCCGGGTCGGGAATGACGAGGTCGAGATCGATGTCGATGACCCGGCCGAAGCCGCGACAGGTTTCGCAAGCGCCCAAGGGGCTGTTAAAAGAAAAGAGATTAGGCGTCGGATCGCGATAAGCAATATCGCAGTACGGACAATGGAGGAGGTTGCTGAACGGCTCGCGACGCCATTCTTCTTGCGGCAAGAAGAGATTGAGTTTGCCCTTGCCATAGTGGAAAGCCTGCTCCAACGAGCCTGAGATTCTTTTCTTGTTCTGTGGGCGAAACGCAAAACGGTCAACCACCACTTGCAAGGCTTCATCGCCCGCGGGGAGGTCGTTGATTTCTTCCAGATCACGTAGCGTTTGCGCGCACAGCAGGCGATGGAATCCGGCGCGCTGTAGACCTGATCTCACTTCCTCCCAGGGCAGCGTTGAGCGCGGGAGGGAAAAGGTGAGGATAACCGGCGCTCCTTCGGGTAAATAAGAAAGCTTGCGAAAAATCGATTGCGCCGAGTCCCGCTCCACCGTGCGGTCGCAGCCGCGGCAGTGGAGCATGGCTATTTTCGCGAAGAGCAGCTTAAAGTGATCGTGCAATTCGGTCATCGTGCCGACGGTGGAACGCGATGTTTTTACCGGCCGGCGCTGATCGATCGCGATGGTCGGCGGGATCCCCTCGATGCTTTCCACGTCCGGCTTGTCCATGCGATCAAGAAATTGCCGGGCGTAAGCCGAGAAGCTTTCGACATAGCGTCTTTGCCCCTCGCCGTAGAGGATATCGAAGGCCAGCGTCGATTTTCCCGAACCGCTCACTCCGGTGACCACCGTCAAGGCGTTTAAGGGAATTTGCAAGTCAAGGTTCTTCAGATTGTGGTGCTTGGCGCCGCGGATCTGAATCCAATTCTGAATCATAGAGCGAATTTATTGCAGCTGATATTTTTCCGCCAGAATGCGGCGAAAGCGCGAGCCGTAAATCAAGTCGAAGGTCTCTTCTTTATCTGGAAAAAGTTGCAGCGCGGTTTGCTTGGCATGGTTAACGACATCCTGCGCTTCTTCCAAAGTCAGATTGACCCGCCAAAGCAAAGCGGCGGTGAGGTCCATGGCTCTGCGCAGCCGGCGTAGTTTCTGCTCTTCAACCAGCAAAGCTTCTTTATGTACGCTCATCGCCGTGCTCTCGGGCACCACGGTAAAATGCAGAATTGGTCCTTGGCATCAACCTGCAAACAGACGTTTTCGGCACCTCGCGTCGGCTCAATTTATAGAATAGCCCCTTTCCCCGCCGCGCCAACCTTCTACCTGTATCACAAGCAACCGGCGTTTCAAGATTACCGCGAGTGAGCAATGGAATCGGCGGTCAATCCTGGATTCTCCAGTTGGAAATAACGCAGAGCGCGAGGCGTAAGCCCTACACGGCGAAAACAATGGGCCTCTGCCCTTTAGTGGCCATTCGGCTTCGGTGCATAGGGTATCTCTGTAGACAAGGTGCGCCGGCGGGCCAAGCATCCAACAAGACCTTGAAGCTATTCGTTGCAGTGTCTTCGCCGCTCCGGGCTTACACCTCGCGCAGCCGTTGGTTTCGATCTCAACCGCGGATCCAGGTTGCTAAAGAGAAGCGGAATTTCCTGGACCCCCCTGCAGGCGCCGGGAGAAATTCTTCACGGAGCAAAAAGCGTCGCGGTCGAAGCGCAGTCGTCGGGTTCTCGGCTTCCCCCGTCGCCCGACCTTTGTTAATGTATCGAGGTGCGCATTTCTGAAATATTTTATTCGATTCAGGGCGAAGGCCGGCTGGTGGGAATGCCATCTGTATTTATTCGCACTTCCGGCTGTAATCTCCGTTGCGCCTGGTGCGACACGCCGTACACGTCGTGGCGCCCCGAAGGCGAGCCCTGGAGCCTGAGTAAGATTATGCGGAAAGTCGCGTCGTATCCCGCGCGTCACGTCGTGATTACCGGTGGCGAGCCACTTCTGACCCCGGAAGTCGTCGAGCTTTCCGTCGCCGTCAAGCGGGCCGGCCTGCACCTCACGATCGAGAGCGCCGCAACGCTCTTCCAGCCGGTGGTTTGTGATCTGATTTCGCTGAGTCCAAAACTCAGCCATTCA
>JBGPIK010000227.1:0-10668 GCA_041484845.1 Binatia bacterium | reverse complement strand
GGAGTCGACGCCATTATTGCCCTACGGTGCTGCAAGCTCAGCGGCCGCTTCGAGGATTTCTGGGAACGTCGATCAACCCAAGCCCGCACGGCCGCCTGACTTTCATCTCACAATTTTGACGTGCACCCCCCGCGGAACGGCAAAAACGGCTCGAGGCAGGGGCTCGGCGTGAAGGCTCTTTCGTCCACTATTCCGTCTCCAACGCCGAGCTGATCAGCGCCTATGTGAAAGCGTTCATGACCAAATATCCCTTCATCAAGGCGGACTTTTGGCGCGGTAGCGGCAACCAGCTCGTCTTTCGAACTTTGATGGAACACCGAGCAGGTCAATTATCGGCAGATGTTATTTCAGTGGGAACCGAAAACGTTACCACGTTGAAGAACGCGGGTCTTTATGCGCGCTACCGCTCCCCGGAAAGCCAATTCTATCCGCGGGAGCAATATGACAAGGATGGCTATTTTTACGCCGATAGCCTAGGGCTGGCGACCATCGCCTACAACCATCGGCAGGTAAAAAAAGAGGAAGCGCCGAAGGGCTATGACGATTTGCTCGATCCAAAATGGCAGGGGCGCTTAACGATTGATTTGGAACTGGAGCGCGCGCTCACGGCGTGGCTTATCGCTTTGGGAGAGCCAAAAACTCGGGAGTTTGTGCAGAAGCTTCTGGCGAACGGCACAACGGTGCGCCGCGGCCATACCCAGCAGGCGCAGTTGCTATGTGCCGGAGAGTTTAAAATTGCCGTTGAGATTTATCCGGACGCGATTCTGCGAATGAAACAGAAGGGTTGTCCTGCAACTGTCGTTTTCCCCAACCCGACGCCTGCCGTCGTAGGAGGCAACTATGCGATCTATGCCAACACGCTGCATCCCAACGCGGCAGCGTTATTCATCGACTTTGCCCTATCGGCCGATGGTTCCAAGATTCTAGCCGGCACGGGCCGGGTACACCGGCGAAAAGGAATGAAGTCATTTTATGAAGAGCTATCCGACCTGGATGAAAAGGGCGTTCCTCTTCTCGTAATCACGCCGGAGCAGACGCAAGAAGTGCTAAAGCCCATGGAAAAAATCATGAAAGAGCTATTGGTCAAGTAGAAGGCTCGCGGCCCCGGCCTTATCTTTTCTGCGCATTGTAAAGGCCGTCGATGAACCCGCTTTCATCGAGCTTACGGATGAGCCGCGTGTCGATGACCTGTTCCGGATTAACTTTGGCGACTTTAGGATTTATCGGCGCCATCATGCGCTGGATATTGCGCAGCGCCTCAATTGGCGGGTAGGGCTTTTTCTCAAGGCTCAGGAACAGGTCCTGATAACCTTCATCGGCTACTCCGGCATCGGTGATCTTCATGTGGTTCATGACGGTCCTCATCACAGCGCTCTTATTGCCCGGAGCACCGATGAAGGCCTGAGCTTCGAGCATGGCTCTGAGAAAGTTTTCCACACGGTCTTCGTGCTCGCGGAGATAGGGAGCGCTGGCCACGACGCTCGTGTTGATGAAGGGAATGTTGGCGTGATAAAGCTCAAGCATGACCCGCAGTCCCTTTTGCTGAAGTCTACGGCTGAGGAATGGATCGACAAGGGTCATGTCAATGTTTCCCGCCTCGATGGCCTGCGCAAGAACTCCTTGATTGCCGATCGCGTTGAGTTGGATGTTGTCACGGCGCAAGTCCAGTTCGAAATGGCGCAGGGCCAAAATCGCCGCCATCCAGGTAGTGCCACCGACACTCGTGACCCCGAAGCGCTTGGCGCGCAAGTCTTTGGCTTCCTTGATTTCCGGCCTTACGACGAGATCGTAGGGGAGGCGATTGCTGGGACTGGCAACAATCTTAAGGTCTTGGCCTGCAGCAACGGCCGAGAGCACCGTGGCGCCGCCGATGGTGGCGAGTTGCACGTCGCCGGCGGCCAATGCTGCCGTTTGCAAGTTGCTGCTTTGCAGCAAGATGACTTCTGCTTCCAGACCGTTCTTGGCAAAGAGGCCTTGCGCTTGGGCGATCCATAAAACGGCGGATCTCGTGTTCAGAGCCGATTGACTGATACGAAGCTTGGCCGCAGTTGGACCGGAAGCTTTGCTCGTTGGGACGGCGGCATGCGCGTCTAAGGTGAAAGCGAAAACGAAGGAAAAGAAAAACGCCCGCCCAACTTTGATCATAGCGCACCGGCTGCGCAAATCGAGATCTGAATGTTTTCGGACAACCGCAATGTCAAACGTATAGATCCGCGCCGGAGCGATGTCAATTTTTGCGCGAATCATCGGCGCTGGAGACACGCTCCTGCCGCGCCCTTTATCGTTTGCGCAATCCCTTGAAAAATCTTGCGCCGATTGCATTGGCCGCCTCGCTGAGTTCCTCGATATGAAGCATTTGACAACTCAGGTAAAAAACCACGCCCGCCAGCGTAATGGATGCCACGACCCTGACCAGCTGAAGCGCGAGGCCATGAAGCGGCACCCCGATCGAAAAGGCGCTGACCGACCATGCGACCACGGCCATGGGAAGCGAGGCTAAACAGATACGCAGGACGGTTGAAACAAGGTGGCCTCCTTCCAAGCGGCCTAGCCGCCGTCGCATGAAGATCGCTAGCAGGAGAAAATTGACCAGTGCGACGGTCGAGGTGGAAAACGCCAAGCCGACGTGACCGAACCGGCCTACCAACATTGAGTTCATGACGTAGTTGACGGCGATGGAGCCGAGGCTGATCAGCATCGGCGTACGGGCGTCGTTGAGCGCATAAAACGCCGGCGAAAGGACCTTGACCGCCGCGTAACCGGCCAGCCCGATGGAATAGGCGGCCAAAGCATTGCCGGTTTCCAGGGTATCCAACGCGCTAAATCGGCCATGCTCGAAAATCAGCGCAACGATGGGTCGCCCCAGTACCGCCAGTCCCACAGCCGAAGGAATGCAAAGAAGAAAGACCAACGCCAGGCCATGCGCCAGCGTTTGTCGAAATTCGTTGTAGTTTTCGCGGGCCATGCTGCGCGAGAGCGGCGGCAGCGTTGCGGTGGCGACGGCCACGCCGAAAACGCCGATGGGAAATTGCATAAACCGAAAGGCATAACTCAACCAAGAGACGGGTCCGTTAGCGACAATGCCGGTGGCGGGATCGATAATCGATGAAGCGAAATTGGTATTGACGAAGACATTGACCTGCACGGCCGCCGTGCCAATGATCGCGGGGCCCATGAGGCGCATAATCTGACGCACGCCGGGGTCGCTCAGACTCAGCATAGGCCGGTAGCGGAAACCGGCGCGCCGCAGGCTGGGCCATTGGACGGCGAATTGCAAGAGCCCGCCGATGAGCGTTCCGAAAGCCATTCCCTCGATGGGGCTAAGACCGAGGGCCGGGCCGGCGGTGAAACCGAGAAATAATCCGCCTATGATGGAACCTAAATTGAAAAACACCGGCGCGATCGCCGGCACGCCGAAATTGTGGCGCGCGTTCAGTATGCCCATCGCCTTTGCTGCCAGCGCGATCAGCAGCAAGAAGGGAATCATGATGCGCGTCAAATGAATGGTCAGATCCGCCTTGCCAGGCACAGCGAAAAATCCGGGCGCAAGCAAATTGACGATCGTTGGCGCAAAAATCCATCCCAAGATGCAGATTATCCCGAGGAGGATCATCAACGCGGTTGCGACGCGATTTGAAAGCCGAAACGCTTCCTCCTCGCCCTTGGTTTCCAGAACCTGAGTAAAGGTGGTTACGAAGGCGGCCGACAGCGCTCCTTCAGCGAACAGATCACGGAGCAAATTGGGGATACGAAAAGCGGTGAGAAACGCGTCGTACTGCAGCCCGGCACCAAAGAGAATCGCAAAGACCTGGTCCCGTACGAGACCGAGAACACGGCTCGCCATCACGGCGAGGCTGATGATGCCGGCATTACGCGCCACATTCGGGCGCGCGGGATCAAGTTGCTGGGGCTTCATTCTTGCCCAGACCATTGAAAAAGGACATCTACTTCATTGCGATGCACCGCTATCGGCTTGGCGATGGAGTACTGGAGTGGCGGAGTAATGGAGTGATGTATTAAACCCAATACTCCGGTACTCCAACACTCCATTTCTCTCATAGCTGAAACTTTTTGGACCAGCCTGTTTTTAGCCCTTTTCAACGTTCTATACAGAACGGACCCCTTATCCCGTAACACGAAACGGCGCGTGCGTCGATGTGAAAAACGGGAGACGATGCATCAAGCTCGAGCTTTGCGTAAACTCTACGACGGGGTCTTTAGATTCGCGAATGAGAGCTGAAACGTCATGCCGTGCTGCGATTGGATCTCCAATTGTCCGTGGATCTGCTCGGTGAGATTGCGGATGATTTTGAGGCCGAGCGAGCGCCCTCGATCGTACTCAGAGTCAGGCGGCAACCCTACGCCATCATCGCGCACCCGCAAAGTCAACGTTTCCGACCCGTCGGCGAAGAAAGCAACCTGCACCGTGCCGGCCCGTTCTCCGGGAAAGGCATGCTTAAACGCGTTGGCGAGTACTTCGTTGAAAATAAGGCTAACCGGAATAGCCAGGTCAAGATCGACAGCAATGCTTTCTAACTCCATTGTCAGGTGCACACGACCGCTCGCCGGGCCATAGGAGCGTGCCACGCTGCCCGCTAGTTGGCGCAGATGTTCGCCAAAGTTGATGGCGCCAAGACTCGAGGAGCGATACAGTTGCTCGTGCACCAGAGCCATGGAGTGAACTCGATCCTGGCTTTCCTTTAGAGCTTGGCGCGCCGTCGCATCAACGAGAGTGCCCGACTGCAAATAGAGCAAGCTGGAGATGATCTGCAGGTTATTCTTGACGCGGTGGTGAATCTCTCTAAGCAATGTTTCCTTTTCCCGCAACGATGCCTTGGTTTGTTCCTCCGCCCGCTTGCGTTCGGTGATGTCACGAGTCACGGCGAGCATTTGATTCACCGGGCCCGGAAAAGCGGAATCCCACAACGGCACGGCGTGGGATTCCAGCCAGCGGCGCGTACCCTTGAGTCCAATGATCTCGAATTCATAGCGGCGGCTTGATCCACGAAACACATCGTGCAAGGCCTCGGTGAATTTGTCACGGTGCTCTGGGGCGATCAGCGCATAAGTGGAGCTGCCTTGCACCTGAGAAAGGGAATCCGCTTCGATCATGGCCAGACCGGCGGGGTTCATGTCGAGCAGAGTTCCGTCCGCGTCGAGAAGCTTCACGCACTCGGGTGTCGAGTCGACGATCGTACGCAGGCGTGTCTCGCTCTCGCGCAGTTTCACTTCCAACTGTCGGTTTTCGGTAACGTTCCGAACCACCGCGACGACCTCGCTCTCCCCGATCGGCAATATTCGCGCTTCATAGGATCTATCCCCGTCCGGCATGGGGAGCTCATAGTTCACGACCTGCATGGTATCATGGCGATGGGCTTCCTGAATCGCATGGAGTAATTTTGGCGCTAGAGCGTCAGGGAAAACCTCCTGCAACGATTTTCCCAGAAACCTTTCAGGCGAGACATATAACTCGCCGGGCGAGCGAGCGTGATACCCTCGAATTACCCCATTCAGACCGAGGCGAAAGAATAAATCCGGCAAAACGTCAAAAACCGCCTGCAATTCGCTGGCGGCTTGCAGCGCTTTCGCTTCCGCCATTTTGCGCTCGGTGATGTCGCTGGTGGAGCCGACCATGCGTATCGTTCGGCCCTGCTTGTTGCGCACCGACTCCCCGCGCGTAAGAACCCAGCGGTAATGGCCATCTTTGTGCCGCAACCTCATCTCCATGGAATAAGAGGCTTGGCCCTCGACGTGGCGGTCGACGGCATCTTTAATGCGGTGCTGATCGTCGGGATGCATACGCTCGAAGAATGATGATTCAAGATTGGGCAATTCATCGTCGCGAAATCCTACGATGTCTTTCCACCGCCGCGACAAGTAGCATTCATGGGTGAGGACGTTCCAATCCCAAATCCCATCATTGGTGCCGCGAACCATCAGCGCGTAGCGCTCCTCGGCTTCGGCGCGGTGTTTAAGCTGCCGCAGGACGAGCAGCAGCAGAAATAGCAGTGCGATCAAAGACGATCCGACCGTCGCGTTTACTCCGAAGGCTAGTCTTCGCGACGACGCCAGTATGCTGTCTCGAGCGCGGGCGATCACAACAATGAGGTCGGTATCCCCCACGCGGCGGAAAGAAAGGAGGCGAGCGGCGCCATCAATGATCGATTGCTCCACGTCAATAGTTCCGGATGGCTTTTGAGAAATTTGCTCTTGGAAAAATGGCGACTGCGAAACGTCGTCCAAGGCCCCGGTCAACGGCGGCACGCGGGCGAGAATCGCCCCGTCGTTGCGCACCAGCGAGAGGGCAGTCCCGGTGTTCAGCCCGAGCGCCTGGTAAAAGTTTTCGAAGTATTCAGGATCAATTGAGGTGCCGATAACGCCGGCAAACTCGCCCTTCGCATTGACCATCCGGCGAGCTACGGGAATGTTAAGGCGTCCCGTTACCGATCCTTTGCTCGGTCGTCCGACATACAACCGGTCGTCGCTCTTCTCATAAAAGTGGCGAATATGTTCGAAATCGCGCGCCCATAGTTTTCGGATATCCACCCCTTGCGAAGTCGTGTGTCCGTAGCCGAATCGGTCATCCACATAAAGCGAGCGCACGAACGGGATGTTGGCCGCTTCCTGTTGCAGCAGTCGCCGGACGCTGGCGCTGTCCTGAGTTTCCAGATCGCCGCGTTCAAGGAGCCGTCGGCTGGCGTGTCGTAGCATCGCGTCCACCGAACCGAAGGTTCGCAAGACATGTTCCTCCAGCGCGCGCGCGAGTGTGCTGGTTTCGGATTCGGCGAGACGCAAATGGAAAGCGCGCTCCGATAGCAGATACCAGGAGGACAGCACGACCAGCACAACCGTTGTGACGATATAGCCGCTTACCAGATAGCGCCGGAGCCGCTGGTAGGGGTCGTCGATTTTAAGCGTGGAATCGCTCATGATTAATGATGGCGACAAAGAGCCGGAGCGAAAGTCACAGCGACCTGAGTTGCGCCCGGATTGAAGCGGCCTCAATCCAGCATTTCGCATGTCGCTCTATGATGGGTTTACGGTTTTTTACCGGACAGGGGGGAAGGGACCGGCAGAATCACTTTAAAGCAAGTGCCCAATCCCAACGTGCTTTCCACCTCGACGCGACCGCCTTGCGCTTCAACCAGCGATTTTACGATGAACAGGCCCAAACCGCTGCCGTCCTGATGTGAATGTCTCTTTCGCCGCCAGTACTTTTCGAAGAGCGCCGGTATCTCCTCAGGAGGTATGCCCGGTCCCGTATCCATCACCGATACCACCACTGTTTCGCCGTGTCGGAACGAAGTGATGACCACTTGGCCGCCTTGTGGCGTAAATTTCAGCCCGTTGTGGACGAGGTTGGCAAAAACCCGCTCTAACGCCGACGCGTCCCCTTCCACTAAAGGTAGGCTGTGGGCGAGTTTCGTTTCAAGGCGCAAGTTCCGGCGCGTGGCTTCGGCGACATATCTTGTCTCGACCTGCTTTAGAATCTCATTGATCTGCACTCGTTCACTCACGAGCGGGAAGCGTCCGCCTTCAATAACGAGCAGTGTGGAGTAATTTGCAACCAAATCGCCGGTGCTGAGGATATTATCGCGCATTTGATCGAGCAGTTGTCCCGCTTGATGCAAACCGCTCGAGTTGAGTTCTTCCGCTAAAATATCCGCGTATCCCAATACAAGCTGCAGCGGATTTTGAATGTCATGGGTCAACATGGCGAGAAAATCGGCCTGGCGTTGCTCCAGGGCTTTGTTCATTTTGTGCTTGTAGAGCGCCACCGTGATTGCCGCCTGGAGCTCGTGCTCACGCCAGGGCTTCAACAGGTAGCCGAGCGGCTCGGTCATCTTGGCTCGCTGAATCGTCGTTTGGTCGGCATGGGCGGTAAGATAAATGACCGGTATGTCAAAGCGGTAACGGATCGCTTCCGCGGTCTCTATGCCGTCGGCAGGGCCTTGAATGCGAATGTCCATAAGCACCAGGTCTGGCCGCGCGATTTCAACATTTTTGAGCGCGGCCTCGCCGCTCGCGACGGGTCCGATCACGGCGTAACCCAGCTGCTTGATTTGCTGTTCCAGCTCCATTGCGATGATGTTTTCATCTTCAACTATCAGTACTTTGTCCATCACACGACTACTCCTGTGCCCGTCGAACTGCTTTGCTTTATGGGTTAAATGGGTTAGCTCTAGCGGATTGATTGCTAGCGCCACCGTGGGCTGATTAATAGATCAGATATCATAGAATACTTTATGAGATAATCAATGCCGCCGGAGGATCATGGCCTAACGAATATATTGATGGATGGGATGGGTTTGTGATTTAACGTCACCGGGTTGGCATTCGATGGTACGAACCGGCGTTCCATGTAAACGAGCGCCCCAAGAGGTGAGTTTTAATGAAACGATCGACTATCTTTTTGCTCTTGATTTGCGGGTTATTGCTCCACGTCTCTGTGCTGGGAGCGCAAGAACACTTGACCTTTCTGTACCCGAGTCCTGTGGGCAGCTGGTTTATTCCGGTGATCGCCAAGGAGGCAAAATATTTCGACCGTGAAGGGCTGTCGGTTGAGCTGGTGCACGTCGGCGGAAGCACGAGAATCGTTGCCGCGTTGATCGGCGGCAGCGGCCAGCTCATTCACGCCGGGGAGCCGGCCGTCATTCCCGCGGTGGCGCGAGGCAGCGATGTCGTGATCATTGCGACCATGAGCAAGGTGCCGCAGCATCGCTTGATCGGCCGCCCGGAAATCAAAGATATCAAGGAGCTAAAAGGCAGAGCCGTCGGGGTTACGAGCTTTGGCGCGACTTCGGATTTCATTCTTCGCTACGCGCTGCAAAAACACGGGTTGGACCCCAACAAGGACGTTTCGATTGTACAAACCGGGGGACAGCCGGAAGGATTGGCCGCTATGGCGGCGGGAAGAATTTTTGCGCAGCGCATGAGTTTTCCGCTCCACTTAATGGCGCTGCAAATGGGCATGCGCGAACTGGTGGATTTTTCGACGCTCGGCCTGGAAGAGAATGTGGGTCCGGTGATCACGACGCGCTCCTTTATCGCGCAGCGTCGCGCCACGGTGCTGCGCTTCATGAAAGCGTTCATTCGCGGCATGCATCGTTACAAGACCGATAAAGATTTCGCCAATAAAATATTTGCAAAATTTGCCCAGCTGAACGATCAGGCCATGGTGGAGGCCAATTGGCAGGAATATGCCACGCACCTCGAAAAGATTCCACGACCCACATTAAAAGGCATTCAGCAGGTGATCGATAGCGGCACCATCGGGAAAATCGATGTCAAACCCGAACGGCTGGTGGACTTCTCTGTTGTTGACGAGTTGGAGAAGAGCGGATTTATTGACTCTGTCTACCGGGAATGACCCGCACAGCGCCTCGATGCATCGGCGTTGTGATCAAGATCGACCCACGATTTTGTGCTCGACCATCAGGCAGCGGTCCTGGACGACTTTGATGCCGGCTCTGGCCAGCCTTTCCGCAACGACATCGTTGCGTATGCCCGACTGAAACCAGACTGCCTTTGGTTTTTTATCCAATAGATCGTCCAAATGATCCAGGATATCGTGAGCTCGTCGAAAGACTTCGACGAGATCGATCTCATCCGGAATCTCCGTCAAGTTGCGAAACACTTTGCGGCCAAGTATTTCCTTCACTTGAGGATAGTAAACCGGAACCGGGACGATATCGAAGCCGACCCTGACAAGATACTCGGGGACATAGTATGCTGGCTGGTCCGCTTGTGCCGCGGTCTTTATACCCAGCACGGCGATACGCTTGGTTGGCAGGATCAAAGCACGGATTTGGGCAGGAGCGACGATTAAGTTGTCTTGCCAAACCATACCCTGAGTCTAGCAGGAATCATGAAGATCAGACAGGCTATGAAGTTTAGAATAAGCGAACAAAACAAAACTCGAAACAAAAGGGTACTGGCGGGCAAAGTCGGTGCTTAACAAAATCCTTGGGACCGCAGGCGGCCGTCGCTTCGAGGCTCTTTATGCGATCTACCGGGAATCCATTTCCGTTCGCGAACAAAAGTCCAAGGCAGAACTCTTCGCCATGGTCTCCAGGCCGGGATACCGCTTCTTACTGTCTCACGAGGACAACACCGTGATCGCCTTCAGTATATTGTTTGTGGCCGCGGATGAAGACTTCTGTCTATTGGAGTACATGGCGGTTGATGCGAGATACCGCGGCCATGGAGTCGGTTCGAAATTATTCGAGGACACCGTTAAGAGCGTGCGTCAAGGACACGATGCAATGCCTATCCTGCTCGAGGTCGATGCAGATCGCGAATCCTCCACCGAACACGTTGTAAAACGCCGGCGTCAGAACTTTTACCGCAGACTGGGGTGCCGTTGTATCGCGGATTGCGCTTACATACTCCCATTGCCGGGAGAAGATCCACCGCCGGAAATGGATCTGTTGGTTTATGCTCCGGAGCGGGCGCCAACGATTCGCCGCGCCAGCCTGCAGCGATGGCTGCAAATCATTTATCGCGACGTCTACGGCGGCTCGGCCGACGATCGTCGCATCCCTCTGATGTTACAGGGCGTGCCCGATCCGATTGAGTTGGTTTGAAGAGAAGCGAGCAGGAATTAGGTAGTGACGATTGCGTTACACTTCCCGTTCCTCTCCTAGTGTGTCCCCATAGGAGCGCCCG
>JBGPIK010000226.1:0-10709 GCA_041484845.1 Binatia bacterium | reverse complement strand
CAGGAGGCCTCTATGGCTGAAGTGTGTTCAGACGCATTTGTTTTTTTTGGCGCGAGCGGCGATCTCGCCTATAAAGAGATTTTCCCGGCGCTGCAGGCGTTGATACGGCGCGGCGACCTCGATGTTCCCATCATCGGGGTTTCCAAGTCGGGTTGGAATCTTGAGCAGATGCGCGAGCACGCCCATGAGAGCCTCGGCCATCACGGCGGCGTAGATGAAGTCGCTTTCGCGAAGCTCTCGGCTCAACTGAGATACGTGGACGGAGATTACCGTGAGCAAGCGACTTTTGCGCGGTTGCGCCAAGAACTGGGAAGCGCCGAGCGCCCTCTGCATTATTTTGCCATCCCGCCCAGCATGTTCGCGTCAGTCGCGGCCAACCTCGCTCAGGCTGGCTGCGCTAAAGACGCGCGCGTCGTCGTGGAAAAACCGTTTGGCCGTGATCTGGCAAGCTCGCAGGCGCTTGATCGAACGCTGCACGAGTTCTTTCCGGAGGCGGCGATTTTTCGAATCGATCATTACCTCGGCAAAGAGCCGGTGCAGAATCTGCTCTACTTTCGCTTCGCCAATTCTTTTCTTGAGCCGATCTGGAACCACGAGCACATTCAGAGCGTGCAGATCACGATGGCGGAAGATTTCGGCCTGCGCGGGCGGGAAAAACTCTATGAGGAAGTCGGCGCGATCCGTGACGTCGTGCAGAATCATTTATTACAGGTCATGGTGCTTCTTGCCATCGATCCCCCGGCGGCCAACGACACAGTGTGCGTCCGCGACGAAAAAATCCGGGTGATGCGAGCCATGCGTCCGCTTGATAGAAATTGCGTCGTGAGAGGGCAGTTTCAAGGCTATCGCAAGGAGCCCGGCGTATCTCCCAGCTCAACGGTCGAGACCTACGCTGCCGTGCGCCTTTACATTGACAATTGGCGCTGGGCCGGTGTGCCTTTCTGCATCCGTGCCGGTAAGTGTCTGCCCGTGACCGCGACTGAAGTTTTGATCACGCTGAAGCGCCCGCCCCATTCGGTTTTTGACGAAGTCGTTGTCCCTCATGCCAATTACTTTCGTTTTCGTCTCGGCCCCGATTTTATCATTTCTCTTGGCGCACGCATCAAAGTGGCCGGCGAGGAGATGGTCGGAGAGGAGATCGAGCTCGTGGCACACGAGCAATCGAGCGGTGAGATGTCGCCCTATGAACGGCTGCTCGGCGATGCCTTGCGCGGAGACGCGACGCTTTTCAATCGCGAAGACGCCGTCGAGGCAGCGTGGCGGGTCGTGGACCCTGTCTTGGGCGACGTAACACCGGTCCACGAGTATGGCCAGGGCACGTGGGGACCGTCTGAAGCGGATGCGATTGCGGCGGACATTGGCGGCTGGCACAATCCCAAACCCGTTGAGGTGACGTCATGACTTCCGAAAAGCAGGTCGTTTTTTTGTTCGACGTCGACGATACCTTGCTCGACAACGACACCGCCCAGGATGACTACCTGGACCACATCACGAAAAACTTCGGCGCGCAGGCCGCGCAAAGGTACTGGGCGATCTTCCAACAGCTTTTCCAGGAGCTGGGCTACGCCGACTACCTGGGAGCGTTGCAGCGCTATCGCCTCGAGAACCTCCACGACCCGCGTCTGTTTATGATGTCCTGCTTCTTACTGGATTACCCTTTTGAGGAGCGGCTCTACCCGCGGGCTCTAGAGGTCCTCAAACATCTGCAACGGTTCGGGCTAACGGTCATCCTCTCGGACGGGGACGTGGTCTTTCAGCCGCGCAAAGTCCAGCGGTCCGGTATTCGCGATGCCGTGGCGGGACACGTGCTAATCTACGTCCACAAAGAAATCGAAC
Source organism: Binatia bacterium (assembly GCA_041484845.1). Classification (GTDB taxonomy): domain Bacteria; phylum Desulfobacterota; class Binatia; order UBA9968; family UBA9968; genus JBGPIK01. Next base: position 8,873 of record JBGPIK010000226.1, on the reverse strand, counting down.
TTAGCGATGTCGAGCGGTTTTATCCGGCTGACCGTTATGTGCTTGTGGACGACAAGCCACGCATTTTAACGGCCGTGAAGCAAATCTGGGGCGGCCGGGTAATAACCGTCCAGCCTCGACAGGGCCACTATGCCAATGATCCAAAAGCACAAGCCGCTTATCCGCCGGCCGATCTCACGATTGATCGGATTGGTGATTTACTCAATTACGACATGTCTGCACTACTTGCTCTAAAGTCGTCCGCATGATCGAGGCGGACAGGGCATCTCAGCCCAAACACAAGGAGCCGTATCATGGATAAATCTTTATCGTCCGATCTCGTGCGTAAATTGAACGCCTATTGGCGGGCTGCTAACTACTTATCGGTGGGTCAAATCTATCTCTATGACAATCCGTTATTGAAGAAGCCGCTGAAGCTTGAGCACGTAAAGCCGAGACTGCTGGGCCACTGGGGTACCACGCCGGGATTGAATTTCATTTATGTTCATCTCAACCGGATCATCAAGCAATATGACTTGAACATGATCTATGTTACGGGGCCGGGGCATGGAGGGCCGGGTTTAGTCGCCAACACGTATCTCGAGGGCTCGTACAGCGAACTGTACCCGAATGTTTCGCAAGACGAAGAAGGTATGAAGCGGTTGTTCACCCAGTTCTCTTTTCCCGGCGGGGTTCCCAGTCACGTAGCCCCGGAAACGCCGGGCTCCATCAATGAAGGGGGTGAGCTCGGCTATTCCCTGGCGCATGCCTACGGCGCCGCGTTGGACAATCCCGATCTGCTGGTGGCCTGTGTGGTGGGCGATGGAGAAGCGGAAACGGGGCCGCTCGCGACTAGTTGGCATTCGAACAAATTTTTGAATCCCGTTCACGATGGAGCGGTGTTGCCGATTCTACACCTCAATGGTTATAAGATCGCCAACCCGACCGTGCTGGCGCGTATCGGGCGCGAGGAATTGGACCAGCTCTTTCGTGGCTACGGTTACAAGCCGTACTTCGTCGAAGGAGACGATCCCGACAAAGTTCACCAGGCCATGGCGAACACCCTCGACACGATCATCGAAGAGATCAAACAAATCCAGACTGAGGCGCGCGGCAAAGGCTTCAAAAAACGGCCGTTGTGGCCGATGATCATTTTTCGCACACCCAAAGGCTGGACAGGGCCCAAGGAGGTGGACGGGCTACTCATGGAAGGTTCCTTTCGTTCTCACCAGGTGCCACTTACAGAACTAGCGAGCAATCCCAAGCACCTAAAAATGCTTGAGCAGTGGATGAAGAGCTACAAGCCCGAAGAGCTTTTCGACGAGAAGGGCAAACTCATTTCTGAATTGGCCGATCTGGCGCCTAAGGGTGAACGGCGCATGGGAGCGAACCCGCACGCGAATGGTGGCATCCTGCTGCGCGATCTGCGCATGCCGGATTTTCGGCAATACGCGGTGGCGGTTCCCCAACCCGGCGCGGTCATGGCGGAAGCCACTCGGGTCATGGGAGCATTGATGCGGGACGTGATGAAGCTCAGTGGGCAGCAGCGCAATTTCCGGGTCTTCGGCCCCGATGAGACCGCGTCCAATCGTTTGACCGATCTATTCGAAGTCACGGACCGTATTTCTACGGCTGAGATTCTGAAAACCGACGATCATGTGTCACCGGACGGCCGGGTGATGGAAGTCCTGAGTGAGCATTTATGCCAGGGTTGGCTGGAGGGTTATCTGCTGACTGGCCGTCACGGCCTTTTTTCCTGCTATGAAGCCTTCATCCACATTGTCGACTCGATGTTCAATCAACACGCGAAATGGCTCAAGGTCACGCGCGCAATCCCCTGGCGGCGCCCCATTGCGTCGCTCAATTATCTGCTCACATCCCACGTATGGCGGCAGGACCACAATGGCTTCAGTCACCAGGATCCCGGTTTTATCGATCACGTGGTGAATAAGAAAGGGGACATCATCCGCGTCTATTTGCCGCCGGACGCCAACACTCTGCTTTCGGTAACGGATCATTGCTTGCGCAGCCGCGATTACATCAATGTCATCGTCGCGGGCAAACAGCCGTCGCTGCAATGGCTTGACATGGATGCGGCCGTCAAACACTGCACCGCCGGTCTGGGCATCTGGGAATGGGCGAGTAATGACGCGGGCGGTGAGCCTGACGTGGTCATGGGCTGCGCCGGCGACGTGCCGACCTTGGAAACTCTGGCTGCTGTGGACATACTGCGACAGCATTTCCCGGAACTGAAGATTCGCGTCGTCAATGTCGTAGACTTGATGACGCTGCAACCCAGAAGCGAGCATCCCCACGGTTTGAGCGACAAGGACTTTGACGTCCTGTTTACGAAGGACAAGCCCATTATCTTCGCCTACCACGGGTATCCCTGGTTGATCCATCGTCTAACCTATCGTCGGACCAATCACACGAACCTGCACGTTCGGGGATATAAGGAGGAAGGAACCACAACAACGCCGTTCGACATGGTCGTGCTCAACGACCTTGATCGTTTTCATCTGGTCGGCGATGTGATCGATCGCGTCCCAAGTTTGGGCGCGCGGGCCGCTTACGCCAAACAGTTTATTCGCGACAAGCTGATCGACCACAAAAACTACATCCACAAACATGGGGAAGATATGCCCGAGATTCGCGATTGGAAATGGAGTCCAGCCAAGAACGAAAAGCGCGCGTGACGCCGGGCTAGCGCCCGCGCGTAGAGGTATCCTTGATGATCTCGATCATCCAGACGTTATCGATCCCGTCGGTGCGATGAGAACTGAGGGAGGATCATCGCGGCACCCGTCGTAAGTCAATCCGAGGCGCCGGAAGATTTAAAAGCCTTGCCTTTGGCGTGAGGTAGCGGCGTTTTTGCTTACACGTTCAGCGCAGAAGTCTTCTTCTTTGGTCCTGCAGCCGTTCTCCGGCTTGGTCTTCCTTCGATTTTTCCGGATCGCCTTTGACATTAAAAGTATAGACGCCGCTTACTACGCCCGCGTATCTCGCGGTGACTTCTGCCTTGCCTTCTTTTTTCCCTTCGATCTCACCCCTTGAATTCACCGCAGCGACGTTTGCATCGCTACTTTCGAAGCGGACCCCGGTTACAATTTCGTTCTCGTTGCCGTTGGAGTATTTTCCCCTGACCGTGAGCGGGACTCGTTCCTTGACGTTGATATCTCTCTTTGCGGAGATGATCGCGAGAGATAAAAGCCGGTTTTCCGGAAGCGGGGGAGGAGTCTCCGGCTGTTTTATTGCGGGTTTATCAATCGATGCGACCTTGGTTTCGGGTTCCTTTTTTGCCGGCTCGGGCTTTTTGGTTTTGTCAGCATCGGCTTCTTTCGGTTTTGCCGTTACCTTGACTTCCTCCTGAATTACTTTCTTGGTGGGTGGCGTTTCAGGATTGGGGGCGAGTTTGGCTATCTCCGTCCGCTCCTTCACTGGGGTAGGTTTTACTTCAGGGGCTTTTTTGTTTGTCGTTTTGAAATCAGCAGACGGCCGAGGACTAGGTGTCGCGGGCAGCTCCGCTGCGGGTTTCTTCTCATGTTGCGGTACCTCTGCATTTTTACGCGTTCTTGAAAGTTCCGGCTCGATTTGGAGTTCCCGCCGGGTTTCTCGCGGCGGGGACTCGACCTTAGCGGGAAGATTTTCTCCGGTCGGTTCGATTCTTACCGCCGAAGTGGGTGACCGAGTCGTGCCCTGCGCCAAACGCGTAGTCTCGGGCTCATCGCTCTGTCGATGGTACAGAAGAAATCCCAGTGCAGTTAGTAACACCACCGCTGCAGCGCTTAATCCCGCGTACAACCAGGTTGCCGCCCTGCCCCGTCGGACGGGCGTCGTCGCTGTTGTCGCCGTTGTTTCTACTAGCGTTTCACCGGAAGCAGAGTCGATCACGGTGTTCGATGTGGCCGCAGGGTTTGCGTCTACGTCCTTGTATCGGATTTGCGATTGTCTCTCGGTTAATCCGATGGTTTCTGTTTCGGCAGGAGAAGCGATGGGAGCCGGCACGTCTGCGAAATCGACAGGCGCACTGGCGGGGGCGACAGTAACAGGATGGCGCACATCAGATCTATCAATCGGCGAAGCGGGTTCTGCCAGAATGCTCGGCTGTTGAGCGGATAAGCGCGTATCATCGAAGCCCGTATCAAGTGGGTGTTCGAGTTCTTGCAGGGCGGTGCTCTCATGGGTTGGCGGTTTTGGCTCAGCCGCGTGAGTAAACGCCGACTTGAAAAAGCCGCCCATTGTCGAAATTATAGACTTCCTATCCGCTGCGGTCGCGCGCTGCGCTTTTGCGAGAAGCTCAACGACTTCGTCCATGCTTCGCTGTCGCCGGCTGGGTTTTTTCTCAAGCGCCTGCTTTACGACCTTCTCGAGCCAAGCGGGGACATCATTTCGTAGTTTTCTGAGAGGAGGAGCTGTCTCCGTGAGATGCTTGATGAGAACGGCGCCGGGAGTCGGAGCCGTAAAAGGCACCTGGCCGCTCAACATCTCATAGAGCAGAACTCCGAAGGCGTAAATATCCGTGGCCACACCGACTTCGCCTCCCTCGATCTGCTCCGGAGACATGTAGGTCGGAGTGCCCATGATCATTCCCGAGCGCGTTAACCGGGTTACCCCTTCGACATTGCTCAAGCGAGCAATTCCGAAGTCCATAAGTTTAATCTCATCCCCCGGCAGGACCATGATATTTTCGGGTTTAATGTCACGGTGTATAACGCCGGCCGTATGCGCCGCCTTCAACCCTTCGGCGATTTGGATGCCGAGCCGGACGGCCGTGCCGACATCCAGCAGCCCGCTTTTGATTATCGCGCTTAGACTATTGCCCGCGACGTACTCCATGACGATATAAAGGCTGCCATCATCTGCCTGATCGAAGTCGAAAATTGTGACAATGTTGTGATGGCTTAAGGAGGCGGCGAGTTTCGCTTCCTGTCGGAATCTTCTCACGAACTCGGGATCGCGCGCGAAGTCGGGATGGAGAATTTTTAGAGCGACATTGCGATTGATCGTAATCTGCTCGGCGAGGTAGACACTGCCCATCCCGCCTTCGCCGAGCTTCTTGAGCACGCGATAACGGGCTCTTACAATTTTACCGATGAACGGGTCCTGTTTGGTTCCTGATTCTCTAAGAGTAGACCCATCAATTGCGCATACGGTGACTTCGTCGCCGTATTTTCGCTCGCATAGAGGACAATATCTCATTGCAAATATCCGCGGCCGGAGATTGGACCCTTAATTAGCCTCGGCTCCACGTCCAGTAACTTTGCCGCTTATTTTCTCTGTATTTATGACGAAGCGGTTCATTTTCCGGCTCGGGATCGGCTAATCTGTCAGAAGACGCGGCCGATCACCGCTATATTATCCTCTCCGCCTTCATCGGGCGCAAGCTGTATGAGGCATTGACACGTGGCTCTAGCTTCAATTTCTTGAGCCAAAAGGTCATAGATTTCTTCAGGTTCCATTTTGCCCGAAAGACTCTCACTATATTGAAGCTTGAGTTTTAACGTCTGATAAGCATAATGTGCGCCTGTAAGCGCGCTATGAATAGATACTACCTGATTTTACTCGCCTTGTGCCACTTCGCTGTGGGCTGTGCCATGCCGATGGCGAAGGAAGTCGACTTGGGGCGTGCCGCGCTGATTGCGGGAAATCCTGAGATCGCTGCCGACCACTTTCGGCGCGTCGCGGAAGCTCAGCCTCAGTACGTCGCCGACTTGCCGCCGCTGCGCGAAGGCATTTGGACTTATCTCGGACGCGCTTATTATGATGCCGGAAAAATGGCTGAGGCTCGCGAGTCGCTCATAGTGGCGCTCAAAAGCGACGATGGCGATTTCATCGCCAGGTTGTATTTTGCGCTCACAATGCTTCGGGTGAAAAGTCCGCCAGGTGAAAGCGACAAGAGTTTCGCGCTCGCCGATATCTTATACGCATTGAGAGAACGGATCGCGCCAAAGAGAATGGCGGTTCTGATCAAAGAACGAGGCACGAACTTCAACTTAACCGGCGAGAGCGAAAGGGAGCTGAGAAAAGCCGGCGCGGACGACGAGCTGATTGAAGAGATCCGCATTAGCGCCAAGAATCGACGCGCCGTCGGAGAATCCCCGGCGCAACAGGGCTTGCGCGAGGCTGAGCGCTCGTTGAAAGAAATCCAGACTTGGCAGGACCGTATTCGAGGAACGGAGTACGGTGTTTTTTGGGACGCACGGAAAAGAATCAGAGCTCAAGTTGATGCGAACCTCACGATGATCGCGACAAAAAAAACGGACCGGCAAGAGTTCCTAGCCGGCCTGGAATGGGTTGGAAAGGCGATCGAAGAGGAGGTTGAGCTCGTTCGCAGGGATAAACTCGAATATGAAAAAAAGGGCCGTGATCGTTCCGGTTAGTGTTTTTGATGGCGGTCTTTACCCGCCAGGCCTCAGCAATTTAGCTCGGACCGACCCAGAGTCCGCTCCGCAATGCACGCTCGTTTAGTGGTAGCAATTTCTCCTTGCACTTCGGTATTACGCGGGTTGATCTTTCCGGCTTTATCGAGTTCGGCGAAAGCCTGCGCATATTCGCCGCGCTCACGGTGAAGCCGGGCCATCCTGACATGCTCCTTGGATTGCGCCGCCTTGGCCGTTTGCTCATCTTTAGTCGTATTTGGCTCCAGTTTCTTGACGATGCTCTTGGTTGGTTGAGCCTCTTTGATCCGCTGCGGTTCCTGCCTTTGGGCGATAGATTTGACGGTTAATCTCACGGGTTCACTGGCCACATCGCCGGAACGCGCAATCACTTGCACCCTGCCTTCCCGTTGTCCCAAAACCTCTCCGTCGGCGTTCACGGTAGCAGTGGCGTTGTCGCTACTTTCCCAGCGAACCGTTTGGATCTCACTTTCTTTTCCATCGGAGTACTTTCCCCGAACGCGCAAGGCCAGACGGCCATTTACGTTCATATCACGACGGGCTGCTTGGATTGCTAACGAGACAAGCCGCGGCGCGGAAACCAGATCTTGAGATATCGGCCGTACCACCTGAATCTCGAGCGGCCGAGCCGTAACTCCCCTATAGCGTGCCGATACTTGAGTCTTGCCGACCGCTCTCGCCTCTGCAGTGCCGCCAGCCTTGAAGGAGAGCACCGACGGATCGCTGCTCATCCACTCGACGTTCTCTTTAATTTCCTCGCTAGTGCCATCCGAGTATTGGGCGCTTAACCGTAGAGCCGTCCGCTCGTTGAGCGAAAGTTCTGCGGTGTCGGCGCTTATCACCGCCGCAGTGATCGTTTTTGCCAGCGGGCGTCCCGACTGTGCCACGCGCAGGGATTTGTCTACATTTTCATCTGAAGGTTGTCGATAAAAGGTAATGGCTGCCCACACCGCGAGAATGGCTACCGACAGAGCGCCTCCTCCGATGAAAACCCATTTCCAATGAGCTTTTTCCCTTGAGATAGCTTCGACGGGTTGAGTTAAGGCTACGGTGGACGCGATCGTGGATTGCTCGAAGATCGACCGGTCTTCGGCTGGAGTTTGCCGATTTTCGGAAATGTGCTCTTGTGACCCCAGTTTCGGTAATGTGTCGAACGCCGCGACATTCTCATTAATGGCAACGGTAGCCTGCAGTTCTGTTCTCGCCGTAGTCTGCCGGCGCGCCCATTCCGCTTCGCCGCTTCCCAACGGTTGCGTTACCGTCGGGGGCTTCACCGATGAGGCCGGGAATTCCAGCTCCGCCTTGCGTAAAGCCGCGGCGACGTCTGCCATGTTTGCCGGCCGGCGCTCCGGCTTTTTCTCCAGGGCTTGCGTGACGATCCGCTCCAGCTGAGCCGGAATTTCCCGGCGCAGCTTGCGCAGGGGCACGGGAGCTTCCTTGAGATGTTTGATCAGTACCGCTGCCGGTGTAGGCGCGGTAAAAGGCACGGTGTTGCTCAACATCTCGTAGAGCACGATTCCGAAAGCGTAGATATCGGTCTTCTCGTTTATCTGCTTGCCTTCTATCTGTTCGGGCGCCATATAGGCCGGCGTCCCCATGATGCTGCCCGCTCGCGTGAGTCTTGTTGCTGCATCGGCTTCTCTCAATCGCGCAATCCCGAAGTCCATGATTTTGATTTCGTTGCCTTGGCTGACAACCATAATGTTCTCCGGCTTGATGTCACGATGAATAACGCCGGCTCGATGGGCGGCCGCCAAGCCGTCAGCGATCTGGATGGCCAACTGAACAACTGTGGCAATATCCGGGGTGCCGGCGCGCATGAGTCCTTTGAGGGTTTTCCCCAAGAGGTACTCCATGGCGATGAACAGATTGCCATCCTCTGCCTGGTCGAAATCGTAGATTTGAATCACGTTGCGGTGATTCAAAGACGCCGCGAGTTTCGCCTCCTGGCGGAATCGTCGCACAAAGACCTCATCGCGCGCATATTCGCCATGGAGGACTTTCAACGCAACTTTTCGTTCGATGTTGATCTGCTCCGCTAGATAGACAACCGACATGCCGCCTTCGCCGAGCTTTTGCAGTACGCGGTAACGGCCATTGATGGACCTGCCTAGTAGCGGATCTTGTTTCGGGCCAAAGTCCGCAAGGACAGTGCCGTCAAGCTCGCAAACCCGCGCGTCATCGTCGTAGGTTCGCTCGCATAAGTTGCACTGTTTCATGCAGAAAGATCCCTTCCGAAAAGGATTTCTATCTTTGAGGATGCTTTAGCTTGAATTCCTAACATGATGCAGCCGGCTTATAGCCTGCAAGAGGTCGCCATAGCGGATTTCGGAACCATAGCAGCACGTATAGCGTTAAGTGGGTATTCAATTGACTCCACCGACCACAATTGGTAGCTTCCCCCCGTGGCTGAGGACTACCCGCGAACCTTGCTGGAATTTGAGGATCGATTCGCCACAGACCAAGCTTGTCGGGATTACCTCATCCAGCTTCGTT
>JBGPIK010000225.1:0-10787 GCA_041484845.1 Binatia bacterium | reverse complement strand
GTGCTCGCGCTGCCGTTCTATACAAGCTTTTTGTCCGGCGTGATGCGGTGGTTTGTACCGGCTGGTCTTGGGGTCGTGCTGGCGCCGTTTTGGTTTTTTACGAAGCGTTGGCGGCACGCCGATTCCGTGCGCGCGCTGGCGCGTGCGGACCGAGCCCTGCGGCTTGAGGAGCGCGCCATAACGGCGTGGGAGTTGTTGCAGCGCAATGACCGAAGGACCCCCGCGCTGTTGGTCTTTAAGGAAGCGAGAGAGAAGCTTGCGCGAGTCGATGCCAAAACGCTGCTGCGCAGGAACTGGAGTTGGCAAGCGTATCTTGTTCTGCCGGTTTTAGCGGGCTGGGTTGGGCTTATGGGGATCAATCCTAGATTTGAATTCGGCGACGGAAGTCGGCCCTCGACGCCTACGCTGGCACAGGAGCTGCGAAGATTTTCTCGCGAACTGCAAGACAAAGCCAAAGGCGAAGGGCTGCGCGAGAGTTTCCGCTTGGGTCAGGAATTGGAAAAAGTGGCGCAGAGGGGAATGGACTCCAATACCGGCAATGAACGGCTGAAGACCGAGGTCACCGGCATGATGAAGAAGATCGATTTGGCGGGAAAAACGGCTGCAGAACAGCAATCCTTGGCGGCCGGCGAGAGCGCGCAAAGCCTAACGGATCTCAAGGCGGAGCTGGAAGCGGCGCGGGATATGCTCAATTTTCCCGATGGCGACCAGCGGATGCAGAACTTGAGCCCCGAGTGGCTTGAGCGGCTGGCAGCGCTGCCGCAACTCAAGCGACAATTCGACAAAAGTGATGGACTGGAGCGCAGCCTTAATCGCAGCGGACTTAAATCGTTTTTGGACCGCTTGGAGAGACAAGTCACCGGTGAGCTGGACCGGCGCGCCTTGCTTGATGCCCAACAAGTTCTGGAGCGCATGGTTAAAGAACGGGAAGGCGAAAAAGGCGATCCCGACGCACAGATAGCCGGCTCGGGAAAGCCAAAGAATTCTGACGAAGTCGCGCGCGGAGAAAATAGCGGCCCTCTACCCGGAACTGAGCCGGGACGAAAAATAGACGGGTTGGCGGTGCCGCCGCAACGGCAAGGCGGCGCGGCGACCCATCTCGAAGGTGGTCTTGGCGTTGGACAAAGCCTCGGCGTACTGCTGAAAAGCAAACCAGCGGCGGGAGAGAGTAAAATTTCCCAAGAGGAGATCATCGCCTCTTACCGACAGCAAGCGGAGGCAGAGCTCAACAGCGAGCGTGTGCCCGAAGCGCTCAAAGAGACGATTAAGAATTATTTTCTTTCTCTGGGCGACGGCGCTCAGAAATAGAAGTATAGAGATCAGAAGTCAGAGGTCAGAAATCAGCAACAAACAATTTGCATAGAGCCTACAGCAAGGAGCGGCACATCAGAGATCAGAAGTCAGCATGGGGAAGAATTTGCAGCTCTTTTTCTGATCTCTGACTTCTGATCTCTGACTTCTGTTTTTTAAACGGGGTGATCATGGATTCTATCGCGGAAATCGAAAACCGAATGGCCAGTGCCGGCGCTTCCTTCGCGAACTTAAAGACCGAGATGGGGCGCGTTATCGTGGGCAATGAAGAGTTGATCCAACAGGTTTTCGTTGCCCTGATTTGCGGCGGCCACTGCTTGCTGGAGGGGGTGCCGGGATTGGGGAAAACGCTGCTGGTTAGAAGTCTCGGCGAAATCCTCAGTCTCACCTTTTCGCGCATCCAGTTCACACCCGATCTCATGCCGGCCGACATTACCGGCACCAACGTTCTTACCGATGATCCTTCCGGACGGAGAGTTTTTGAATTTCAACGCGGGCCCGTGTTTGCTCACATCGTATTGGCGGATGAGATCAATCGTGCCACGCCCAAGACGCAGTCCGCCTTGCTCGAAGCGATGCAGGAACAGAATGTGACCGTCGGCGGCAAAGCGCATCGCTTGGAGAGTCCGTTCATGGTGCTGGCCACGCAAAACCCCATTGAAATGGAAGGGACCTACCCGCTTCCCGAGGCACAAGTGGACCGTTTCTTTTTCAAACTTCTGCTGCAGTATCCCAGCCGCGAAGAACTGTCTCGCATCGCCGATCTCACGACGTCCGGCGCGCCGGCCGGGCTGCGCGAAGTTCTGGACGCTTCCTCCATATTAAAAATAAGAGAATGGGTAAGAGATGTGCCGCTCGCGGACACGGTAAAAGACTATGCGGTTCGGCTCGTGCTCGCCACGCACCCGAAAGCAGAACAGGGCAACGGCTTGGCTGGATCGGCGCGGAAGTTTGTTCTTTACGGTTCCAGTCCGCGCGGGTTGCAAAGTTTGATATTGGCGGCGAAAGCGCGCGCGTTGTTATCGGGGCGACCCAATGTTTCCTTTGAAGACATTCGTGCGATCCTTGTGCCCAGCCTGCGCCATCGTTTGATTCTCAATCTTGAAGCGGATGCCGAGGGTATAAGCGCGGAAAAGATTCTTCAGGAAGTGGTCGCGCAGGTTCCCGAAGTTCCGTAGACAAAGGGATGAATTCCGCGTCTGGCGTGGCGCGTGTCGGGTAAAACAAAATCATGGGCGCGAGCGCCGGCAACGAAGACCTCAAAACGGGTTTGCGGCCTTATCGCTGAATGAAAAATGCCGATCTTCAGATCCTTTAGAATCCGCCGAAGGCCCGAGAGCAGGAACGTTGCGAGCGCCGCCCTGAGCCCGCCCCCACTTGGGGCCGACCCATCGGACACGCGAAAGTTAAGCGCCGAGATTTTCTTGGATGCCGGCTTTCTTGGCAAACTTGAACGGTTGCGATTAATCGCTAAACGGCTCAGCTGGGCGAGTGCCGAAGGAGAACATCCGTCATCGAGAAAAGGCTCCAGTCTCGAATTCTCCGATTACCGCAGATACCAGCACGGCGACGATCTCCGCTACGTCGATTGGAACGTCTACCGCCGGCTTGACCGCCTCCTACTGAAAGTATTCACGGCTGAGGAGGAGATGAATATTTATCTCTTGATCGATACCAGCCGGTCGATGGCTGAGGGGGCCCCCGCGAAAATCGACTATGCCAAGAAAGTCACGGCGGCATTGGGATATATCGGGCTGAAAAACCTCGACCGCGTCGGCGGCGCTGCTTTTTCATCTGCGCTGCGCGCGCCGCTCACACTGGGCCGCGGGCGAAAGCAGATCTTGAGTCTGTTTCGTTTTCTGAGCCACTTGTCGTGCGAGGGCGAGACCCGCCTGGATGCGGCCATTCACACCTTCGCCAATCTATTTCCTCATCCCGGATTGGTCGTGGTCGTGAGTGACCTGTTTGATCCGGCCGGTTGGCGCCGCGCGCTCGAAGAGCTCGCGAAAAGAAAACATCAGCTGCTCGTGATCCATGTTGTGGACCCGCAGGAGCTCAATCCGGAGTCCTCGGGCGATGTGATGATGCGCGACGTGGAAAACGGGCGCGAGCGGCGATTTTTCGTCGATGCGCAGCTGAAACGCCGCTTTCAGGAAGAACTCGCGAGTTATTTCGCTGAAATCGAAACCCTGTGCGCGTCCCGCGGCATCGATTACCTGCGGACGAGCACGCAAGTTCCTTTTGAAGAATTTGTTCTACAGACGCTGCGCCAAGTGAGCAGCGTAACCTGAATCATGCTTTTCGGGGTCCCATCCGCACTGCTATTTCTGTTTGCGGCCATTCCGCTGATTGTCTTTCTCCATAGCTTCAAGCCCAGAGGTTTCAGAACCAACACCACGACCCTGTTTCTCTGGGAACGCGTGCTTAAGGAGCGGTCTTTAACAACACGGCTCGGCTGGCTCGTGCGCAAAAACCTGCTGCTGATGCTGCAGCTCTTGGCGGCTTGCGTTTTGATCGCGGCGCTCGCCGACCCATCGCTGCTTCACTTCGGCGCGGCGTCCGGCGACACCGTGGTCGTCATCGATTTGAGCGCCAGCATGAAGGCTAAAGGCAGGGCGGGAACACGCTTCGACGCTGCCCGCAGTGAATTTCTATCGTTGGTTGACCAGCTGCCGTCGGGGCAGAAAATCATGGTCATCGGCGCCGGCGCTCAGCCGCGGCTTCTCGTCCCTTTTACCGCGGACAAACAAAGGCTCCGCGAAGCCGGTCGAAAACTCACGGCGAGCGACGCTCCCGGACGGATCAAAGAAGCCATTCTTTACGCCCATGCCTTTCTCAAGCGCGGGACGGCCGACCGGATTGTCGCAATTAGCGATGGCGCGTTCAGTGGCGCTGAAGATTTTGCCCGCGCGACGGCCCACCTGCGCTTCATCAAAATCGACGGGGGTGAAAACAACGTCGGTATTGTCGGTTTCGAGGTGCGGCGCCGTCCCGATCGTCCCGCGTATGCTGAAATCATGGTGCGCCTGAGAAACTATACCGCTCACAAGATGCGAATTCCGTTGACGCTGTCGCTGGAGACAAGGATACTGGCGCGCGAATCCATTGATTTGGATGCGGACGGCGGCCGGGTCGTGATTTTTCCCGCCGAGGGATCTCTCGCGGGAACCTTAGTCGCGCGACTCGAGATCGATGATGATTTCGCCACCGACAATCAGGCGTATTTGACGGTGAGTGACGGGCCTACAGTGCGACTTCTCTACGTGGGACCGGGGAACCCGTTTCTGAAAAACCTTTTGCGCTTTTTTCCCAACGTCGAAGTCACCAGCACGCCGAGCTGGGAGCCCAACCCGCCACCCCAGCAGCCCTATGACGTGGTTATTTTCGATCGCGTTCTAGTTCCTCAGTTGGCGCAAGGCAATTTTATACTCATCGATACGCTGCCGGCCGATTTATCGCTCAAGCTTGACGGCAAAATTCAAAATCCGCGGATTCTCGCGCCGCTCGCAAAGCATCCGATCACGGATGGGCTGAGTCTCGGCGATATTCATATCCGGGAGACGCTGCGCTGGTCGGCGCCGGTTGAAGGGCAGGTCTTGGCCCGCTCTACGGAGGCTCCGCTGCTCTTTGCATTGGAAAAAGGCAGACTCCGTCTGCTGCTCATTGGCTTTGATCTCATGGCGTCAGATTTGCCGCTCAGAGTTGCTTTTCCGGTGTTATTTCACAACGCCTTAGAATGGTTGCAACCGACGCGCGTGGAATTTCCGGCACAGACCGCACAGGCGGGGAGTCCCTTTGCCCTGCATTTGCCGCCGGGTGACGACGAAGTCGAAATCACGACCCCGTCGGGCAAAAAAGAAACCTTGAAAGCCATGAGTCATCCCCTGGTTTTGACCAATACGTTCGAAACGGGCATCTATCGCTACAAAAGTGCCAATCGCGAGGGTCGTTTCGCCGTCAATCTCCTCGATGAAACAGAGTCGCAAATCTCGGCGCGCTGGAAGGCGACTCCCGCGAGCGCGGGTTTCGCGACTGCGAACGGCGCCCCAATTATAGAAAGCGGTCTTTTTCTTTGGCCGATGCTTCTAGGTATCGCAGTTGTTTTCCTGGCCCTCGAGCTTTTCTTAACATCGCGGAGCGGAATTTCCGTGAATCCCGCTCTCGCGCGCATCGCCGTCCTGACACTGCTTGGGGCCGCCCTGTTCAATCCAAAAATCTTCACGGCCACAAAGGCATTGGATGTCGTGCTGGGAGTCGATTTCTCGCGCAGTGTCGGTCAAGAAGGGGGTGAAAAGGCGCGCGAGGTTCTTGACATCGCCGCGCGAATCAAGAACCCGGAAACGCGCACCGGGCTATTTTTTTTCGGTCGCACTCCGGAATGGGAGTTTCTGCCGCGCGAGAAATTTACACCGGCAGATTTTACTCCGCGATTGGACCGCGAAGACACCGACATCCAAGCCGCGTTGCAAGCCGCTGTTGCGGAGATCGGAGAGGGGCGGGAGCAAAAAATCCTGCTGATCTCCGACGGCAATGAAAATCGCGGTGAGATTTCCAGAATCATTCCGCTGCTGCGCGCGCAGGGAACTCAAGTGTTCACGCTTCCCGTGACGCTGGCGCGCGGGCGCAATGAAATCTATCTCAGCGATTTAATCGTGCCCCGGCAAGTGGATAACGCCGAAAGCTTTGAAATCCGAGGAGCCGTCGAGAGCCTGCGCCAAGCGACAGCGCGGGTAAAGTTGCTGCGCGACGGGATGCTCCAGGTCGAGCAGGAGATTCATTTAAAGCCCGGAACCAATTCCGTCAGCTTTCGTGACCGTGTAAGGGAAGCCGGCAGCCACACCTATGAACTGGTGGTCGATTCCGCTGATGACACACTGGCGGAAAACAACCTGCTCCAGGCTGTGCTTGACGTAAAAGGGCCGCCGCGGGTTCTGGTCCTATCGGCGGAACATGAGAGCCAACACTTTTTCTCCCATGCGCTGCGAGCGCAGGGCTATGCCGTAGTGGACGCAACGCCGCAAGCGTATCCCATGGCGCTGGGCGAACTTTCCTCATTCGATTTGCTGGTGCTCGATAACGTGCCGGCGTTTCAACTTACGCACGCGAAGATGGAGAGCATCGAAAAATATGTGCGCGACCTCGGCGGTGGCTTGCTGGTGATCGGCGGATCTCGGAGCTACGGCGCGGGCGGTTATTTCCGCACCCCGCTCGAGCGCATTCTGCCGGTGGACATGCGCCCGCCGGCGCGTCTCGATCTGCCCCATGTCGCCTTGCTTTTTGTGCTCGACAAGTCCGGTAGCATGGGCGCCGGACCCGAAGGCAGCACAAAACTGGACCTGGCCAAGGCGGCGGCGATTGCGGCGGCAGACGTCATGAATCCCACGGATCAAGTCGGTATTCTTGATTTCGACGCGGCGTGGGATTGGGTTCTGCCGTTTCGGCCCGTGGGCAAAGGAGAATGGATCTCAGACGGACTGGCTTCGCTCCAGTCCGACGGCGGCACGGATCTTTACAAAGCCATGCTCGAAGCGCATCGCGGCATTGCCGGCAAACAAGCCGCGATTAAACATGTTATCGTTCTTTCCGACGGCCTTACCGATAAGGCGGATTTTCACGGGCTGGTGCAAAGAATGGCGCGCGACGGCATTACGGTATCTACGGTTTCGGTGGGCAGCGATGCCGACGTGCAACTTATGGCCGACATCGCCAAGGACGGCAAAGGCCGTGGTTACATCGCTCTCGATCCGCAAACCATCCCGCAGATTTTTACCACCGAAAGCCTGCTCATTGCGCGCGATCTCTTGGTGGAAAAAGTGATCACACCGAGCATCGTGTCAACCGCGGGCGCGATGAAAGGGATTCGCGCGGGCGATCTGCCGCCGCTGCGCGGTTACGTGCTCACCTATCCAAAGCCCCGCGTTGAACTGGTGATGAAAGCGGACAAAGATCCGTTGCTCGTTTCCTGGCGCTATGGTCTCGGTCGCGTGACGGCGTTTACGTCCGACCTTAGCGGCCGTTGGGGTCGAGAATGGGTCACCTGGCAAGGTTTTCCGCAGTGGGCCAGCCAGTTGGGCCGCGACACCATGCGCAAGATGTTTGAGAGCCGCCTACAGACGGAAATCAAGCCGGAGGATGATGACGTTAAAGTCATTACCGACGTCAGGTCCAACGAGGGCGATTTTGTCAATCATCTGCAGCTCAAGGGCAATATAACGGCTGCGAATGCGGACACGCAGGAAAAAGCTTTTCGGCAAATTGCCCCCGGTCGTTACGAGGTGAAGTTCAAACCTTCACAGCGCGGTATCCATTTTCTTTCGCTTTATGCTGAGCGACCGCCAGGTGAAGCCCCGTTGCCTCTGGCAACGGTACCCTACATTGTGCCTTACCCTAAAGAATATCGCGAGTTAAAACCCAACTTATCGCTTCTCAGCCGTCTCGCTGAGGAGACCGGCGGCGAGATGCTCGATCCCGAAAAGCTCGACCAAGGCGTCAGGCGGCTTTACACACCCACGCCGGGAAGAGCGCAGCGCGGCCATGAGATCTGGTGGCCGTTAGCAAGCGCTGGACTCATTTTATTCCTGATCGACTTAGTGCTCAGAATATGGCCGCGGCGCGCGCTATAACAGTCGGCTTGCACGCGCGTCTGTACAATCGGTCAAATTCGTTATTGTGATGCGACGATTCACTGATTTCAGCTTGGAGGATCGATGTTGATAAAACCCGCCAAAGCCATCTTTGCAGCGCCCTGGTCAGCTTCATAACACCAAATCTTATCGGCGTTCGCCTACGTCATTCGGCGGCCTTTGACAAATCTTGATTCGGCGTGAATGCAGATTTTTTGGCGAGCAAGCGAGAGATACATCGCCCGCATGGCAAATCCATTGCCCTCAATTTATACAAAGTTGCACGAAGATTAGTCACTATTTGGAAAAGGGCTAGAAATATCCGTCATGAACAGGCACACGAAGCACACGCTTCATTTCCGTAATTCGTCCCGATTTTCCTCCATTTTTAGCGTTAGCAGAAGGTCAGATTGACCCGAGGTGTAGGTGAAAACCTGGTTTGCACACTTTTTGCTTTACTAAACGTCTAAAGGAATGAGCGGGTGAAATTGAGGAAAAATAAGAGCTGACGATAAAACATTTAGGCGGCGAGGGGACGAGAAACTCGAACACGTTTTTTATCGGGAGGCGACAATGAAGACAGGGGATC
Organism: Binatia bacterium; assembly: GCA_041484845.1. Lineage (GTDB taxonomy): Bacteria > Desulfobacterota > Binatia > UBA9968 > UBA9968 > JBGPIK01. The sequence goes on along the minus strand of JBGPIK010000225.1, from coordinate 2,264 downwards.
CGCTAAAAACCAGTAAACCTATCAGATCGCAGAAAACGGGAATTGTACTGCCCAGGGAAGGAACATTTGTTCGTGCCATCGAAAACATGGGGCGGCAACTGATCCTGGTAAGCTTTGGACCGGCAGGCGAAGAATATCTTTTCCCGGATGAGATCATAACCCAATCTTCAAATTCGTAGGTGGATAAATCCTACGCCCTTTTTTCTCTCCGTCTCTTCCATCCACGGTCCGCTATAGTGTAAATTGAATCCCGAACTGGGGATTCTTTGCTCGCCGCGAGAAGCGGGGGCGAGCATGCGGGTCAATTAAAAAAATCTCGCGACTCATCCTTTATTTATGAGCGAGCGCAAAATCAAAGGGTACCACGCCCATATTTATTATGACGCCGCAACGCGCGATGCCGCGGCGCGCGTGCGTACCGGCCTGGGGGCGAACTTCAAAGTCCAGCTTGGAAGCTGGCATGATGAGCCGGTCGGGCCCCATCCGAAATCAATGTATCAGGTCTTATTTGCGCCCCAAGAGTTCGCTAGAGTTGTGCCGTGGCTGATGTTGCACCGCGAGGGATTGACGGTGCTGGTTCATCCTTCGACCGGAGAGGGGTACGGAGATCATTTGGAGCGCTCTCTTTGGCTGGGAGAAGTACTCAAGCTCCGAGAGGAAGCGCTGCGGCGCGGATAAGCTGGCAATCGGGGAGATCGGATGAAGAAAGTTTACAGCGCAAAAGATCCGCTGATGGTGGCTCACTTGAAAAACGTCCTCGCGACCTTCGGCATCGACTGCTTCACCCGGAACCTCGATCTTTCCAGCGCGGCGGGCCGCTTGCCGCCAATCGAATGCTGGCCGGAACTCTGGATCACAGACGATGAAAAGTTGGCGCGCGCAAAATCAATTCTTAAAAAGACCCTAGCGCCTCTCGAGTCGGTTAAGAAACCCTGGCGCTGCGCTGGCTGTGGTGAAGACATCGAAGGCCAGTTCACCGAGTGCTGGAACTGCGGGCACAGCCGCTCCGCCGCCAAGGGGAAACCCCACGCGTTGACCTCTATTTCGAATTTCGTTCGCAACAGCTGATCCGTTCCCCTGGGTAGAGGACTCGTAAATCGAGCTCATTTCTGGGCTGGGCGATCCCTGTGAACAGTCGCCCGCTAAAGCCAATCCTCAAGAATAAGAGGGTCTAAAAGGAGAGTTTCATGGAGTATCGCCAATTGGGCTGTGCCGGCGTGCGCGTTTCCGTACTCGGTTTAGGCACCAATCGTTTCGGTTCAAAAGATGTGCCGCAGTCGGAAGTCGACAGGATCATCGACGCGGCTTTCGAAGCGGGTGTGAATTTCATCGACACGGCGAACGTCTACAACGAAGGTCGTTCCGAGGAAACTTTGGGGCATGCTTTGAAGGGGCGCATGGACAAGGTCGTACTGGCGACCAAGTTTTCCTTTCCCCGAAAGCAAGGTCCCAATACCTGGGGCGCCTCCCGCTACCAAATCATGCAGGCGGTGGATCAGAGCTTACGCCGCCTCCAGACCGATCACATCGATGTTTATTATGCGCACCGGTGGGACGACACAACGCCGATCGAAGAAACATTGCGCGCGCTCGACGATCTCATTCGCATCGGGAAAGTCTGCTACATCGGGGCCTCAGCCTATGCTTCGTGGCAGCTGGCTCATGCCAATGTGCTTGCGGAGCTCAAAGGCTGGACGCCGTTCGTCGCGATTCAGTCGGAGTACAACATGCTTAGGCGTAACGTCGAGCGCGAGGTTTTGCCTTATTGCCGTGCGCACGGTGTCGGTTTTGTTCCGTACTATCCATTGGCCGGCGGATTTCTAACCGGGAAATATGAGCCGGGAAAGCCGCCACCTCCGGGTTCTCGCGGCGAGGATGTGAAGTATGTGCGTTCATTGATGACCGACGTCAACTATGCCAAGGTCGGGAAATTGTCAGCGTGGTGCAAAGAACACGGCCGCGGCATGAATGAACTCGCGCAAGCGTGGCTGAGCGCGCAGCCGCATGTCTGCTCTGTCATTACCGGAGCAAAAAAGCTCGATCATCTGCTGAGCAACGTCAAAGCCGCCGATTGGAAATTGACCGCTCAAGATCTGGAGGAAATGGACACGCTCCTCAGGACTTAGCCCGCATTTCTCACATCAGAGTCAATCGAGAGGCGAGCTCTCCAGACCGAGGCAATGAGCCTGTGCCTTGGAGCAGCCCGCAAACCGAGTTGCTGGAGCGAACGCCCGTGGCAAAGCGCAAGCGGCGAACCGAGCACC
>JBGPIK010000224.1:0-10789 GCA_041484845.1 Binatia bacterium | reverse complement strand
TTGTACATGGCTTCGCGGTCGAGCAGCTGGATAATGGCATGTTTCAGCTGGAGTTTGTTCTGATTTCGCAACTGTTTTAGCATTTTATGGAATTCGGCGACGAAACCCAGGATCTTCTTATGCTCGCCGGTGAAAAACACCACGGCGCCGCCGGGAATATCCGATGCGCGCGCGCCGTAAGTTGGGATCAAAAAGTCCTCTTCGTCTTTGATGTGCAGTCGCAGATGGGTCTCGTAAGCATCCAGGCAGTGCTCCGCCTCACTGAGATCCAGCGACAAAAGAGCCGTCTGATGCGCGAGAAAAAGCTCATCAAGCCATTCGTGGACCTTGGTGAGCTGAATAAACGATCCTGCATCCGACATACTGAACAAGATAAGGGGGCCAAGTGACGGATGCAACTTGGGAGTGGAAGACCGCTCCGGCCGTGCGGGGTGGAGCTTTAGACTCCGACCCCGCGTTGAGGTTAGCCGGTGGGAGAACTTCGATCTAATCTGCTAGCGACGGCACTGAGCCCGGCAGCCCTTCAGCAACAGTTGCCCCTTCGGGTTCATAGCTCCAACCCGTCCACAAACCGATCATGAAGTAGGCCAGTGCGCCGGTCCCGATCATGAAAACTGTATCGCCGATAATGCGTGGCCAGCGCAGAGTTTCGAGCCACGGCAACTGCAGAAAATCGGCGCTGCGAGCGAACCAAAGACCGTGCTCGACGCTGGCTCAAGCCTGCGCCACGCCGATCGGCAAAAGACTCAAGAGCACCATCAGCGCCAGTCCGACGTTGGTGCCCCAGAAGGCGACCGTGAGCGGCAACTCGCGCCAAGCGCGCCGGCCGCTAAGAAAGCGGGCGACCAGCAACCCAAGACCGAGCGACAGCAAACCGTACACGCCGAACAGCGCGGGACGACTTCCAGGTCCCTAAAAACCGCGCCGACGGCCATAATCGAAGTGGGCGTGCCGCTGAAAAGAAACAGAGCGCTCGACGCCATGACCGCTTGGGCCGCATGAGGCCTGCCGATCTATTTCCTCGATGTTTCGCGGCAGCGGCTTGGTCTCGGACCTGTGCGCCTCGCCTAAGATACGCGCGAGCGGCTGATGGCGTCGGAGTGGCCGGGAAATGTCCGCGAGTTGGAAAACGTCATCAGCCGAGGCGTACTCCGAGCCGCGCGCGGCGAGGCTGGGCACGGACGAGCGATTGTTGTAAAAATCGAGCATCTCGACCTCGGGGGAGCGCAGCAGCTGGCCATTGCCGAAGTGACGAGCGCCGATCATGCGCAGGAGGAAAATTCGCGTTTGTCGCTGACGGACAGAGTCGATGCATTTCGCCGGCGCGCAATACTCCAAGCCGTGGAGCGGCACCGTGGAAACTGGGCCGCGGCCGCGCGTGAATTGGGACTGCACAGAAGTAACCTTCATCAACTTGCGGCCCGGCTTGGGCTGCGCGTCCGCCAGAGGCGCGGAATTTGATCGTGACTGCCGGTGCAAGCCTGTCTTCCCTTGACGAGGGCGCCAGAGGTCAACTAATTTAGCCAAAGCTCACCATTGCAGCATAGGAGTGCAAAAATGATGCTCTTTATCGCAATTTTCATGTCCATCAGTGGACTGGTGCCATTGGTTGTCGCGAGCGCCGGCGCCGAACAAAAAGATTTGCGTTCTCTGCGCGTCAACGTTTTTAGAGTCGATGCGGCGATGGCGGCGGCTAAGGCGCGCGGTTTGTTTGCCGCGGAAGGACTCGATGTCACGATCACGACAACGCCCAACTCGACCGAGCAAATGCGCGGCATCAGCAAAGGCACGTTCGACCTCGTCTCGACGGCTTTTGACAACGTGCTCGCATGGTCCGGGCGCGAAGGAGCCGAGATAATTGCGTTGGCTCAGACAGTGGACAAAGTGATGCTGCCGGTCTATGTGCGGCCGGAGATTCGCGATTGGAACGATCTACGCGGCAAGAAACTTGCGGCGGACGCCGTGGATACTGCCTATGCGTTGGTGCTGAGGCGCATCTTACTCGCCCACGGGTTGGATCTCGACCGCGGCGACTACCAGCTCGTGGCCCTCGGGGCTACGGAACAGAGGCTGGAGTCGATGGAGCGCGGTGAGACTTTTGCCGCCATTTTAAATCCTCCGGTCAATGCCAAGGCTGAAGCCGCCGGATTCGTGCGCTTCGGAGACCAACTGACAGTCCTACCCAACTATACGGCCACCGTGCTTGGGGCAAACCGCCTTTGGGCCGAGAAGAATCGGGAAGCCGTGGTGGCATTCCTGCGCGCCTGGCTCGCCGGCGTGCGCTGGGTCAATGATCCGAAAAACCGTGAGGAAGCGGCTAAACTCGTTGCTGCAGAGCTGAAATTGAATCCGAAAGCCGCTGCGGAAAGGGTAGCGGAGCTATCCGCAAATGGAGCGCTCAACGTGTCCGGAATGGAGACTGTGCTGAATCTCCGGACCCAGTTTGGCTTTAAGTTGCCAATGGGCGCGAGCTTAAAACCCTACTACGATCTGGATTATTACCGGACCGCCATGGGCAAATGAGTGAATTGTGAAAGCGACGAGTTTTTCCGGCTCGATCTCGATTGTCGCGACGGATCAGGACAATACGCGAGTTTAAACCGCGCGAGAGAAAAAACTCGATTCGCGCATCGAAGTGGGTTTTCTTTTGATTCCATACAGCCGGCGCGGATCTTATTTACAGTCATCTTCTAGCAGCATGATCGGCATTCGAGTGGCATCAGACTCGGGCAGCGGTGCCGCAACACCCAAAAACTCTGATTCCGGCTCACGACACTTTTTGTCGAGATTCACGATTTTGTTCAAAACTGATCTTTTCAAGTTTGTCCAATAGACTCTTCCCGGTTACAAGAAGCCCCTTACTGGCAATAGTTAGCCTACCTGAGCCGCAAGCGCACCCAGTTGGCATAACTTTGGCGGAAGTGCGCCTAAGAAGCGGCTGAATCCGCCAGCGTGCAAACCGGCGCTCTTAAGCAGGTGCCGGAGGCAAAATCACTTTCTCAAGAGCTGCATGGAATCCAAGCACCAACCGTTAAATTTCGTATAGGAGAAAATAGTATGGAGAATCTATATATCTGGGTGTTTGTTTTTGCCGGTGCTATCATCGCCTTGTTGGGGATGCTTCTTCTCGCCTCAGAGCGGGAGCTCAAGAAGAAACGCCGCGAGCTCGTCCAAGCCTTAAGCAATCACGCCGACGGCACCATTCATTTACGCACCGAAGCTCAAGACTCCGAAACGGACTCCGCGACGGAGTTGATGACGAAGAACCGGGAACTCTTGGAGAAGGTAGCCTCCCTTTCAAGCCGGCTGGAGGAAAGCCAAAAAGCGGTAGACGAACTTCAGACCGAGCAATATCGGTTGGTGATGGCTAAGTCCGACAACCAGCAGCTCGAAGAGACCATTGTAAATCTCAGAACCCAGCTCCAAACGAGCGAAGCCCGGCTCAGTGAATCGGCCAGCCAGGCTCAGGAGATTGCCGATCGCAATGCGAAAGTGCAAAGCGAAGTCGGCGAATTGACGCTGCAACTACAAGCGAGCCAAAGAACGATGGCGGAGCTTCAGGCTGGGCAAGAGCGCATCCTGATGGACGCTCAAACCGAGAAGCAAAAGTTGTGCGCTGAAAACCAGCAGCTGCAGCAGGACATTGCGGATCTCAGAAATCAGCTCCAAACGAGCGAGACGCTGCTTGCCACAAACGCCGGCCAATACACGGAGATCACGGATCGTTTTTCACAAGTACAATTTGAAGGTGCCGAACTAAAGCAACAAGTGGATCAGTTGATGATGAAAAACAACGATCTGTCGGAGGAGAGTAACGCGCTTTCAAGCAAGCTCGCCGCAAGTCAAATAACAGTAGAAGAGCTTCAGACGATACAAGACCGCGCACAATCCGAGATTCAACATTTGCGAGCAGCGAATCAGGAGCTTGAACGAGAGATTGCAAACCTCAACATAGAGTTCCAAACGAGCGAGAGCCGACTCAGCGAATCGAGCAGGCAGAATCAGGAGATGGCCGATCGTAATTCGAAGCTGCAAACGGAAGCTGCGGACTCGAAAGAGCAACTGCAATCGAGCCAACAAACTATAGAGGCACTTCAAGTCGAGCAACAGCGATTGAGCGGGGTTCATTCTGAAAACCAGAAGCTGCAGCAGGAGATTGCGGATCTCCGAGACCAACTCCGAACGAGCGAAGCCCGGCTCGGCGACTCGGACAGGCAGAATCAGGAAGCCGCCGATCGTTATACGCGATTGCAGGGCGAAGTTGACGATCTCCAACAGCAATTAGAAGAAACCCGACCGAGGCTTCGGGATCTAGAGTCTTTGGAACAACAACTTGCCAATGTTGAATCTCGCGAGACGATCTATAGAGATCGGCAACACGATCTGGAAGCCCAAGTTGCCGGCTTACAACGAGAGCTCTCTGTAGAAAGTAGCAAAGCCCAAGAGCTGGATGCGGCAGGCAAGCGGTTGGCGGAAATGGAGCACGTCTATCAGGAGCTGCGCGACGAAAACCGCCGGCTCGAGGAAGAGGTTTCGCGATGGCAGGAACGCTTCGCGAGAAGCGAGGCGGACGAAAACGTGCTTCGGCAGCAGCTCGGCGAATTGCAAATCGAGCCCGCGCCGCTCATCGAGAGAAGCGACGACGAAGCGCGGGCGCCGGCAGCCAATTCCGATCTCTCGCATAGTGCGCAAAGCGCGACAAATAACGGCGGCGAATTGACTCGGGAATCGATTGAGTCTGCAACCGCCCATCCGGTTGACGGAATGCCATTCGGGACGAAGGTCTCTCAAATGAATTTTCCGATCAATGGTTCAAGCGAGAACAACGATAATCATGCGCTACGTTGCGATGATGCGGAGGCCGGAATGGCCGCGGGCAATGGCCCAGTCACTGCGCCGAACGTCTGGAGCTCGCGGAGGCGAAAATGGCGCATGGCAAGTCTTCCAGCCGTCGTTGTCCTTGCCGTCGCGGGCGGGGGCGCTATGGGCTTTTTCGGCACAAGGTATTTTGGGCCGATGGAAACAGCAGTCGCGCCTGAAGCCATCGCTGACAAACAGTCGATGCCGATCGAAACTGTTTCACAGACGGTGGAAACAAAGCCGGCGCTCGGCTTGCAGGGAAAATTTAAGATTACTCGTCCAACCGCAGTATACAGTGGGCCGAGCGAAAACTCAGCGCTGATCACCAGCATCGAGCCGGGAATCAAAATCAATGTTGTCAGTTCCCGCGGCGGTTGGTTGGAAATTCGCTCTAAGCACGGCCGCCCGCCCGGTTACGTACGGCAAGAGGCGGCGATAAAGATTGACCAGAACTGAGGGGCAGCGGCTTTAAGGCGCAGCACTAATTTTTGCATGTGGACCGTAAAGTCAGGGCGTCGCTTGTCAGGGGTAATCGGTATACTGTCACACGATGATGCCGAAGGAGCGCCCGGAAATCACGATGCCGTCAGCCCTGCGCCGCATGACGTCTCAGAAGGAAGAAATGACCGGTCACGGCTTCCGCAGCATGGCATCAACGCTGCTGTACGAACAAGGTTGGAACCATCAAGTGATCGAGCGCCAGCTTGCACATGCCGAGCGCATTGCCGTGAGTGCGGCATACACTTTCGCAGAGCATCTGCCGGAGCGGCCCAAGACTATGCAGGCTTGGGCGGATTATCTGGATGGGCTGAAAGCCGGCGCGGAAGTGATACCGCCGTTTGGGCGAGCTTAGATGCGACACAAGCACTGCAACCGGTCTCCCCGATAGTCGCTCGTGCGCGACGTGATGCGGAGGAATCTACACGTCGTGCCGTTCCTAGAAACATGGCTGCGATCAGAAATCAGACATAGCAGCCCGCGCGCGTAACGGCTTGCGGATGTGCTACTTATAGTGATAGCTATTGGCGCAATTGGGGACTTGTGGACGGACCGAAATCGAGTATTCACAAAGAGGGGGGCTAGCTTGGAAAAAAAGGCCTCAGTTTTAAATCTTCCTGAAGTCGCGCGAGCGCAATTCAAAAAAAACTTCATTAAGACTGCGATCTGCGAGTTGCGTTTTCCTGCCCTGTTGGAATTTGAAAGCAAACCTCCCACCCAGCTCCAAAAGGAGCTTCGAAAGGAGTTCCCGCATTATGAACGCCAACAGGCTGTTAACATCGGGGATGTTAATGAGAAGGAAATTAAGCACGTTCTAAAATCGAAAAAAGGGGAGTGGCTTATTGCTATCAGGTCCTATTCAATTGCTGTCCAGACGGATCGCTACACTCATTTTGCTGAATTTTCTGACATGGTAAAGTATACTGTCAACAAGGCATTACCATTCCTTGATACGGATTTTTTCACGCGAGTAGGTCTCCGCTACGTCAATGAGGTTTGCATCGAAGACGGCGAGCTGCTCGGTTGGATTAACGACGATCTTATCGCTCCGATCGTGCACGGCGTCTACGGCACCGTCAGTCGATACATACAAGAGGTAAGAGGGGCCACTAAGAGCGGTCAGTTTACTTTTAGGCATGGGATTGCAGGCCTAGAAGAGGGTAAGGAGAACATTTACCTGGTAGACTTTGACTTTTATAACGCAAACGTGCAGGCTGACGACGTGATACCGATGATCTCCAACTTTAACAAAGAGGCGTTCAGGTTTTTCCAGTGGGCTATGGGCGCTAAGGCACAGGAGCGCCTGGGTAAACCTATGATTCCTGAGGACAAATAATGGCACTAGAAATCACCCCGGTTACCTCGAAGCCGGCTCGCCAGCTTGAAATTGGTGAAAAGCCCGGCGATACGCCCGGATCGGTGATTGGTAGCGGGTGGCGAAAGCGTGGTCTTGCCGTGGCCGCAGTCGCGGCAACCCAAGTGCTCAATCCGGCATATTTAGTTATCGACGATCCTATTACGCCCAGAGATATGACCGGATATCATGATGAGGGAAATATACCGGTCGATGCGGAGTTCATACGACCGCTGCAGCCCGAAGAAGAGGTCCGGCTTTCAACTGCCGAGAGCGCCAATCAGTCGAGGCTTGAATTGCTAGCTAGGGAGTACGTGGCCGGGCAATTATCAACTGAAGAAGAAGCACGACTCGCCATAGTTTCAGAACGCGTCCGGCGGTTAATTCCGAGGGTGACGGTCCGGGAATTCGAAGAGCTAGAACGAATCGCTGCCGATCTAAAGCAAATCGGATCGGAAAATAGCGAGCGCCGCCGTCGCATCGAATCCCTGTAAAATGTGACTCCATTCATTTATCCTAAGAGTAAGCATCGTCGCCAGCTCGCCCCGCCTTCCTACATCTCCTATTCCTCCTTTAAGCGGTTTCTCAGGATAGAGTTTAACGCACAGTGCGTCTACTGTCGTCTGCCTGATGGCCCTAAAGGCTTAGCGGCATTTGGCGTCGACCACTATCGACCTAAATCTAGGCCGGAGTTCCGCCGGCTAGCCGCGACGTATACGAACTTATTCTATGCATGTAATGCCTGTAACAGCAGAAAAGGGAAGCATTGGCCGACAGATGACGATTGGAAGCAAGGGAGGTTCATACCAAATCCCTGTGACTACGTCATGTTCGATCACTTAAGGTATCGCGCTGCCACTGTGGAACCCAAGAGCTCCGCGGGTGAACACGCCGACAAAATACTGATGTTCAACGATGAGGAGTCAGTAAAATATCGTGAATTTGTCCTGGACGCGATTCAATTTGCCGAGAGCCGTAAGCGTGAAATCGAACAGACTCTGCGACTTATTGACGAGCGATTAGCAGCAAAACCCAGCTCCCAACTTGCCGAGGAAAGACGAGCAGCAGAGAACGATCAAACTAGGGTCATAGCGCATTTGAAACGGCTAGGAGCGTGAATCCCGGCTGGAAGAACCACTCACCAACCGCGGAATACTGGCAAACCCCGGACGCGGGACGTTATGTCTTTCCCAGCGCACGCCGAGCGCAATGGCGCGAGCGCCGCATACAATTTTGCGGAGCATCTGCCGAAGCGGCGCAAGATGATGCAAGCTCGGGCGGATTATCTAGACCGGCTGAAAGCGGGTGCGGAAGTAATACCGCTGTGCTAGAAGGCGTAACAATAACTGTCCCGTTCCACCGATGCCGCAAGTCCGGGCATGTCGTGCGCGCCCGATTGCGAGAGCCGTAGCAGCTTTTCTTTACGACGCGAACGCTTCGCGGATTGGCCGACCTCTTTAGTGCCATTCGAAAATCAACCGTGACTAGAACCTGAAAGAGCTACCAAAGCCCGTCAAGAACAAGCCCCGAGCGCTGCCGTAAACGGTAGTTCTTGGGGTTTGTTGCTTCACGTACACGGACAAAAGGCGGACAAACGCGATCGCTAGGATTTGATCGTCGGAGAATACGGTTCAATCCTGGCATCGCCGCGTGGTCATTTGATCACCTTATCCGCTCGCGCTAGCACGTTGGGTGGAATCGTCACACCGATCTGCTTCGCCGTTTTGAGATTAATCACAAATTCAAACTTCGTCGGCTGTTCTACGGGCAAGTCTGCGGGCCTTGCGCCCTTTAGGATTTTATCCACATAGCTGGCTCCACGCCGGAACATGCCGGGGTAGCTCGGCCCGTATGAGACAAAACCACCACTCTCGACGAACTCTTGCGCACCGAAAAGACTAGGAACCCGGCTCTTAATGGTGAAGGCTATAATCAAGTCCTGATTCGAGAATGTTAGTGGGTCGGGAAACACGATCAACGAATCGGCGCGCTGCCGGGATATCTCCCCAAACGCATCATCAAAACCTTTCGGGCCTTGCACGCCCACGGATTGGATCCGCAGCCGTAACGATCGCGCCGCAGCCTGTATCTCGGTCAATGCGATTTCCGCCGGGGGGATAGCCACGTTGAAAACAACTCCAACACGAGAAATTTTCGGCGCGATCTCTTTAAGCAGCTCAAGGCGCTTTGCGGCCAAGTCGGGAGCGATCGAAGTGACTCCCGTAATATTTCCCCCGGGATGGGCGAGGCTGGCAACCAAGCCGGTTCCAACAGGATCACCAGGGTCCAGGATAACTATGGGAATGATTCCCGTCGCGTCCTTAGCGGCCTTAGCAGAGGGAGCAGCCGCCGTAACAATGAGGTCCACCTTAAGACTAACCAGCTCTGCTGCCAGATTAGGCAGCCGCCCGAGTTGTCCCTCGGCAAAACGTCGCTCGACACTGAAGTTTTGTCCCTCAATCCAGCCAAGGTCTCTCAGTCCCTGAAAAAATGCTTGCATGCGGGGATTATTCGCGAAAATCTCTGGTGTGTTGGGCAGGAGTATCCCTACTCGCGGAACTTTCTTCGGCTGCTGCGCCTCGGCTACCACCCCAACAGTGAGCAGTACCGTTGCAACCAAGATTGACGACCAACCAACTTTCTTCATTGCGCACCTCGTCACGGAGGCTATCACGCAGGCGGTAATTGCGGAAACGATTATTTGTGGCAGAAGGGATACCGGATTTGTCGAGGGGGAAAAGGCTAATTTCGACGTAGGATTGAACTGATAGACGCGTCATTCCAATTGCGCTAAACACTACTCCACTTTATTGGTAATCAAGTGGCCTCTTGTGAGCAGTGGAAAGCACAATAATTTTATGCGGTTCGGGCGGTCAGAGTGCCGCTTCATCCTTGCCCCTTTCTCCCGAGCCTAATTTGTCGCAAGCAGATCGTTGAGCGTTCTGGCCACGCGGTACTGCGCTGGTGACTCCCCAACCGCCAACGCCTTGAAGTGCGCCTTGCCGCATTCGATCTTCGCGGTCCTGCCCTTGCCCTTCGCGCGTAAATCGTCGGTAGTGAGGCTACTTTTCGTTTCGGCCATGAAATAAAGTCGCTCGTTGCCGTCCTTCGCACTTACGCCGCCATTCCAAAGTGCCCGCTCGCGCTCTGCTGCCAGACGTGCTGGTAAACCTTTTTCGCCATGGACTGCTTCTCGTCTTCGGTGAATGGCGGACTTGGCAGAGCGGTGAAAAGGTGGTCGAGGATGAGCACTTCCACGTCCGCTTGAGTTTGCTCTTTTTCCGTCCACCGCTCACGCTGCGCGATGAGCTTGCTCACCGCATCTAACAGACTCCGGCTCGCCAGCTTCACCTTCTCCCGGTCGGCCTTGGTGATGTTTTCTTTCTGCAACAGGCAGAACAGCGCGTATTCATCTTCGCTCAAACCCTCCTCCGCAGCGCGGTGATCTTCGGCGTCCAGACCGCTCATGAAATCCACCAGCCGCGCAAAAGTCTCCTCGATGGTCACGCGGTCCTTGTCGCGATTGTAGTCGGCGATGATCTCGGAATACCTTTTGTAGTAATCCATCCGCATCGGATTGCGTGCGAGCATCTGCGCCAACTTCTTTTCCACCACCTGCCGGATGTCCTCCAGCGCCGACGCCTTCCGTGTCACCTTCTTGGCGAACTCATCGCGCAGTTTCTCAAGGTCAATCGTGCTCATGTCGAACAGCTTCGCGTCCGTCTGATCGTCGCCTGGCGCGGCGGCGCGAATGGCTTCATTCACGATCCGATGCAACTCCTTGAGCAAGTCCGTCACGTCCGCCGTGTCGCGGCGCTCCTCCAGCTTCTTGTAAATCGCCTCGATGTTGTCGTGACGGACCGCGTAGGTGAACGCCGCCTGCTCCATCACTAGCGCCTTGAAGCGGATGAAGACTTGCCGCGCCAGAATTTCAAACCTCCGCCGTCCTTCGTCGCGCGCACTGACGACCGCCTCTGCGCCGTCCGCAATCGCTGCAATCCGCGCAAAGCCCTTCGCGCCGGTTAATCGGTTCGGCTCGAAGCCCAGCTCTCGCAAATGCTTCTCCGTTTCTTCGAT
>JBGPIK010000223.1:0-10827 GCA_041484845.1 Binatia bacterium | reverse complement strand
TTTGACCATACGCGGCAAAGCGGCTCACACAGCGCCCGGCGATCCAGTTTACCGGGAATATGGGTTGGTGAATTTCTTTCGCCAGTTTGAATTGAACGAGCGGGTCGATCAGAGCAAAATCTCCGCCGAGCTAAAGCACGGTGTGCTGACGCTAAATTTGCCGAAGGCGGAGGAGGGCAAGCCGAGAAAGATCAAGCTCAAAGTGGAATGAAGGAAAACTATTTAAAGCCTACGATATCCAAAACTTCTTCTCTGCCCGGCCAATCCCGATCAGCCTGCAACCGCGTCTCTCACTAAGCTCAAACCGCTCCACCACAAAAGCCACTGCCTCCCACCGAGTTGCAGGCGTCAGAACTTTTTTCGTCATTGTTTACCGTGGTTGGGGACCGATAGAACCGAGATTTCGTAAGAACAGGCTGGACAAATCCTATAGCCTCTGGTACTGTAGGATCGATGAATCCTGGCAAGCAATCCAGCGGCAATCCTAGCGTCGAAGGGGGAATAGAAAAGGGGTCGGACCCCTTTGTCGCTGCCCTGTCGTGATTAAAACTGTCATTCCGTACTGGGCTTGAGAACCGCCATTAGGTCCTGAACGACACACCCCAAGCCTTTTTCTGATTTTGTGGCAACCCGATCAGCGAGAGTCGGAGAGTATCTGCTGACGCCTGCGAAATCTATGTTGTGCCAGACCGGCAGAATCACCTTCCGCCCCTCCGCTTCCCGTGCTACGAGACCGTCTAGTTCCTTCTGTGGCCATTCCTTTGCGAAAAAAATTGGGCTTAGAATCACGATTCCGTAACGTGCTTTACTCAGGCCCTTATCAATCGACCGCCGCAGGCTATCGCCAACCCGGAGCGAAAATTCGTCGTACCAAATACTCAGCCCCGCTTCTCGGAGCACTTCTGCAAGGGCGTGCACAAACGCCTCTTTATCTTCCGACGCGTGGCTAATAAAGGCATCCCACAGCTCATGTTCGGCCTCGGCGCGCATCTGTGAAACGACCTCCTGGGACTCCTGGTCCGGCAGCACCTCCCAAAGAAGGTCCGCCGGCTGTACATCCAGGCTGGAAGCAATCTTATCAACGTCTTCGAGCGATTTTTGAAGACTCTCAAGAACCGCCGAGGGCCAGCCGGACTCGCGGTTTCTCTTTAGTTCCTGTCTTTTCCGTCTAAGAATGAGTTCTATTCCCGCTCTAAAGTAACGTGCTGTCCCTACAGAAACTCCCGGGACGTAGATTACCGTCATCTCCTCTGCCAGCTTCTGAGAGCCGAACTCTACCAATGCTCGCAGATCTTTACTCTCGCGCTCGTACGGTGCTGCTGCGCCGGCTAGTTTCGCTTTGTGGTTCCATGTCTCGACTTCCGAATACAGTCCCTCTAACCCTTCGTGGATTAAACGGTAGACCTCCATAGAAGATGTGAAATCACCCCGGGACCGGTCGTCACGCTCATACTTGTAGACCATATGCCTTCCTTCCAGCGGCCGCGTCGATTCTCCAGCGTCTTGGCTGCCTGTCAAGAATCCGCATTTTATTCCCCTTTCCCTACTTTTCCTTTGCCACCGAATAAGGAATTAATGTATCACAAAGGACGTTATGATGGTGACTGTTGAAAGCGCAGCAAGTTACGCCGTACGGCTCGTTTAATAATCCGGTATCGCCGACCTCGACGACGATCAGAATTTAGATATTATCGCGTTGAATATGTATAACGATAATATCTCCGTGCTGCTCGGCAATGGTGACGGTACTCTTCAGCCCCAGCAAAGAATACCCTTGGGTGATGTTAACCCGCGGGTTGTGAAAGTCATCGATGCGGATGGGGACGAAAAGTTGGACATCCTCACCGCGAACGACATGGGCAGCGTTTCGCTGTTGTTAGGAAATGGCGACGGAACGTTCTTAGCACCGCAAACGTTTGTGACGGGCGGCCCAACAAGATCCTTGGCCGTAGCGGATCTTAATGGTGACGGCAAACCGGATGTCGTTACGGTTGATAATTTGCGCAATCAGCTGTCCATTTTGCTGCATCGCTGAATGAAAAGAATTTGACGAACCGCGTCAACGATATAGTGATCGCTTGGCAATGTGATTTGATAACATAAACCGCGCCCACTCAGATCGAACAGCAGCGATAAGATCAGTTCGAAAAATTTCGCAAGGAGAGATTCTTTCGATACCCCAGCCGCTTCTGTTCTCTCATCGTCAGGGTTGTCAGCCCCCTGCCCTGACATAATCACTTTGCTACAACATCCGTTGATTTTTTTATTGATCCCCTCGCTCGCATAGTGTACAGGAGGTGGAGGCGAAATGATGACCGAAAAAAAATCCGCCCTTTCAGCTCGCATTATTTCTTTGTTCATTGCGGCCGTCGTTATCTCCAGTGGCTGCAGCGGCTCCTACGAGGAGACCATCGCGGGGGTTCATATTCCGATTCCACGCGGCATGACGAAATCTCCGCAACAGGGAATCGAACTGGCGTTGCCGGGATTCGGCGGTGCTCAAACTGCCTATGAAGGAAGCGTCGAGCCTGACGAGGTCGTGGCTTTTTACAAGAAAGAGATGCCGGCACGCGGTTGGCAATCAGCCGTAGGAATTCTTGGCAAGGGCGGAATGTTATCTTACACAAAGGAAGGTAAAGCCCTCGTGGTGATGATCGGGACCAAAGACGGCAAAACCGCCCTCACTCTTATGGTCGGTGGGGCGCCGCGCTAACGATCGTTGCTTTCCGCAGAGGGTTCGATAAGGATAAAGGGAAAGGAGCGTAGTATGAAAGGGAAAAAACAGGTTATCGATGTTCTAAGTCAAGTCTTGCGTAAAGAACTCACGGGGATCAATCAATATTACTTGCATGCCAAGATGTGTGAGAATTGGGGATACAAGCGGCTGCGCAAAATCATCAGGGAAGAATCCGTCGAAGAGATGAAACACGCTGACAGGATCATTGAGCGAATTCTATTTCTGGAAGGAACTCCCAATGTCTCCGCCTATGACAAAATCACGATCGGATCGACCGTGAAACAGCAACTGGAAAACGACCTTAGCCTTGAAATGGCTGCCTTGGCGGTTCTCCGTCCGGGAATTAAGACTTGTTTAGAAGCCAGCGACGATTCGTCGCGGGAACTGCTGGAGCATATCCTCGTGGACGAGGAAAAGCACGTAGACTGGATCGAGTCGCAGCTGCACCAGATTGAAGAAGTCGGTTATCAGAATTACTTGGCTCAACAGATCATCGAGGAGGACTAGCCCGAAGTCGCGTTTGCGGGGAGGGAGAAGCCTTCGCTGCTGGAGCTGGCGGACCTTATGAGGCAGCTCTTGCTCCTGATCGGTACGCGCAAAGGAGCCTTTCTCGCCTCTGCCACCACCTCTCCTGTCACTCGAACCGCTTTGCTCTAAAAATTCGTCTTCGTGATCGCATTCCATGGTGGGTTCGGTTTACGACCGCTAGCCAGGAGCGCAACATTGGGGCACCTCGTCATTGAGAGTATTTTGACCACTCGATTTCGCAGTTTTCAGTACGCTGATGCGACAACATCCGCTGCTGACTTGACGCCGGCGTTTAGAGCGGCGTATAGTCCCGCCAACTTGCGGCCCATTGTTGCGTTCAAAGAGGAGGTCCTTTGTGTTCTCTGCGGCGATTCGATCTCTTGGAGCCAAAAAAGAAAGTCCGCGAACTTATCGCGTGGTCGGGCCTCAGCGACAAATCGATGAACGCGAGACGCCTCATCCCCGGGTGGATCGCGGTGAATTAGGCGAGCGGCTGCGCTCTTGGCGGACGACCAATGCCGGAGCGGATGCTTTCCGGCGTGTCTTGGGCCCTGCCGGTGGAGGGGGTGGAAATCCGTACAACTCATTGCAGCACATCATGAGCAAGGTACCGGAAGGGCCTGTGAGTTCTGATCCCATGCCCGTCTCCGATCCCGTCACGATGGCGCGCAACATCAAAGAAGTCGCCCGCTTCTTCGGCGCCGATGCGGTGGGCATTGCGCACCTTGACCCGCTTTATGTTTATTCTCACCGGGCTAGAGGCAATGCCGCTCTGGGGGAGAAACCAGGGGACTCCATTGACTTGCCTCATCGCTTTGCCATCTGCATGGGCTTCGCCAGTGATTACGATAAATTCCTGAGCAACAATAGCCGAATTTCCGACGCCGAATACGGCCTGGGTAACATTCACACGATTCCAACGACGTTCATGTTGGCAAGTTACATTCGCGAGATGGGTTACCCTGCCCGTGCTCACCATTACGGGCGAAGCGAGGTCAATCCTATACCTTTGGCGGTGAATGCCGGATTGGGAGAACTGGGCCGTCACGGCATGCTTATTCATGAGGAGTACGGCTCACGCTTGCACCTGTCCGTGGTTACCACGGATCTCCCGCTTGCAGTCGACAAACCCGTGGACATCGGCGTGGAGGAAGTGTGCAAATATTGTAAAAAGTGCGCCCGTACGTGCCCCTCACACAGCATCCCTTTCGGCGGCAAGGAGGTGCACAACGGCGTCGAGCGCTACCGCATCAACGTAGATAGCTGCTACAAATACCGGCTCGCATCACGCGGCCAGTGGTCCAATTGCGTCATTTGTGTTTCATCGTGCTGCTACAACAAACCCACGGCCTGGTGGCACACGTTGGCGACCGAGTCGATCAAGCGGACGCCGATTCCCTTGCGCGTGTTTTTGATCAAGCCCTTACTCTGGATCGACGATCTCTTTTGGGGCAAAAGACCGTGGAAACATATGAAATGGCTGGACTACGATAACGCCCCGGAGACGAACGCCAGGATCTGCAACATCCCCGGTTGCAACGTCAAACATGCTAATCTGCAGCACAAGCGGCTGCATCGCGCATAATGACTTGAAATAAACGTGAAAAGATCAGGAGCCTAGTCAAGGGAGATCCATAGCAATGACCTATGTTATCGCCGAACCGTGCATCGACGTTAAGGACAAGGGTTGCATCGACGTCTGTCCGATGGACTGCATCCACGGCACCGATCAGGACAATATGCTCTACATCGATCCCGATGATTGCATCGATTGCGGCGGCTGCGTTCCCGCATGCCCGGTGCAAGCCATTTTTCCTGAAGCTGAGGTTCCGGCAAAGTGGCAGCACTTTACACAAATTAACGCCGACTACTTCAAAAGCCGGAGGTAGCCGCACGCTAAGAACCGACACCGACTGATGGTCATCGCGATCCTTCCGTCGCCCGAACGCCCAACCTAATCTCTGCCAGCCGAAATTAAAAAAATCCCCAGCACGACCAGAGCCGCGCCGGCCGTTTTCCGTGCTGTCACCGTTTCGATCCGCCGTGCCACAAAGGGCGCGAGAACCAGAACAAAGACAGCGTAACTGTTCACCAACGGACCAATGATCGACACTCGCTCCATACTCAATGCGAGGTACATAAACAAAAACGAGCCGCCGGTAAAAATCCCCGAAGCGATGAACCAGGCCACGATGCGCCCAACCGGCAGCGAGAAACTTTCTTTCTGGACGTAGCGCAGAATAAGAAAGATCTGGACCGTTGACGTAAGCGCGGCAATGGCGGCTGCCAGCACGGGCGAATCGCCGCCACTCAATCCCCAGCGCACCGTCACATCTTTCATGGCGAACATCAGCACGGCAAGAAACGGGAACATCAGCTCGCTTCTTTTCCACGAGCGACGCTGTCCTTCCCAAGAGATCGCGATCAGGCCGGCAACGATAAGCGACGCGCCAAAGAGCACGAGCGGGCCGGGGCGCTCCTTCAAAAGAAGCATGGCGAGCAGGGTCGAAAACATCGGCGTCGCGTTGACGATGGTGGCCGTAATCGCGCTTCCCAAGATGCGTATGCCGCGGAAGGTCAAGACTCGAGTTACCCCGGGAACAAACAGACCGACGGCAACGAAAGTGAGGTTTTGGACCGTGAGAATAGGCGCGGCGGGCTTCAACAGAAAGTGAAACGTCCACAAGAAAACGGAATTGACGGCGAGGGTCAGCCAGGCGCCCCAAGGCGTCGGCGCCAAATGCAAGCCGCGCTGGGCCAGCACCGTAGAGGCGGCAAAACAAAAGGAAGCTAGTATTCCAAATGAGATGGCCAGCACGAGTTAGCCTCAATTCAACAAAAATTCTGCGTGTATCACCGCGTCGATCGAGAGGTGAGATCGGAGGAGCGAGGCACACAGAAAGGGTACAAGGTTCCAGGTTCAACGTTCAATTGAATTCGAACCTTAAGCCTAGAACTTTGAACATTGAACCAAGCCTCCGCCCTGGCTCTGGAGGGCTCGCCTCTCGATCGTCCTCATGCGTGAGCAATTCGGACTAGGCGGCTTGCGCGGGCCCTCAAGGCACTACCTATTGCTACGGTTGGTTTATTTCCGAATTTTTTTCGTTTACTCTACTCCGCAGTTGTATTCATCTGTGATTTCGTCGATGTCGCCAAAGCATTTTTCCACCATTCGCCGCAAGCTCTTGCGCTGGTACGATAAGGATCATCGCGATCTGCCGTGGCGCCGGACCGCCGACCCCTATGCCATTTGGATTGCTGAGACCATGTTGCAGCAAACTCAAGTGACAACGGTGGTGCCATATTATCAACGTTTTCTCAAACGCTTCCCCACGATAGAGGCTCTGGCGCGAGCGCCCTTGCGCCAGGTGCTCACTCTGTGGTCCGGTCTCGGTTACTACCGCCGGGCAGAAAATCTAAAGAAAAGCGCCCGCGAATTGGTTCTCAACCATCACGGAAAGCTTCCGGATGATTATGACACGCTTTTGTCGCTCCCCGGCATCGGCGGTTATACTGCGGGCGCCTTGATGAGCATCGCCTTCGGCCAAGCCTATCCTGCCCTAGACGGCAATGCGCGCCGGGTGCTGGGCCGAATTTATCGACTCCGCAGTCAGGCGGAGCTTCGCGAATTAGCGAGGCAGTTGGTGCCGAAGACAAGGCCCGCCGCTTTCAATCAGGCCGTAATGGAACTGGGAGCGACGCTCTGTGTTCCAAAAACGCCGCGCTGCCAGGAGTGCCCGGTGGCATTACACTGCCGCGCAAGGCAAAATCACGCCGTGTCGAAAATGGCCGCGCCGCACTCACAAGTTCTGAAGGAAGTTATTTGGCCCCTCGCAATCGTCCGGCGTAACGGCAAATTTCTGCTGCGCCGGCGCTCCGGTGGCGGCATACTCGCCGGGTTATGGGAATTCCCGGGCGGCGCCGTCGATAACGAATCCGTTCACGCGGCGCTGAAGCAACACCTGCGTGAAGTAACCGGGAGCTTTGGACGCAATCGGCGCATCGGCGCGCTGCGCCATACGATCACGAACAAACGAATCCACGCGCCGATTTTCTTGATCGACGTAGTTCCGCACGCCGAAATCCGCCTAGCGAACTCTAACTGGCGCTGGGTCGCGCCCTCCTCTCTCCACCGTTATCCGGTTTCGTCCATGACGTTGAAAGCGGCAAAGCTCTTAACAGCCCATGAAAAAAGTTTTCTTTAAAAGCATTATTTTGACAGCCGTCATCGGCGTACTCGTTTATTTCTATTACACGCTGCCTGATGTTTCCGTCCTCAGAACCAGGAATCCCAAGAGCTCGGCTTTGATGGAGTTGCGCGACCAAGAGTATAAGCAGAAGGGGTTTCGGGCGCCACGCCAGCAGATTTGGCAGCCCTATGGGGCAATTTCGGAACATCTCAAAAAAGCCATTTTGCTCAGCGAGGACGCATCTTTTTTCAGCCATAAAGGCGTTGACGTTGTCGAACTTAAAGAGGCGCTGAAAAAGGATCTGGAGACCGGGAGCTTCAGGCGTGGCGGCAGCACCATCACCATGCAACTGGCAAAAAACCTTTACCTCAACCCGTCAAAGAATCCACTACGCAAGGCCAAAGAGATTATTATCGCCTGGCAACTGGAACAGGCGCTCCCCAAGAGACGGATTTTCGAGATTTACTTAAATGTCGTGGAGTGGGGACGCAACGTCTACGGCGCGGAGGCGGCGGCCCGCCATTACTTTGGTAAATCGGCGGCCGATCTTGACATTCTCGAAGCGGCTACGCTCGCCGCTCTCCTTCCAAGCCCGCGAGATTCACGGGAAAAGGGTCTGCATTACCGCAGAAACGTCATTCTTGGACGGTTGGCCAGCGTGGGCTATCTCACCAAAGAGGAATACGATCGCGCGAAGCAAGTCCCGCTCTTCCAAAAAATCGAGCAAGAAGCTCCCTTTTTGCTTGAAACAGAATAGTCCCCCACCCTTTCAGAACCGAGCGCGCGCCTGAAGATTTTGTAGATCTTTTTTCGCTATCCAAACGTCTAAAAGATAAACGACAGAATAATTGTCTAACCAGCCGGGGTCCTGGTTCGGTCCCAGGCGCAAAGAGGTCAACTGATATAAGGTAACGGAAAGGATGCTCAACAAATGCAAAGCAATAGCAAAAGACTCGAAACGACACTTGGAGACCTGATCGCAGCAGCAAGCGAAGTGGCGTTTGAATATTCCGATAGCGATAAGCAAGCTTACCGCCTGGCACGGCTCGCGTTAATTGAGATCCTTAAGAAGGCGTCGCATCCTATTGATCTGGATACGGATTTCGACGAACCGGCCGAGCAAAAGCAAGTCCTCCATTAAACACGCCCTTCATTGAACGAACAGGGGGCCCCGTGCCCCCTATTTCCCTAACGATCAAACCTTGGCATACTGGTCCCGACATCCGGTTTTAACCCCTTCGTCATATAATTAACAGCGCGGTTATCTAGCAGGTTGCGGAAACACTCTGTTTGCAGGCTGCTCAAGAAGATCTCAGAGGCGAGGCGCGCGAAAAATTGATCCTTCGGCTTCGCTCAGGACAGGCTAAGCGGAGGCGTACTTAGCCAGTACGTTGGTGCGAGGCGATTTCGCGCAACGAAGCATATGAGTCTTTTTCAGCAGCCTGCTGGTTGCCAAAACGGCGCACGTGTCATCTAAAGGTAAGGTGACACGGCAGGCTTGAACAGCGTTTTCAGACATACATCGATCCTCAATCCGTGGGCGGGAGACAAGCCTTTTTCTAGCGAGGGAAAAATACGATGCTGATCAAAAAACCGTCTGATTTAAAGTCCTCGGAAATTACCAGCAAAGAACTCTATGTGAATCGGCGCCAATTCATTCTCGCGGCGTCGGCGGCCGCGCTTTCTGCGGGCGCGGTGGTCAGCGGCGCTGACTCCCTCTTTTCGACCCGCCAAGCCGTCGCCGGTGAGAAACTCGCGAACGTACGCAAGAGCTCCTATAGCACCACTGAGAAACTAAACTCCCTCAAAGACATCACCAACTACAATAACTTTTACGAGTTGGGAGTTGAGAAAACTGACCCGGCACAAAACGCCAAGTATCTGATCACCCGACCATGGTCCGTGACCATCGAGGGGGAAGTGAAAAAACCCAAAACCTACGACATCGATCAGATCATGAAGCTCAGCCCGCTTGAAGAGCGAATCTACCGCCTGCGTTGTGTCGAAGCCTGGTCAATGGTGATTCCCTGGATAGGTTTTCCCTTAAGCGCGCTGATTAATGAAGTTCAACCCACGGGCAACGCCAAGTTCGTGCAATTTGCTACGCTTTATGATCCAAAGCGCTTGCCCGGCCAACAGAAGAGCCTATTCGGCGATGTCCTGGAATGGCCATACGGCGAAGGGCTCCGAATGGACGAGGCCATGCACCCGCTGACCATTATCTCCGTCGGTCTTTACGGCGAAGTGCTTCCGAACCAGAACGGCGCTCCGCTGCGGCTCGTCGTGCCGTGGAAGTACGGCTTCAAAAGCATCAAATCGATCGTCAAGGTGCGCTTCGTCGACAAACAGCCGCCAACAGCATGGAACCTGCAGGCGCCGCAGGAATACGGGTTTTACTCCAACGTCAATCCCGACGTGGACCATCCGCGCTGGAGCCAGGCGACGGAACGACGGATCGGCGAATTTTTGCGCCGCAAGACGCTGCCGTTTAACGGCTACGGCGAGCAAGTCGCGAGTCTGTATAAAGGCATGGACTTAAAAAAGTTCTACTAAGCGGATGACAATGAAAAACGTGCTCGGGCTACGCGTTGCGCTTTTCGTGGTTTGTTTGGCACCGTTCGCGCAACTGGTCTATAACGCCTTTACCGACAACCTCGGCGCCAATCCTATCGATGCGATTACGCGCCACACCGGCTCTTGGGCTTTGATCCTCCTGCTGGCTACTCTGAGTGTCACGCCATTGCGCAAGATTTCTGGTTGGAATGCGTTGGTTAAGTATCGCCGCATGCTGGGGCTCTTCGCGTTCTTTTACGCCGTGCTCCATTTCACGACGTTTTTGGTGTTAGATCATTTTTTCGACTTCAACGCGATCGTAAAAGACGTTATGAAGCGGCCCTTCGTCACCGCCGGTTTTACCGGTTTCGTTCTCCTCATTCCGCTCGCAATCACGTCGACGACAGGAATGATTCGACGGCTGGGAAAGAGGTGGCAGCAATTACACCGGCTGGTCTATTTCGCCGCGGCTGCGGGTGTGCTGCACTTTTACTGGCTGGTCAAAGCCGACATTCGCCGTCCCGCTCAGTATGGGTTCGTGCTCGCGCTTGTGCTTGGCTACCGATTGTTCGCGAGCGTCAGAGCGGCAGCCCGCCGCCCGCCGGCCCAGAGTTCGACCCTCATCAAGGTCCGTTCGAGTCACCCCGGCTCCTCGGCGTCACGCTCCTCTGCGCCGGCGCGCGAGTCTTAGCCCTAATCCGACATTATTTTGAACCCGCGAGGGCGATGAGCCCTACAGCCGTGGGCAATGGGACAGTGCCTTGAGGGCCCCCCGCAAACCACCCCAGAGTGATGTTCGAGAACGCCGGAACCTGCACG
>JBGPIK010000222.1:0-10860 GCA_041484845.1 Binatia bacterium | reverse complement strand
CCACGCCCGGTGCTCCGCCGCGGATGGCGTGTCCACCGAGAAGTCCGGTAGTAAGCCGGTGCTCTCAACAGAGCTTCCTTTGGGGGTGAACCAGCGGGCGGTGGTAAGTCGTAGCATCGAATCGCCGGGAAGCGGCATGAGCGTTTGGATCGTTGCGTGACCATGCGTTCGTGCCCCAACGAGCATAGCTCGTCCGGATTCCTGTAGGGTGCCTGCGACTATTTCGGCCCCAGCGGCTGTATTCTTGTCCACCATGATAACTAGCGGAAGACTGGTTCTCGGCGTGCTGTCATTACTATAGCGTTCGTTGGATTGTCCGGGCGCACGGGCTTTCGTAAAGGAGATCAACACTCCGGACGGTAGGAATTTTCCAGCCACTTGCTCCGCTTGCACGAATAGACCTCCTGTGTTTCCTCGGAGATCCAAGATAAGGCGTTGAAGCCCGCCTTTTTCTAGACTTTGCAAAACCGATTCTAAGATTCGGACCACATCCACCGTAAACTGTCGAATGGCAATGAGACCAATTCCGCTCTCGACGAAGCGGCCTTGAATAGACTGTATTCTTACCGGAGCTCTTTGCAACGTGAAATCCTTCGATTCTACCCAACCGTCCCGAATGACAGTCACGGTGACGCTGCTACCCAACTTTCCACGTAATAGCCGCACGACATCGCGTAATTGCCTATCTTTCGTGGGAACACCGTCGATTTTGAGAAGACGATCACCGCGTGAGATTCCGGCGCGCTGCGCCGGAGCACCGTCAAATACACCTACTACCCAGACTTCATCAGCTCGTATAGTCAAGTCCACTCCTATGCCACCCATACCTCCGGTGAAGTCCGCGCGAAGCTCGCTGGTACTGGGTCTATCCAGAAAGGACGATTGCGGATCCATGTGAGCAACAGCGCTTTCTAGCATGGTCGACTCAAGTACCTCTTCCGAGATTTCAGGCTCTATTTGCCGGGCGAGGTCGTAGACGAACTTAACATCCTTGAATGCTGTGTCCCTGTCGGGACGCGGAGAAACCCTTGTCCAGGACAAAGGATTCCCCGACAAACGATAACCGATCAACAAATCATCTCCAGACTGTTTGAGGGTAAGAGACTCTGGTGCATGTAATTTTGTCACTCCGAGTAGGGCTCCGTAACGGAGTTTGGAAAAATCCGGATCATCCACGTATTGCGATTCTATGATTGAAAATGCGCGCGATGTGACCTCCAGGTTGCTTGGCCAAGGACTTTGCGCCAGAGGAGCACAACTTGAAAACAGGACAATACCGTCGAGCAGCACACCCAGGATCAAATCCACCCTAAAAGCGCACATCACGTGCTCTATTCTTTTTCCTTTTTTCACACGAGTGCCTTGGGAATCAAAGAGGACAGGCTATTTATTCAGTTCTATCCCTTTCATCGAACCGGACGAAAATCTGCGCCTCCGAGCTTTTGATACGGGCGTAATCCGGAATCTTGCGGTTCGTAATAACCAAAACGGCTTCAGCTCCGCAATCAATTATCAGGCGCGATCCTGGATCGCTTGATCTTTGTTAAGGCCTCGCTCAAGTGTTCCAATGTTAAGGGCATAGGCTTTTCAAAATTATCGTCCCGCAAAGCCTGCATCTTCGCCCGGTGGCATATTGACTCCAGTTCAGCCCCGGAGAACCCTTCGGTATCGGCAGATACCATTTGCACTAATTCTTTCAGACTCACCTTATTGTCGAGGATGACATCTCTGAGGTGTATGTTCAGTATCTGTCTTCTTTGGATCTCATCCGGCAAGGGCACCAGAATGTGAGCACCGAACCGCCTGGCTTGAAGGAGAGCCGGGTCAATCAAATCAATGCGATTGGTAGTTCCCAACACCACAATTCCGCTCATTGGCTGGATACTATCCATTTCGGCTAAGAGCTGGCTTACCACCCTCTCGCTAGCTTGTACGCCAACATCCCGGCCCCTTCGCGGCGCAATAGTGTCGATCTGCTCAAAAAGAATGATGCAGGGAACCACCCGATGAGCCAGCTGGAAGATATATCTAAGCTCAGCTTCCGATTCTCCCAACCATTTTGAGAAGATTTCGGGACCCTTGACCAGGATAAAGTTGGCTTGGAACTCCCGCGCCACAGCTTGAGCCAGCAGGCTCTTGCCGGTTCCAGGTGGACCATGCAGCAGGATACCCGGGGGAGGTTTTATTTTGATGGCCGCGAAAGTCCCTGCCTGTTTGAGAGACATCCGTACCAATTCTCTTAGCTCCTCTTTGGCTTCCTTGAGACCGCCAATATCATCCCAGTTGACGTCCGGCACGGTTACTAAAACTTCCCTCATCGCCGAAGGACGAACCTTGGCCAAGGTATGCTCAAAGTCCGTCTTCTCTACTGTTAGCTCTTCTAAAGCGCTCTGGGGAAAACTGGAATAGCCTGTGCCATTTCCAAACTTCCTGCGCAGAGCATTCAGGCCGGCTTCACGGCATAACTCCATCAAGTCGGCACCTACGAAACCATGGAGCACCTGTGCGAGTTCGTCGAGATACTCAAATGCTTCCTCCGAAAGGGGCATAGCCCGGCTATGAATACGAAGTATCTCCAGTCGGCCGGCGCTATCAGGAGGACCAAAGAAGATCTCGCGGTCAAAGCGGCCGGGACGGCGAGTCGCGGGGTCTACCGAGTCAAGACGATTGGTAGTCCCGATAACGATGACTCCTTCCATCTTCTGCAGGCCGTCAAGTAAAGTCAGAAGCTGGGACACCATCCTCATCGTCGTGGGCGATCCGCCTTCGCTGCGCTTAGGCGCGATCACATCAAGCTCGTCGATAAGAATGATCGACGGCGTATGGTGACCGGCTTCGTGGAAAATCTCGCGCAGGTTGGTTTCCGTCTCGCCGAACTGGCTGCTGACGATTTCAGGGCCATTAATATAGAAGCAATGGGCGTCAATCTCATTGGCGGCCGCTAAGGCTAGATGGGTCTTGCCTACGCCCGGCGGTCCGTGAAAGATTACGCCGCGCGGGAGAGTGATGCCCAGGTGGGAATAAACTTGCGGGAAGCGAAGCGGTATCTCGATCAACTCCTTTAGCAATTTGATTTCATTGTGCCGCCCGCCGACGTCCTCATACGTCACCTCGGAGTTGGGTTCATGCTCATGCTTGTGCTCGTCCATCGACGAGCCGGTGCGGGAGACGAACTCAATCTTAGTGGTAGGCGTTACCACGCCCGGGCCAGGCTCGACCAGGACAACTTTAAAGGGAGCCCCTCCCGCCTCTATAGGGAGGCTCGCGAAGATGATCGAGCCTGCGCAAACCGGCAACGAATCCGTGGTCAAAGTATCTTGAAGATGGCTCTCTAATTGGCGCACGGAGAGAGAGATACTGATCAAGGGCTGGAGGCATACCCGACTGGCCGGCTGAGCGACTCTCCTCTCTACCTCTACACCGTCCTTAAGAGACACTTTGATGGACTCGCGCAGGTATCGGTCGAGACGAATGGTGCCCTTCCCGCCATCCTCGGGGAAAGGGGCTGCGACTTTAGCGAGCACGGTTCTGCCGGAGTGGCTGCGAATCTCGACGATGTCATCAATGCTGATATTCGCCTCCGCCATAGCAGAAGGATCAAGAAAAGCACGGCATCTGCCATTGTGCTCAGCAAGACCACGATGGACGGTTAATAACACCATGTCACCCCTGTGTTGGTTCAGTGTGGAGTTGAGAGCTGCCTCTGTGGGTGGAGCCCCACGGGTTTGCCCGTGGGGCGGAATCCTGAGCAAGAGCCCCCGGCCATGGCCGGGGGACTCGAGTCGAAGGGTCGCCGGGATTCGGCCGCAGGATAGGTAATCGCCTCACTCGCCATTCATGGATAGTCAGGTGAGTTCTCCAACTGCTCCAGGCCGCAAGCCATGTCCACACCAAGGATGTCGTACCAATTCGGCTCCGCCACCGCCATCTTGGCGGGGCGGGCGGGGTCCGCATTAAAGTGTTGAATGATTGTGCCGCCCTTTTCGATGGGCACGATCAGCAGGTCCTCCTCCTCCCAGTCGTATCTCACTCCGTTCAGGAGGCTGTACCCTTTTCCCTCGACGATGTAGTGAATGCGGCTCCCCTGATGTTTCTGTTTGCCACTGCGGCTTCCGGGCGGGATCTCCTGTGTCCAGAAGAGGATGTGTCGGCAAACCGCATCGGTGAAGGCGGGGTGGAGATACCATCGATAAAGTCCCATACGATTTCGTTCCAGCGGGCGGTCCTTTTCCTCGATCACCACCTTGGCCTTGCTCATCCGCTCCCGCCACTCGTCCCTCCGGCGGAAGAGGTCGTCGAGAAGCGTGGCCGGCGACCCCTCCAAAGAGATGTCGTCCCCCCGGACTTTGGCGGTCTCCGGGACGAATCCCTCAGGTCGGTAGAGTTGCCCGTTTCTGGGCCCCTTCCAGTCGGGGGAGTCGTCCACCTGTCTCGTCTCATAGGCCAATGGCTCCATAAAAGGCCAAAACCGAACCACCAGTTTCCCGCAGGGGCGCCCCTCGTCCAGGTTGAAATGCTGGTGGACGTTTTCATAGCGCGTGATAGGGATCAGTTCCACATCCCCTCGCTTCCATTCGAAGCGCACATCGTTGTTGACGGTACAGCCATGACCCTCCAGAACAGAGACGACTATCCCTCCGCCCGGCTGGCTGTGCTTACCCCGCCTGATTTTCTCCATGCCGGTTCGGGTGACAATCCAGCCCGGAGCGCCTACCAGGTGCCAGTTGGCGGGGCCCACGTACATCTTCCCTAACCCATGGCGGCTCTGGATCCAGGGCAGTTCCTTGCCCTTGAACAGGACCTGGCCTTCCTGTCTCTGCCGGCTCTTCTCCATCTTCCACCGCAGCATGAAGTCGTAGTAGTTGTCTGGCTCAGGCTCTCGTTCCCTGACGCGCTCAAGTTCCTGTTCCATGGCTTCCTCCTTACGTACCGGGGTTATAGAGAATTATAAAACGGACAGGCTGATGTGAAGTTCTGAGGCAGCTGAGTAACGTTCCGGTGCTTGGCGACCGCCACGAATACCCTGAAACGGTCTAGGCATGATGATTTCCTTCTTTCCCTAGGAAAGGCTGTTTACGGCGGGAAATATATGCGCCGGTCCGCCAAAATGCAATCGAAATTACACAACCTACGATTATGAAAAAATATCATTGACGCGATCGGACTGGAAAGTATAAAGTCAATTTGATCTCTCGATCGTGAAGTCTCTAGCCGCGAGCTGTAAAACAACAGTGGGGTTCGGGCTTTTGCAATCCACTCCGGCACCTTTTCTCCCAGGAGGTTCGCATGAGGTCACCTATCGGTTTTTCCGCAAAACTCCTTTGGGCCCGCAATATCTGTTTTATTCTTACCAGAGATTGTTTCTTGGTCGCGGCTTTCGTCTTGACGATTCTCTCCGCCTCGAGTCGCGCGCAAACGGTGCCACTATTCCGCATCGCCTACGGAGTGACCGGTGAAAACCCGACGGCTCTGTGGCTTGGAGTCGAGCAAGGGTTTTACCGCAAGCATGGTCTGAACGTGGAAGCCATTTACATGCGCAACGGGCCTTTGTCCATGGCGGCAATGGTCTCAGGCGATGTGCAGATGAACTTTACTAGCGCCAACAACGTGTTGAACGCGGCAGCGGCCGGATTGGACGTCGTCGTAGTCGCTAACGTGATCGCCCACGGGGATGGAATTTTCATGGCGCGCCCCGAGGTTCAAAGGCCGGATGATCTCAAAGGCAAGCGAGTGGCAATCCAGAGCATTGGCGGTGGTGGATGGGCCAATAATATGTTGTGCCTCGATTATTTAAATCTCGATCCCGAAAGGGACAAAATTCAATTTATAGTCCTGGGGGATCAGCCCTCTCGGGTGCAAGCTTTAGAGTCGGGGCGGGTGCAGGCCTCTTGGATCGGCTATACATTCAGCGAGTCGTTGAAGAAAAAAGGATATACGGCCTTGGTCGACTTGGGCCGCGCGCCCATACCCTATATGGGATCTTCTCTGGTGACGCTGCGCCAGTTCGTGCGCCAGGATCCGAAGGCTATCGAAGGTATCATCAAAGGCACTCTCGACGCGGTTCGCTTCATCATGAAACCGGAGAACAAAACGACGGTGACTCAAACGATTGTCAGGCATCTCCGCTTGGGCCGCCCTGAAGAGGCGGAGGTTAGTTACCACGTGATTCAGAACTTGTACAGCAATGATCTGGTGCCTAGAGCAGCGGGCGTCAAAAAGATTTATCAGATTCTTTCAAAGGCAAATCCGAATCTCCGCAAGATGAACCCGGAAGAGGTTGTTGAGGATTCGTTGATACTAAAAATTCACGCGAGCGGCTATTGAAAGAGCGGGAAGCCTTAGCTGTTGACCAGAGTGACAAGCTCTTGCTCTTCGGCTTGAGAAATCTGCGGTGATAAAAATCGCCAGCAGCGCCGATTCAGACGATCGACTTAGCCGGCTTGGATGCGCCGGGAAACAGGTCGTGTTTGGCAAGAAATTCGATCATGAAGCGATCAAATAGCCAGGGCTGCTCTATCTGGCAGGCGTGGCCGGCTCCCGGCAAAGTCTTCAACTCGCAATTCGGTATACGCGCTTTAAGCGCGAAGGCCCTCTGATGGCTGCCGTCCTCGCTACCGGTCAGGATTATCGTCGGACAGGCGATGCGCTCATGATGGCCTTCGGGATAGGGCTGCGCGAGCGCTTTGAACTGGTGGATGATCGTCTGCACGTCGGCGTGTTCATTGCGTTCGGTGAAGAGGTTCGCAAAGAAATGCGCCATCGGTGTCGTGCGAAACGCCGGGCTCAGATCCTCGAACGTGTAGGCCCAGCGATAGTCGATGCCATTGGCCGTGTAGTTATCGATGCGCCCCTTGGTAAATTCCTTGTTGGGGTTGTAACCGGTGCCTGACAACACGAGTGCCGCGGTCTTGTCGGGGCGCTGGTGGTACATGTGGGGAGCGAGCGACGAGCCGACCGAACAGCCGACCAGGATCGCGGTCTCGCCGGGCAACGCGTCGTCTATCGCCTCCCAACAGGCCTGGGCCATGTCGTCGATGGTCAGCCCGGCATCGGCCTTGGGCGAGCGGCCGTATCCCGGGATGTCGATGGCAATGCAGCGGTACCAGGTCGACAGGTGCGCCATCTGAAAAATCCAGCACGACTGGTCCATCGGGTTGGGATGGACAAAAGCGATCACTGGCCCTGTGCGTCCCATCCGTTCATAGTAGAGCGGTCCGTGAATATTCTTCGCCATGATATTCCTCCTTCGCAGGCTAATGAAAAACGCTCACCTGCTTCGTTGCGCTCCATCGCGTCGCTCGAACGTACCAACTTGCAAAGCGCAAAGCGCAAGGGGGGATAGAACGGGTAGAATACTTTGCGCCATGCGTTTAGCCCTTAGCGATTTTCTCGCCGCGTATCTGAGACCTTTTTGAACAACCTGTTCAACACTGTTCTTCAAGAGCATATGAAAATCTAAGTCTTTTGATAATCGCGGCGACCGCATAATCCGATTAGTCGCCCGCTGCCGAATCAATAACCTCTGCGCGCTGCTTCGAATCGCACCATAAACTCCGGCGAGATCTCGCGCAACCGTGTATCGCTTATGCGCCCGCTGCGCATCATGTAGTCGTAAGCGAGTTGCCAAGGCTCAAGGGCCATTTTATCGCGCAAGCGCTCGTACCAGTGTGAGCTGGCATAAGCCGCGGCGAGGATTTTCTCGACCACCGGGCGGCGTTCGCGCTCAAACGCAACCAGCGCGCGCGGCACGTCTTCGCCGGTCTCGGCGAACGCCCGATCGAGGGCAATGGCATCCTCAAACGCGAGGCGCGTGCCCGAGCCGATGGAAAAATGCACCGTCCGTAGCGCGTCGCCGATCAGCACGGTGTTGCTCGTCGACCAGCGTCGGTTGGCGAGCAGCGGGAACCGGCGCCAGATCGACTTGTTCGAAACCAACGGATGGCCGCCGAGGTCACGGACGAATACACGCGCGCAGTAGGCGCAGCTCTCTCCGTCCGACATGCGATCGAGCCCGGCGCGACGCCAGGTCGCTGCGTCGCACTCGACGATAAAGGTGCTCATGGTCGGACTGTAACGATAGTGATGTGCAACAAACACACCGTCCTCGTTGGCGCGGAAGGTCAAAGTGAGGCAGTCAAAGAGTTGCGCCGTGCCGTACCATGCGAACCGGTTGCTGAGCCACTCAAAGTTCGGCTCGAACCCATTTTCCAACGCGCGGCGCACAAAAGAGTTTGCGCCATCCGCGCCGACGACCAAATCACACTGGCGCACGTCGTCCAGAGAACCGACGGGGCGCCTATACTCAACGATTAAACCGGCGTCGCGGCAAAGTTCCTGGAGAAACTGGTTGAGCTCCAAACGCCCGATGGCCGCGAAGCCGTTGCCGTCGATATCGATGCGCTCGTCACAGTGAACGATGCGCTGCATCGGCCACGATTCCAAGCGCAGCGCGAGTTGTCGATGAATATCCGGCACGTCGCGATCGAGGAACGCAAGCGCGCCACGGGAAAAAACCACGCCGAAGCCAAACGTCGCATCGGCTGAATTTTGCTCGAAGATGTTGATGCGCCATTTGGGAAAGCGGCGCTTGATGAGCAGTGAAAATAGCAGTCCGGCGGGGCCGGCGCCGATTACGTTAATTCGCATGGGATCGAATCAAACCGTGCTAGTCAAAAGTTCAAGCCGTTCCAATCGTTCCAGTCGTTCAAGCGGTCGGCGCCTGTTAGAGAATTGCTCGCCGTCCCGAAAACAGTTTGTCAGGACGGTTGCAGCACCTCATTACTATCCTGCTTCAGAAGTTGGTCTAATAAATTAGGCGCATTCTCATGAAAAGCTGTCACCCTGAGCGTAGCGAAGGGTCTCGTTTATTTTGAGATTCTTCGCCTCCGGCTCAGAATGACACACCGGGGAAACCACTGCAGTGTGTCACTTTGTCTGCTCTCCATACAGCCGCTTAATCAAGCCGCTCGCTTCGATTTCGCGAATCAGTCGTGGTTCTACGAAGTCGCGCGGGTCCGCGCCGCGCGCGCGCGGGTTGTTCTCGCCCACCTGTGTCAGCACAAGCTTCATGTCTTCCGGATCAGGGTAGGGAACCCGCTCAAAAGCTGCGGCGTAAACTTTTTGCGATTCCTCGAGAATCTTCCGCTCGGCGATGCGCGTGTATCGCCCCATGACTTCGATGGCGAAAGGCGGGTCCGTTTTGAATCGGTGAGTTGCCTCGATGATTGCCTCCAGAAAACTGCGAACCATCGGCTCGCGGTTACGAATGAGGCTCTGCGAGACGACGAGGCCGGAGAGCGGATAACGGAGTCCTTGCGTTGCGTAATCCACGAGGACATGAAACCCGGCCGCCCGCGCTTGCAGCACGGCGGGAAAACCGAAAGTCCCCGCGTGGATTTGACCGGCCTTGAGTGCGGCGAGCGTTTCGGGCAGGCCGCCGGTCCCGCGCACAATCACGTCGCGGTCGGGCACGAGACCGGCCTGACGCAGATAATAGCGTGAAAAAAAGTCTGTGAGCGTGCCGATCCGGGTACCGCCGATGCTTTTGCCGCGCAAGTCTTCGATCCGTCGGATCTCGGGCGCCGCTACCATATAGATCAACACGCGGTTAACGGAGACGGCAATGAAGACCGTATCGGCGCCCGCCAATTTGGCGTCGATGCCGGCGCCTCCGCCGATCGCCGCCACATCAACCCCGCCCGCAACTAAGGTTTGAATGGTTCGCGGGCCGCTGGCGATATAGACGATTTCGACATCCAGGCCATGGCGCCGGAATATTCCTGCCTCTTGTGTAATCCATGGAATCGCAAATGCGGCCGTCACCGAAGCATAGGCGAGGCGGAGCTTCTGCAACGTTTCGGCGGCATTTATTGAAGGCGCTGCGAGCACAACGAAAAGGCAGGCTGCCGGAAGCGGAAACGTGCTGAGCCGAGATGACAGAAATTTCATTCTCTTTTCTCCCGTAGACGCGCTGCGCGACCAAGGCGCTGCAAAGTTGCCGCACGCGTATCACTAGACGATTTTTCTGTCAATATTCACGTGGCTCGCTTCAAAAATGTAGTTCCTCGGGGAACACCTTCCGGTCTGAGATGCCTTGACGCGCAGGGTGTCTGTCCTGAAGCGAGGAGACGTCCGATACCGAAGCTAGTTCAAGCTAGCGAAGCCGAACCTTTAATCAGTCGTAGCAGAGAAGCAACGGCCAATCG
The DNA here is from genome assembly GCA_041484845.1 of Binatia bacterium. Lineage (GTDB taxonomy): Bacteria > Desulfobacterota > Binatia > UBA9968 > UBA9968 > JBGPIK01. The sequence continues at coordinate 655 of JBGPIK010000222.1, read as the reverse complement.
GCTCCCGCTGAAGGACAGGCACCCTGCGCGTCCTCACGCACGGCGCCAATGCACGTTGTCATCGCCGGCGCCCATGTTATAATCGGCGCGCTTAAACCGAGCAGCGCACACAGCTGATGTTCGAAACGCGGCCTGCCATCACAAGGAGGCAATCGAAATGACAACCTTCGCAAAGTTGATCGCGCTCTTTGCAATCATTCATGTCGTCACTTTCGGCCCAGCCCGTGACAGCGCACAAGCGCAAGGGCTCACGGCATTCTACACGGCACCGGTGGCCTCTATGGCGCCGATGTGGATCGCCAAGGAAGCAGGTTTCTTCAAAAAACAGGGTCTCGATGTAAAACTCGTCCTTATCGCCTCCGGCCCCATCGGCACCACGTCACTGCTCGCGGGAGAAGCGGATGTCGGGATTATCGGAGGTTTCGCTCCGATCAGAGCGATTTTGGGAGGAGCTAAAGGTCTGGTAATGATCGGCCAAAGCAAGAACTCCATGACGGGAGCGATTGTCGGCAAGAAAGAAATCACCAGCGTCCAGGATCTCAAAAACAGACGGCTCGGCATTGATCGCATCGGTTCGAATCCGGATATGTACACCCAAGCGGCGCTGGCCCGCTTTCAGATGGATCCCATGCGGGATCTGCAATACATTCAGCTT
>JBGPIK010000221.1:0-10864 GCA_041484845.1 Binatia bacterium | reverse complement strand
TGTATTTTCGTCTTCTCAAAACGTTTCAACTGAATCGTTCGCGCGGCGTTAACTCGCTGCCGAATGATAGTGGACGGTTCCCCGGCGTCCTTGCTGGCGAGATCCTGATAGCGAAGCGCTGGAACCTCAAGTTGAATATCGATGCGATCAAGCAGAGGACCGGAAACTCTCGATCGATAACGTTGGATCTGCAATGGAGTGCAGTTGCACTCTTTCTGTGAGTCGGTTAGGAAGCCGCACAAACAGGGGTTCATGGCGGCGACGACTAGGTAAAACGGCAGAGATTTTTGCAATCCTCGGTTCCTTCTGTCTCAAGATTCGCGTGGCCAAAACGTGTCCAAGACGAAAGTGGAAGGTGTGAAAACAGTTGAAATTACAGCAGATCAGAAAAAAATTTTAGGGGGAGACAATATCGACTATGCTCCTGCTACAAAACAGGAAAACGTCGAATTCGATAGCAAATTCCCAAGGTGGAAAACTTCGGATGTAAGTCCCCCTGATTTCCCGGGCGATTTTCTTACCACGCGCGGTGATCAAAAAGTCGCATCAGAGCCACGGTGCGGTCAAACTTGAGTACGTAGCTGCGAACGCTAGCGCGGGGTTTTGCGAGGCAATCGAATTAAGGATAGCAACCAACAAGTACTTGGGGGGTCGTGAAAACGGAAATTATCCTGCGATCTCACGCGAAGCAGCCGGGATAGAGTTAGTCAGAACTGTTCGCAATCGCGTGGGAAAATACAAGCAAGGAGCCGTTCGAAGAATTACAAATGGCCTTGCCTTAGTTTTTTCTGTTGCATGTCTGCGAAGCCTGAGCGGTTAATTTTCGCAGAAACTATAAAGCCTGGGTTTTAGGTCCGGTATTTTTCGTCAAGCACCCACTAGCGGCCGGCGTGGCACATGGATTGCGTCCAACGGTTTACCTCAGCGCAGAATTAATACGTTGAAACTGTTTCGTCGGTAAAGACTTCAGAGCCACAAGCAGTACGGCGGCTTTCATTGCAAGAGTTGGCGTGAGCGTATTAGCGCGAGTCATTTATTGGGACAAGGTAGCGTGGTCTTGAAGCGCGGCACAGGCGACGCGCAAAAAAAGTGAGGTCGCCTACCTCACCCGACTCTCGATACTCACTAGAGGATCATCAACTTACGGGACAGAGAAGAGAAAGAGGGGCGATCATGAAAATCAGACAACTCTGCGCGCGCGTTTTGATATGGACGATGAGTCTAGTGATGGCCGTACCTCCGGGGTCCTTTGCACAGCAATCCGGAGAACCACCGCTCTTCAAGCAAGAAGAGTTAGATCAGCTTTTGGCTCCCATCGCTCTTTATCCCGATTCTCTGATTTCGCAGATCTTAATGGCCTCCACCTATCCTTTGGAAATCGTACAAGCTGACCGATTTGCGCTGCAAAATAAGAATATGAAAGGCGATACGCTGACCGTGGCGCTTGAGAAGCAGAGCTGGGATCCGAGCGTAAAGTCCTTAGTGAACTTTCCCCAAGTGCTTACCATGATGAGCGAAAAGCTCGACTGGACGCAGAAGCTGGGAGATGCTTTCCTCGAACAGCAGAAAGACGTCATAGATACCATCCAGAGCTTGCGTGCAAAGGCTCAGACGGCAGGAAATCTAAAGACTACAATTGAGCAAAAGGTGATCGTGGAAGAAAAGATTATCCGAATTGAACCCGCCGCTCCTCAGGTCATTTACGTGCCGACCTATAATCCAACGGTGGTTTACGGCCCGTGGTGGTATCCCGCTTATCCGCCGTACTACTATTATCCGCCGGGATACGTCGCCACAACGGCGCTATTTTCCTTTACGGCCGGTGTCGCCCTTGGCGTGGCATGGGGTTACGCGTGGGGCGGATGCAACTGGCACGGCGGACATGTCGATATCGATATTAACCGCAATATAGACATCAACCGAAACATTAACCGGCAGAATTACATTCACAATTTGCCGGCGAACGGACAAGGCAATTGGCAGCACGACCCGAGTCACCGCAACGGGGTCTCCTATCGCGACCAGGGAACAGCGCAAAAATTCAACCGAGCAAGTAGCTCCGATGCAATTAAGTCACGGGAGGCATTTCGCGGTCGGGCGGAACAGGGGAGATCGGATCTTGCCCGTGGTGGCGTCGCTGATCGCGCGGGAGCGACCAAGGGCGGTGGCCTCGGCGACCGCGGAGCAGGCCAACTTGGCGGTGGCAGCCGTGCGGGGACAGCGGACCGCGGTGGGGCGGGCCAGTTCGGCGGCGCAACGGATCGCGGTGGTGCTTTTCAAGGTATCGATCGTGGCGGCAGCTCCGCCAGGAATTCTAGCGAGCGCGGCAGCGCGAGTCGTGGCAGTCTTGGTGGTGGGGGAAGAGCCGGCGGGTTCGGTGGCGGAGGCCGCGGGGGGCGCAGATAGCGGAGTTCGCCCGATCGTTATGGCTGACGATTCTTTAAAGGAGTAAAAAAATGAAACTTCTTAATGTGCTTAATGCAGTCAAGTCTGTTCGTTTTGGGATTCCCGTTGCCGTGGTTGTGTTGGGATTGGTTAGCCTCATGTCTACCCATAAGTCCTTCGGAGCAGCGGCACAGCAAAAGAGCTTTGTCTCTGCTGAAGAGGCGGTCAAAGCGGTCATCGCCGCCGCAAAACATGATGACAACAAGGAACTGTTGGCCATCTTTGGTCCCGGCGCAAAGGAATTGATCTTCTCGGGCGACGCGGTGGCCGATAGGCAAAGGCGCGCGCAGTTTCTCAAGGCTTACGATGAAAAGAACCGTCTCGATCAAGAAAGAGACAAGGCCGTGGTCATGATCGGCAAGAACGATTGGCCCTTTCCAATTCCACTCGTGAAGAAAGGCGATAGGTGGGTATTCGATACGGCGAAAGGCAGAGAGGAGATCCTCAACCGGAGGATCGGCGAGAACGAGCTTTACACGATCCAAAGTTGTCTGGCCATCGTCGATGCCCAGCGTGAGTACGCGATGAAAGGCCGGGACACGAGCGGACTCCTGGAATATGCGCAGAAATTCGCGAGCGACCCGGGAAAGAAAAACGGCCTCTATTGGGAGACAAAGGCTGGCGAGCAACCGAGCCCGCTTGGTCCTTTGGCGGCACGCGCGAGGACAGAGGGATATTCAGCCAAGAAGAGCAACGACAGGCCGATCCCTTATCACGGCTATTATTACAAGATCCTGACGGCGCAAGGGCAGAACGCGCCCGGCGGCGCCTATAGTTATCTTGTCAAAGGCAAGATGATCGGCGGCTTCGCCGTGGTCGCTTATCCTGCGGAGTACGGAAACTCCGGCGTGATGACCTTCATCGTCAATCACGAGGGCAAAATGTTTCAGAAAAACTTGGGCAAGAATACCGTGTCGATTGCCCAAAGCATGAAAGAGTACAATCCGGATTCAACTTGGAGTGAAGCCAAACCGTGACCGCGCGAAGGAGGCACGAGTGACGAGTAATTCTCTTGTCGCGAAATTGGCGCTCGTACGATGGACGACGAAAGCAAGATTGCCACCGGCGCCGCGAGGGCACAGCGATCGGTGATTGCGATTCGTCAAGCTTAGGTTGAGTACAAACCGGATGATCGTGATTCCTTATCTTCCCGCCGAGATCTAAAAGTCCGAATAGAAAGATACGTGCGACACGTTTTCAAATTTGTCTGAGTTCCGGCGGCATTGATCGTTCTTATATTCTTTAAGAAGCCGCGCTGGCAAGAAATTCAGAAATGAAATTATGCCCAGCTCTTTTTTTCAGTTTTGACAAAACTAAAACCTGCATTGATTGTACGCGCGCAAGCATTCGGAGATTCGGTCAGCGGCCAAATCGTGGCACGGATTATGCCCTGAGGATGATCAAGCGTCACCATTCCGGGCCGCTGCGCTCAATTAAGGGAGGATTGAAAAATGCGTCGCACGTTAATCGGCTTACTGATAATCGGTAGTGTGTTAGTGGGATCAACATGGGTATGCGCCGCCGAACAGGCGGACGGCACGGTGAAGATGACCGGCAAATCCATTGCCGCTGGAGTCGGTTTTTCATGGGGGAGTGGTGTTTTGACTTATAAAGGAAAGGACTACCCCTTCACTGTAAGTGGGCTTTCGGCGGGTGACATCGGCATTACGACCGCGGAACTCTCGGGAGAAGTTCTTAATCTGAAAAAACTTGAGGACTTTAATGGGAACTATACCAGTTTCAGTGCGGGGGTTACGATCGCCGGCGGCGGCGGGGGCGCCACGATGAAGAACCAAAACGGTGTGATTATGAACGTTGTGGCGACGACTCAGGGGCTCAAATTTAAACTTGGGGTCGACGGCCTGAAGATAGAGCTCAAGTAACTATAAAGGCGCTGACAAGCCGGATCCGTAAGCCCCGTGTTCGCCACCCGCTTGCCTTTGTTGATCTCTCGCTCGCGCGGAGGCGCAATCATTCTGTCAAATGTATCCGATTTAACGGATGATGATTCGCAATGACTTTGCGGGAAGCGACCCTTAGATAGGCAGAGATTGTGCCCCCCTGCTGATTTGAACGGATTTCTATCGGAAGAATTTCGTTCCCCCTCGTTGGACCAAGGTCCAATATACAAGCCTTCGCTAGACACTTCTCCAGCACCGTGGGGATGGCCGAGACCCACGATTGCGAAATTCGCCCAGTTCTTTTTTTCATTCATGACAAGCGCCCTACCACGATCGTTTTTAGATTATTAAGCATTTCGAACGATAAGACGCCGGCGAAGTATGGCATGAGTTGTGCGCAGGGTATCTGCGCGCAACGCAGGCAAAAAGAAAGCACAAAAGTCAATGGCAAATACCATCGGCAATTGAAATCATCCCATAAACGAATCCGTATCGGGAGCAAACCTGACTACCATAAGAGTGAGAGAAGCATGCCGGCCCCTCGGCATTTTTTTGCTGCTTACAACAATGTCCATGTCGGCCCTGGGCCAACAAGAACCCAGCACGGAAGAGCTGGCGAAGAAAACCCAGAACCCGGTCAGTGATCTGATCAGCGTGCCGTTTCAGAACAACTTCAACTTCGATACGGGATCGAAACACAGGACCGTTTGGGTACTCAATATCCAACCGGTGGTACCGTTTCATATAAGCGAAAACTGGAACCTGATCACGCGCGTTATCATGCCCGTGATCAACCAACCCTGGCTGTTCCCTGGAATGAGTAGCGCGACCGGGCTCGGCGACTTCAACCCGACGTTCTTTTTGTCACCGCTGAAGCCTGGCGAACTGATTTGGGGCGTGGGCCCAACCTTCACTTTGCCGACGGCAACCGACCGCCTCTTAGGAAGCGGGAAATGGAGCATGGGACCAGCAGGAGTGGTGGCGAGGATGCACGGCCCATGGGTGTATGGGGCGTTGATCAACAACCAGTGGTCGGTCGGCGGCTGGGGCGACAAGCCCGTGAATGCGCTGCTGCTGCAACCATTCGTCAACTACAATCTGCCCGACGGCTGGTATATCACCAGCGGACCGATTCTCACCGCCAACTGGAAAGCCGACAAAGCCGGCGATGTGTGGACGGTTCCACTCGGCGGCGGTGTCGGCAAGCTCTTCAAGTTGGGCAAGCTACCGATCAACACCTCGCTGGCAGCCTACGGCAACGTGGCAAAGCCAGAGTTCAGTTCGGATTGGCAGTTGCGCTTCCAAATTCAATTCCTTTTCCCGAAATAGCGATGGAGAGCGTTCAATCTGAGCGGAAGGAAGATTCATGAAAAGCTCTACAATCGTTGCAGCGATATGTTTTCTGCTTGGCCTCTCGTTCGGCGCGCGGGTGGGGGCACAGGAGACGTCACCCTCAAACCCATACTCGGGCAATTTCTGGACCCGCTCCACCCTCAGCGGGGATTGGGGTGGTTTGCGCAACGATCTGGCCGCGAAGGGCGTGACCATCGACATGAGCTTAACGCAAGTTGGACAGGGGATCGTCCACGGCGGCAAAGATACAGGCTGGCAGTACGGCGGCGGGCGCGGAAATATCACCGTCAATTTCGATTCGGAGAAGCTCGGTTTATGGCCCGGAGGATTTCTGACGATTGAAGCCGAGGGGAATTTTATTCCACAGGATAATCTTTTTAAAACCGTCAACGGCAAGACCGGCGCGCTCATGCCAGTGAATAGCAATCAGTTTTATCCGATGCCGGCCGGCGACAACTTTAACCTGCCCCAAGTGGCGTTCACACAGTTTCTCTCGCCTTACTTCGGCTTGTTCATCGGCAAGCTCGACGCCAGCGGCGGTGATGCTAACGAATTTGCTCACGGCAAGGGCGATACCCAGTTTATGAATCTGGCTTTGAACTTTACTCCCGTTCCACTTTTGACGTCGCCCTTCTCGACGCTTGGCACGGGGCTCTTCCTATTTCCGACCAAGGATCCCAAGGAAGCCACCGTAAATCTTATGGTGCTTCAAGCCAACGGCCAGGCCAGCCTCAGCGGCTTTGATGATCTGGACTCGAACAAGTTGACCTTTGCCGGTGAAGGCCGGGTGCGAACAAATTTTTTTGGGCTCACCGGACATCAGCTTTTCGGCGCAGCTTTTTCCAACAGAAAGTTTACTTCGCTTGATCAGAGCTTGCGTTTTATCATCGAGAACCGTGGGCTTGAAGAGAAGAAAGGCTCCTGGAACATTTGGTACAACTTTGACCAGTATCTTTACGAGCCCAAAAAAGGCTCGGGTCAGGGTGTCGGCATCTTCGGACGTTTCGGCGCCTCGGACGGCAATCCGAATCCCATCCATTTCTTTTACAGCATAGGAGTCGGCGGCAAAGGCATCATCCCCGATCGCCCCCTCGACAGGTTCGGGTTGGGCTTCTACTTCATCGATGTCGCTAACCCCAAATTTCAGGGCCCATTTCGGAGCGAGAAATTTTTTCGCGACGAATACGGCTTCGAGGCTTTCTACAATTTTGCGCTAACGCCGTGGATGCTGCTGACACCGGATATCCAGGTCGTCAGAGGGGCTCAGAAAGATAAAATCACATTCGGCACCGGTCCCTTGGGAGTACCCTTCATCGCCGGCAAGAATAGCATAGGCACAGCGACTATCCTCGGTATCCGGCTCCAGTTGGTGTTCTGAGGCGGCGGAATTTTTCGGGATTGGATTTCTGTAATGAACGACAGTGCAAAAGAGACGGAATGCCGACGGAATCATCGAGCAAGTCAGTTTCAGCGCGCTCAACCTGTCCGACTCAGATGTTAGCTCGCGGGATTCGATCACGAGCTAAGGCACCAAGAGAGAAGGAGAAAATCATGGAAACCAAAAATAAAACCGACATCGAACCGCAGCAAGCTGTGCCCACTGCTGAGACAAACCCCTATGGGTCACCGCCGGGCAGCGGCATTTCGATGCCGCCGTATTACCTGCCGACGCCCTCGGTCAAGAACAAGACCAATTACTTTCCGCAGAGCGAGACGCTCGGCCCGGACGAGATGCGCATCATCTTCATGGGCAGCCAACCCTGGCCGCCACGCATGACCCAGGCCAGCACCTGCATCATGGTGGAATTGGGCAGCAGCAAGCGGCTCTTCTTCGACTTCGGCCCCGGCTGCTTGCGCAACATCATCGCCAACCAGGTGCCGGTGCCGGAGATCAACGACATCTTCATCACCCACCTGCACCTCGACCACTTCGGCGAGCTTCCGTACCTCTGGCAATTTGCTCCATTCTCCGGGCGCTGGTATCCCCTGCGGGTCATTGGCCCCTCGGGCCGCTCCCCGGCGCTGGGCACCAAGGCCATGTGCGAGCACCTGAAGAAGATGGGCCTCTGGACTTCGATCCAAGCCGCTGGCCTGCCTTTGGCGGACGGCTACGAGATCGCGGTCACCGAGTTCGACTTCCGGGACGACGGCGGCGTCTGCTACGACAAGGATGGCGTCAAGGTGACTCACTGGCGGCGCTCCCACGCCGTGGACGGCGCCTCTGCCTACCGGCTGGACTGGAACGGCCTTTCCTTCGTCTGGACCGGCGATGGCAAGCCCGACCAGCTCACCGCCAAGTACGCCAAGGGCGTGGACGTGTTCGTCACCGAGATGGCCGTGGACAATCCCAACTTGTGGGCCATGAAGCAGGGTTGTGCGCCCTTTATGGGCGCCATGACGCTCGACAATTTCCACACGCCTCACTATGCCGTCGGCTACCTGTCGAACCTGGTGCAGCCGCGGCTGGCCATGGCCACGCACGTCTCCTTCGACCGTGAGCTGATCGGCGAGATGATGGCCGGCGTGCGCATGCACTACAAGGGCATGTTCGCCTTCGGCATCGATCACACCGTGGTCAATGTCACCAAGGATTGCGTTTGGCTTCGCGAGGCTGCACTCCCGGAGACCACCAACGCCAGGTTCCCGGACATGCAGTCGCTGATCCAGAACAATTTCGGCGGCAAGATTCCGACAGAAATAACGATCAAGAGTCCGTTCCTGGCCAACCAGGAGCAGTCGGTCCGCGACCTGGAGATCGATCCCGCGCTCTTCACGCCCAAGGACCAGATGAGGCGATGGGCTCGCTTGCCCGCGGAGATGAAAATCAACCCGGCTGAATTTCTTGCTCCGCCAGCAAAGAAAGTCTAGGGCCATCGGCCCTTCAATGAGGAGCATGCGAACCATGGATCATGTTGATCACGACTCTGCGGTTGGGCCGCCGCCGATTCCGGTGACCATCCTCACCGGCTTCCTTGGCGCCGGAAAGACGACCCTGCTCAACCGAATCCTCAACGGCAACCACGGCCTCAGGGTGGCGGTGCTGGTCAATGATTTCGGCGCCATCAACATCGACGCCGAACTCATCGTGGGCGTTGAAAGCAACGTCATCAGCCTCGCCAACGGCTGCGTCTGCTGCACCATCCGCGATGACCTCATCGCGACGGTGATGGAGACCATCGACCGGCCGGAACGACCCGAATACATTCTGCTGGAAGCGAGCGGCGTGGCTGAGCCCTCCAGCATTGCGATGACGTTCAACAATCCCAACTTCCGCGACCGCATTCGGCTGGACACCATTCTCTGCGTTGTCGATGCCGAGCAGGTGTTCGCAGTGCCGGAGTTGATGGAGCTCAAGATCTTTCAGATCGCCTGCGCCGACATGGTGATCCTGAACAAGGTGGACGTCGTGGATCGCGACCAGGTCGCCAAGATCCGACAATGGCTGGACAACCGCTTCCATCGCTACCGGCTCGTCGAAGCCAACCGGGCCGACGTGCCGCTCCCGGTCCTGCTGTCGGTTGGCCGCTTTGACCCGGCGAAACTTGACGCCAACGCACATTCGGAGGAAGGCGGCTTCACCGACCCGAACTTTGATCAAGGGCACCACGATCTTGACCACGGGAAAGCGTTCAGCACCTGGAGTTACGAGACTGATCAGGCGCTCTCATTGGAGGCGCTGCACGAAGCGGCGTCGAAACTTCCGGCCAGCATCTACCGTGCCAAGGGCGTGATTTACACCTGCGACGCACCGAAACGTCGGGCCGTGCTGCAAGTGGTCGGCCGACGCGTGGACATTTCGCTGGCGGACGAGTGGGGCGAACGGGCGCAGCGGACGCAAATCGTGGCGATCGGAGCGGCTGGGGCTCTTGATGGGAAAGCATTACGGGCTACGTTCGAGCAGTGTGTCGGCACTCGGCCGTGAACTCATTCGTTGTCCGCCCGAAATGCGCGACGGCACGAGGAAAAAGCCTCCAATGGAACGGGTGAAGTGAGACAACGAAAGGAGACGGAACCATTAAGACGAAACTTCTCGCACTGGTAACGATGCCGGTGCTCCTTGGGATTTTGCATTGCATGAGGTGGCGACCTTGACGACCCAACCGGTAGACAAGCACCACATGCCGCAATGGCTCGGGTCGAAGGCCGCGCGGCGGTTTCACGTCATGGCGAAGCCGGCCGGCTCTGCCTGCAACCTCGAGTGCAGCTACTGCTTCTATCTGAGCAAGCAGACGCTGCCGGGCGGTCCGGGTCCGGGACACATGGACGACGAGTTGCTCGAACTCCTCGTCCGCCAATACATCGACGGCGTCACCGGCGACGAAGTCGTGTTTTCGTGGCAAGGCGGGGAGCCGACGTTGCGCGGGCTCGACTTCTTCCGCAAGGTCGTCGCGTTGCAGAAGAAGTATGCGAGGCCTAGTCAACGGATCGAGAACGACCTGCAGACGAACGGGACGTTGCTCGACGAGGAGTGGGCGCGATTCCTGAAGGAGCACCACTTTCTCGTCGGGCTCAGTATCGACGGTCCCAAGGCGCTGCACGACCAGTATCGCGTCACCAAGCGTGGTGCGCCGACGTTTGAGACGGTGTTCGCCGCCACGAAGATGCTGCGGCGCTTCCGCGTGCCGTTCAACACGTTGACGTGCGTGAATCGGTTCAATGCTTCGCGCCCGCTCGACGTCTATCGCTTCCTGCGTCGCGAAGTCGGCTCGACCTATCTGCAGTTTATCCCGATCGTTCAGGCCCGCGGTTTCGAGACCAGCGCGCCCGGTGCCTGGGACGCGGCGCGGATGCCGATGGTCGGGTCGCCGAGAGCGCGACCCGACCACCCCGACTCCGTGGTGACCGAGTGGTCGGTCGATCCGGAGGAGTATGGCCGGTTCCTTTGCGCGATCTGGGACGAGTGGCAGCGGCGGGACCTGGGCAAGGTTCTCGTCAATTTCGCAGAGACGCTGGTCGCGCAACACCTCGGCTTGCCGTCCCAACTCTGCATCCACAGAGAGGTCTGCGGCAAGGGCGTCGCGGTCGAGCATGACGGCAGCGTCTATGCTTGCGATCACTACGTCTATCCCGAGTTCCGGCTTGGGAACCTGCATTCGCAGACCACGCTGGGCGACATGGCGTTCTCGCCGACACAGGTCCGGTTCGGGTTCGCGAAGTCGGAGACG
>JBGPIK010000220.1:0-10905 GCA_041484845.1 Binatia bacterium | reverse complement strand
TTTCGCCCACACGTTGGGAAGATTCGAGGCGCGAAAATTTACGATTGGACGAATACCAGTAGTCACGCTGCATGGAACCGTTTTGCGCGGCGACGGGCGCCACGGAGTGCCCGAACATAGAACCGCAATACTCACCGGAAAAGCCGTGGCTGGTCACGTAGATGACCCGGCCGAATTGGTTGGAAAACTCGCCCTCCGAGTTCGTGATACGCGGGTCATAATTCAGGGCGCTTTTCTCCGTGTCCAGTGCCATCTGGATTTTTTCTTCAACCGAGACCCGTCGCGCCGCTTCGTCCACCAGATCAAAATCGGGAAGATCCCGCGCGAGGTCGCCTGTCGGCGGCAACCCGCCGTACGGGTCCTGAGCTGTGGCCCGAGCCATTTGCACGGTGTCGTTGACCAGTCGTTCGATTGATTTTCTGGATATGTCCGAAGTCGAAGCGGACCCCGAGCTCGAACCGAAGAACAACCGCAAACCGAGACGCTTTTCCTGGGCTTGACTGATTTTTTCCACTTCACCGAGGCGAACCGTAACGAAGAACGAGTCGCTCTCCGCCATCACCACATCGCCCTGTGACGCGCCTTGGGCTTGGGCCATCGCAAGAATTTCGCTGCCCAGTTTTTGACTCAGTCCCATTCGTTCCATGTTAGCCTCAATGAGTTCCAACGGTTCCAGTCGTTCCAATCAGTGCCTCGACACGATTGGAACATTTTGAACGTCTGGAACGATTGGAACTATTTTTTATACTTAGTGCGTGGCCGTGCCGCCAACCGTCAAACCATCAATTTTGATCGTCGGCAGCCCGACTCCGACCGGGACGGACTGGCCGTCCTTGCCGCAGGTGCCGACGCCTTCGTCTAACTTGAGATCCGCACCTACCATCGAAACCCGCGTGAGCACGTCCGGACCGTTGCCGATCAACGTGGCTCCTTTGACCGGCCGCGTCACTTTGCCATCCTCGATCAGATAGGCTTCATTGGCGGAAAAAACAAACTTTCCGTTCGTGATATCGACCTGGCCGCCGCCGAACGAAACTGCGTAAAGCCCTTTTTTCACCGTGCGGATGATGTCTTCCGGGGCGCTTTCGCCAGCCATCATGAAGGTATTAGTCATGCGCGGTATCGGGATATGCGCGTAGCCTTCGCGTCGTCCGTTGCCGGTGAGCGACATCTTCATCAGTCCGGCATTCAACTTGTCCTGAAGATACCCCTTGAGAATTCCTTTTTCGATCAAGATCGTTCGGTGGGTCGGCGTGCCTTCATCGTCCAGATTAACCGATCCACGGCGCGACGGCAGAGTGCCGTCATCGACCACCGTGCAAAGCTCGGAAGCGACCCGCTGGCCGATGCGGTCGCTGAATGCCGAAGTCTTTTTGCGATTAAAATCGCCTTCAAGACCGTGGCCGATGGCTTCATGCAAAAGAATGCCCGGCCAACCCGGCCCCAGCACAACGTCCATGGTTCCGGCGGGCGCGTCCTGCGCGTTGAGATTAAGAACCGCTTGGCGCACCGCTTCGCGCGCATAGCGTTCGTAGTCCTTGGCGTCGACGAAGAAACCGAATTCCACCCGCCCACCGCCACCGAAACCGCCCACCTGGCGCTGGCCGTTTTCCTCAACGATGCAAGTAACATTAAGACGGGTGAGCGGCTGGATATCGCCGATAACCAATCCTTGGGACGCGGCGACTAGGATAATTTTGTATTCGCTGGCGAGCGAGACAAAAACGTTCTTTACCCGCGCGTCAAGATTACGCGTGAATTTGTCGATCTCGTACAGCAGTGCCACTTTTGTTTCAAGGGCGACGTCATTGACTGGAACTTTGATCGGATAGAGATTGTGCGCCTGCCCGATCGCACGGCCAACGGCAACCGGCATCTGGGACTCGCGATTTTGCGCGATATACTGGGCTGTCCGCGCCGCCAGCTCTAGATTTTCAATCGTGATGTCGTCGGTATAGGCATAACCGGTTTTGGCTTCAGCCAAAACCCGGACGCCGACACCGTTGGCGGTGGATTGAGAACAATTTTTGACCAGCCCTTCTTCCAGGCCGATGCCCTCGGTGCGCCGATATTCGAAGAACAGATCGGCATAATCCGCCTTCTTGCCGAGAGCCGCCGCGAGAACTTTTTCCAGCTCACGGGCTCTGATACCGAAATTCTCATCAAAAAAAGATTGAGCGGGTAACGTTTCCTCTGGCATGGCGATCTCCCTTTAAAATTTTTACCATACAAGTACGCGTTGTGAAAGTAACGGCCGCGACAAGTCCTGCCTAGGGGCGTCTCCGTTTGGAGGCCGTCTTTGGAGCAATGATGTATTGATCCGTTGCAGAGCTTGGGTTACAATCCGCTCATCTTAGGAAACCTGCAGGATATCGCTATGGCACAGAAAAAAATCGTCCACGTCGTCGGCACCGGCACCATTGGCGAGCCGCTGATCGGCATTCTTTCCACATTCCGCGAGCAGTTTGGGATCGATGAAGTAACGTTTCACAAGCGGACCCCCCTGCTCACCGACCGCTCCAAGGTCATCGTGCTGGGTAAAAAGGGAGCGAAACTCGCCGTCGATAAAGAGCGCCGGAAAAATTTCATCGATATGGGGATGGAGCCTAACTTTGAGGCGGAGGAAGCCATCGAGCGCGCCAGCGTCATCATCGACTGCACTCCGGTGGGAAACGAAAACAAAGAAAAACTCTACAACAAATATGCCGGAAACGGCCGCGGCTTTATCGCCCAGGGCAGTGAAGACGGTTTCGGTAAGAAGTACGCCCGCGGCATCAATGACAAAGCACTGGTCAAAGGTCAAGATCAGTTTATCCAAGTTGTCAGCTGCAATACGCACAACCTGGCCGTGCTGATCGACACCATCGCGTTGGGTCCGGAAAAGGAAGACAACCTCGAGGAAAGCCGCTTCGTCTGCATGCGGCGCGCCAACGACCTAAGCCAAGAAGGTGACTTCATCCCGGCTCCTGAAGCCGGCAAACATGACGACGTTAAGTTCGGCACCCATCAGGGACGGGACGCTCACGACTTATTTAAGACTTTGGGATTGGACTTGAACATTTTCTCTTCCGCTTTAAAACTAAACACCCAGTACATGCACACCATTCACTTTAATCTAAGATTGCGCCGCGGGATCGATAAGGACGAGTTAATGCGGCGGCTCAAAACGACCCGCAGGGTTGCCTTAACTAACAAGAAATCATCGGCCTCGGTTTTTTCCTTCGGACGAGATCATGGCTTATTCGGTAGGATATTGAATCAGACGGTGATCGTGACTCAGAGCCTGGCGATTCATGAGCACAAAGAAATTATTGGAACTTGTTTCACGCCGCAGGACGGGAACTCGTTGTTCAGCAGCCTGGCCGCAACTTTGTGGTTCTTCTATCCGGACTCCTACGAGGAAAAACTAACGCCTGTGCGACCATACTTTTTCGACGAGATCTGATCTGGCCCGCGATTCGGTAGTTAATAGAAGGATCAAAAGCTGTACGCTTTTGATCCTTTTTTATTCCGTGGCACTTTCCGCCGATATACCTTGGAAGCGAACCGAGTCGCCGGCTTGGATGCCGTAACGTTTGGAAAGCCCCCCGTTCACTTCAAGCACGAAGCGGCTGGCGCGTCCTACGGAGCGCGGATCAAGCGAAAATGGAACGGCTTGTTCTGCAATCCCGATAATCCGGCGGTCGCTATTGATAAAGATCATGTCCAGCGGGATCGGAGTATTTTTCATCCAGAAGGTCTGCTCAGCCTCGTGCGGAAATAAAAAGATCATTCCTCGATCCGCAGGGAGTTCACGACGATATTGCAGTCCGAGTTCCCTCTTAGCGGGCGTATCGGCGATTTCAACCTCGAAGGCAATCTCGCGCCCCTCTTGGGTCGCAATAATGACTTTAGGTTGTGCCTGGCAAGCCGTCATGGTGAAACAAAGCGCAAGCAACGCGAGCAAACATGGGCGGGCGACGCGCATATTATCTTATCAGGCTTCGCGCCGTGATTTCCGCAACGTCCAAGACCTCCACCGTAGGCTCTTCCTCCTTGGCCGTCTCCTCCGTCATCATCCGCATGCAAAATGGACAACCGGTCGCGAGGGTTTTCGCTCCGGTTTGTTTGAGTTCCCGATAACGGTTCGTGCTCACCCGTTCGATACCCTTTTCTTCCTCTTTCCAGAATTGCCCGCCGCCGGCACCGCAGCAGAAGCCTCGATTACGATTGCGATCCGGTTCCGTTAATCGCCCTCCGGCGGCTTGAATCAGCGCGCGCGGCTGGTCGTAGACGCCGTTGTGGCGTCCCAGGTAGCATGGATCGTGGTATGTCACCGCGCCGTTGTTAACCGGCGCAAGCCTGAGTTTGCCTTGCCGAATGAGTTCATCGATGAAAACGGTGTGATGCTTTACCTTATAATTACCGCCGAACTGCGGGTATTCGTTGGCGAGAGTATGAAAACAGTGCGGACATGTCGTCACGATGAGCTTAGGTTTAATCGCATTTAATGCCGCGACATTCTCCATAGCCATTTGAGCGAACAAATATTCGTTCCCCGACCGCCTCGCCGCGTCTCCCGTACACTTCTCCTCCTTACCGATGACCGCCCAATCGACACCGGCGCTATTGAAAATCTCAGCCATGCTGCGTGCTATTTTTTGCGCGCGCGAGTCAAAGGCAACCGCACAACCGACCCAAAAAAGAACTTCGGGATCCCTTTTTTGTTCCACAGTCGGAACCGCAAACGGTAAATCCTTCGCCCATACCATTCGTTCTTCCGCCGCAATCCCCCAAGGATTCCCGGCGCGTTCCATGTTGTTGAACGCAGTTTTCAGACCGTTGGGAAATTTCGCCGCCGCGAGGACCCGCTCGCGACGCACATCGATAATGTGCAGCATCTGCTCATTGCCCACCGGGCAGATCTCCACACAAGCGTTGCACGTGGTGCAGGCCCAGGCCGCTTCTTCGTTAAGAGCAAAATCAAGGAGCGGTCGAGGGCTTTCTCCGCCGGCAGCAAAGTCAGAGAAAATCTTATTGAGTTCGAAGCGCTCGTTGATCAAGATGGCAGCCGGGCTAAGCGCTTTGCCCGTCGTCGTCGCGGGACATACATCCTGGCAGCGATTGCACATGATGCAACTGTAGGCATCCAGCAAGCGCGGCCAACTAAACTCCTCCAATTTTGATGCGCCGAACACCTCCTCGTTCTCAAAATCCATCGGCTGCAAGGTTCCCGGGTTAGTTTTTTTCAGCGCTAAATTGATCGGCGCCATGAAGAGATGGATATGTTTGGAACGCGGGAAATAAGGGATGAACAGTAGAATTGAGCCGAGCGCCCCCCACCAGAAACAATGGCCCAGTCCTACGACGATAACGGGACTCACGCCCGAGTACAAATGAGCAAATAGCGAACCGACAGGTTGGAAAACATCGGCGCCTTCTACACCCAGCTGTGTCGCCTTAAACATAAGTCGGCAGCCCACATGAAACATAATGAAGCCGGCGACAATCGCAGAATCACGGGAGATACCCGCAGGAACCTCGGGCTGTAGCGGCACATTGGGCGCAAAGCTAAAATCTTTGGGACGGACAATTCGGCGGCGAATCACCATTCCGATAATTCCGATCAGAACCGCAGCTGTTAAAATATCAGCCGCGACATTGAAAAGGCTCCAACCACCGCCCCGGGTTTCAAAAGCGAAAAAGCCTTCGAAGACATCAATAACGTTGACAAGGAAATAAAAGACGAAGCCATAAAAGATGAGAGAGTGGAGAAAAGAAACGATAGGGCGAGCCTTGAACACCGGTTGTTGCGTCAGCACCAGCCAGACGGCCCGTACGATCCTTTCACCGAGATGATCGAGCCGAGAATCGGGCCTGCCCCTCATGATCGTTCTATAGACGTCATAAAATCGCTTGCCTCCATAATACAGAGCAGCTACGGCGAGCAGAATAAAAAGAATTTTTTCGATTGTCGTTAGCATACCGGCCTGAATGACCTCCTTCTCTATCCTCTTATCTTTGCCGGAATAGATTCGTCAACCAGATCGGCAGGAACCGATTGTGCCACCCCGGCCACTCCCTAGCTTTTTCAAAGAGTTATCTACACGCCAACCCGTGTGAGAAAGGAAGCACATCGCGGAGAAGCGGAACGATGCAGAAGTAAGGTCGGCGCCAAACACTAGCTTATAGCGGGCGGTAAACGAAGAACTACCCCGAGTAACCTAAACGCTTGGAGAGTTCATTTCCCGCGCGGGCTAAGGTCGGCGCGATATTCGTTTTAATACCCTCGGGCGTCAACCGATGGCTCGGCGCGGCCAGAGCCAGCGCCCCCACCAGTATCCGGGTGTAATCTCGAATCGGCACGGCCACGGAACTGACATCGTCGGTGAATTCGCCTTGCTCTACAGCATAACCGCTGGCAACGATCTCCTTCAATTGCTCTTGCAGCGCTTTACGGTCCACGACCGTTTTGTCGGTAAAGCGCTCCAAACGTTCGGGTAACTGTTGGCTCAAACCTTCCTCCGACTCAAATACAAGATAAACTTTACCCACGGCGGTACAATGCGTCGGCAATGCGGTCCCCAAAAAGGAAACAACCCGCACCGCGCGCTGCGGTTCGAGGAAATCTAGCGGAACGATTCCCGCGCCCTTGCGAATGGCGACGAAGACGCTTTCCTTTGTCGCTTTGACTAAATCATTCAAGATAGCTCTGGATTGCAGTAATAACCCGGTTTGTCGGCTAAAGGTTTGGCCGAGCTGCAGGCATTTTAATCCCAACCGGTAGTTCTCGGTGACTTTGTTTTGCTCGATATAGCCGCGCGCTTGGAGCGTCGCCAGCAGACGAAAGACGTTGTTCTTATGTAGCTTGAGGCGCTTACTTAATTCGGTAACGCCGATCTCGTCTGCGTTGACATTAAACTGTTCTAAAACATCAAGCGCATGAGAGACAGACTGGATCACGTAGTTGGATTTTTCGCGCCGGACCATTGACCCTCCCGAGTGTCAAAATGGAACTGTGACGAAATCGAGCATTCCAAAAAGCCGTTTTAACGTATCCCAGCGACTCCGTAGTGTCAAATGGCTGGGCGATAGGTTGCCTGACGGGTCAAACTGACAAAAACTCGCGATTCTTATGGATGGGATCGCCCTCGGTCAAGCCTTTCACAGTTGAATCGAGCAAAACGGGACGCAACTATCCAATCCTTGACCGGCGTTCATGAATCGGGCAATATCTCGCTTATGGATTATCAGTTTGCAATGATTTCTTTAGCCTTGGTTGGGTGGCGCCGGCGCATGATGCAGCGCCTGCACCGTGGCTGATTCCAGTCAAACGAACTGTTAACGAGAAGGGCCATAGGTGAAAACTTATGGCCCTTCTGGTTTTTGAATTAAATGATACAACCGACGTTCAAAGAATTCTGCGCGCTAGCGAAGCAGGGCAACCTGATACCGGTCTATCAGGAGCTGCTCATGGATCTGGAGACTCCGCTTTCATTTTTTAAGCGGCTTGAACGTGACCGATATTCGTTTCTTCTCGAGAGCGTCGAAGGCAGTGAGCGTTGGGCTCGATATTCCTTCCTGGGCACTCGTCCTCTACGGGTCTTTAAGGCACGCGGCAATCGAGTTGAGATCATCGAGAACGGCAGATCAAAAACTTTGGCCTCGGATGCGCCTTTGAAGCTTTTGGAGGAGATCCTTCGAAATTATCGCCCCGTCGCCGTGCCTGGGGTCCCGCCTTTCTTCGGCGGCGCGCTCGGTTATGTCGCCTACAATGCCGTCGAGCAGTTTCACGAAATTTTCAACCACAAAAAAGACCCCCTGGAAATGCCGGAGATCTTTTTTGTTTTTGTTCAGACGCTGATCGCCTTTGATAACCTCAAACATACGATCAAAGTTATTGACAATGTTCGAGTCGATAAAGGAACCCGTCTGCGCGGCGCTTATAAGGACGCCGTTTCGCGCATTCGCAGGGTCATCTCTTCGCTGCAGAAAAAACCGCGCGGGATCGAGCCCCGGGATCTGACTCAAGGTCAAGGAACGAGAAAATTTCGCTCCAATCTGAATAGGCCCGGATTCAAAGACGCGGTCGCCAAGGCCAAAGAGTACATCAAGGCGGGTGATATCATTCAAGTCGTGCTTTGCCAAAGGCTTGAGACGGAAACTTCAACCGATCCATTTGAAATTTATCGGGCCTTGCGATTCATCAATCCCTCCCCTTACATGTTCTACCTTGAGCTGGAAGATTTGAGAATTATCGGCTCATCGCCGGAAACGATGGTGCGTCTCACCGGCAATACCATCGAACTTCGTCCGATTGCCGGCACGCGCAGACGCGGCGCCACACCGGAAGAAGAAAAAGAGCTCGAGGCGGACTTACTCGCAGACCCCAAGGAGCGCGCCGAGCATATCATGCTGGTGGATTTGGGGCG
Organism: Binatia bacterium; assembly: GCA_041484845.1. GTDB lineage: Bacteria > Desulfobacterota > Binatia > UBA9968 > UBA9968 > JBGPIK01. Next base: position 2,494 of record JBGPIK010000220.1, on the reverse strand, counting down.
CAACGACGTCGGACGCGTCGCGGCCATCGGCACCGTGGAAGTTAACGAGCTGATGGCCATAGAGCGCTATTCCCATGTTATTCATATTGTCTCCAACGTGCGCGGCAAGTTGGCAAACGACAAGACCTCCTTCGATCTTTTCGTGTCCGCTTTTCCGGCCGGGACAGTATCCGGCGCGCCCAAAATTCGCGCTATGCAGATTATCAGCGAGTTGGAGCCCGAGAAGCGCGGGCTTTATGCGGGCGCGATCGGCTATTTCGGTTACAATGGAAATCTCGATACGTGCATCGTTATCCGCACCATCGTCATGAAAGGCAAAAAAGTTATCATCAACGTCGGCGCGGGTATTGTAGCCGACTCCGATCCTGAGTCGGAGTATCAGGAAACGCTGAGCAAGGCGCGTGCCATGCTCAAGGCAGTTGACCTCGCCGAGCAGTGGAGGAAGAGATGATTCTGCTCATCGACAACTACGATTCCTTCACGTATAACCTGTACCACTATCTCGGCGAGCTCGGTGCGCAGGTCGTTGTCTTCCGCAACAACAAAATTACGCTTGATGAAATAGAATCGCTGCGGCCCGAGAAAATCGTCATCTCACCGGGGCCTTGCACTCCCAAAGAAGCGGGCGTTTCCTGCGCAGCGATTCGTCGCTTTGGTGCAAGCACGCCGATCCTTGGCGTTTGCCTTGGCCATCAATGCATCGGCGCTGCTTTCGGGGCGGAAATCGTGCGCGCGCCGACGATTATGCACGGCAAGTTGTCTGAGGTCATCCACGACCAGCAAACCATTTTCCGATCGGTTAAAAATCCTTTCGCCGCCATGCGCTACCACTCTCTAGTGATTGAGCCCGCCAGCTTGTCTGGCGATCTGACCGTCAGCGCTCGAACGGCTGAGAACATCATCATGGCCATTCGCCATAAAACATTTCCCGTTGAAGGCGTTCAATTTCATCCAGAATCCATTCTTACCGAAGACGGTAAGAAACTGCTAAAGAACTTCCTGGATTGCTACTGATTTTTTGACCCCATGAAGCTTCTGTGCTTCCAAGCCAAACGTTTTCATTGGAAAACCCACTCAAAGACCGTCCAGGAGGTGCCCGATGTCAATGTCGACGAGGAAGTGGCAGAAAGCGTCGTCGTCTTCATCCATGCTGAGACTTCCGACGAAACAGCGGACCGAAAGAGCTCAGTTCTCCGCCAGGCCGTGAAACACATCAAATGGCTCGCCAACAAAAGGACTCTTAAAAACATCGTAATCCACTCCTTTACTCACCTCGGCGGCGAAACGGCATCTCCGGCCGCCGCGAACGGCTGCATCAGCGCTCTTGCCCAGCGGCTGCGGGAAAGCGGCTATCAAGTTTGGATCACTCCCTTTGGTTATTTTTGCGAATGGGATTTAAGCGTGCACGGGGAAAGCCTCGCGAAAGTTTGGAAAGAAATTCATTAACGGAACGCCCCTTGAGCCACGATCCTTTCCGCACTCTTACAAGCAATTGCTTCCTTATTGGATTCACGCCACTCCCGCACGGCACTTTTTTTTTGCGCAACTACAAGATCCTTGGGGTCGCGGAGGTTCGTCGGCGAACCTCGCGGCTTTGCATTCCGGACCGATTGCCGCCACAACGTTGGCGGTTCCGCTCAACTATTTACCCGAAGAGGCAGGATTTATCATCGTTGTTTCGACGTTCATTGACGGCACGGCCTTCAAGCATGTTATACTTGGCGTACTTTGTTTGCTGTGAAAGGGGAGGAAATGGGCATTCACCGAATCAAACCGTTGGCATGCGTAGCAGCGTTAGCTGTTCTTATCGCCCTGGCTGCCTGTAAACGTAAACAGGATACGACTTCCACTAGCGATTTGCCCGATCTCAATACTCAGACGCGCTCCTACGTCACCATAGAAACCACTAAGGTTCGGACTGGTCCCGGAAGCCAATTCCGTACCATCGGTGACATAGGACCGAATGCAAAGGTTCAGGTGGTCGGCAAAGATGGCGAATGGGTGCTGATTGTCTCGAAAAAGGGCAACGCACCGGGGTATATCGAGATCGGCGCGGTTAAACCCGCCACGGGTGATGAGAAAGAAACTGCTCCGGTGACTGAGGGAAAATACGAAGTACTCGTCGATACGCACGTCCATAGCGGCCCGGGCTTGCACTATCCCGTGGTCGCTAACATCAAAAAGGGAATTAAAATTAACGTGGTGAATGAAGAGAATGGTTGGCTAAAGGTCGAGTCCAAACAGGGTAATCCTCCGGGCTACGTCGAGGCAAGTCTGGCAAAGCCAGTGGAAAACCGGTAAGAGCGCAGCCATAGAATGCGCTGGCCGCGAATTAAAGTCGAGTAGTGACTTTGCTCAAGACTACCGCGTTCTTGGTTAACCTGCCAGGCGGAACCCTTCAGCCCTGTTTAGATCGAGACGGTCACGCAGGAATTTTCTCAACAAGTGGCCTGGACCGGAAGCGATGAGAAAATCCGGGAGTGAATTTCGGAGA
>JBGPIK010000219.1:0-10960 GCA_041484845.1 Binatia bacterium | reverse complement strand
TGCGGCGTGTGTCTCAGCCGCAGACCATAGGCCACATTCTCGAAAACGCTGCGATGCGGCCAGATTGCATAGGATTGAAACACCAGGCCGAGGCCGCGTTGCTCCGCGGGAATTTCCAATCCGGAAGCCGCGTCAAAAACAAGTTTGCCGCGCAATTCGATCTTTCCCGCGTCAGGGCGCTCCAGGCCGGCTACCGCTCGAAGCAACGTCGTTTTGCCGCTTCCGGAGGGACCAAGGAGCGCGAGGATTTCCCCTTGCTGCAACTGAAAAGATATCCCGCACAACACCGGGGTGGTGCCGAGTTGCTTCTCGATTTTCTCCGCCACCAGATCAAGCATCGAGCCTTACTCCTAAACGCAACGCGATAAATAGCACGACGCCGACCAGTGCGACTTCAACCACCGACAACGCCGCAATCAAATCGAGAGCTCCCGTTCCCCACAAGGAAACAATCAACGAACCGATGACCTCGGTGCCGGGCCCTAGCAGATAAACGCCGGTGGAATACTCGCGGACAAACATCATGAAAATTAAAAGCCAACTGCCGATGAGGCCAAAGCGAATCAGCGGCAGCGTCACGTAACCGTAGACGCCTGCTTGCGATGCGCCGATCACGCGCGCCGCTTCTTCCAATTCGGGCTTGACCTGTAAAAGACTCGCGGAGATGAGTCGCAAGCCGTAAGCAAGCCAGACGACGGTGTAGGCGATCCAAAGGCTGAACAACGTCGTGCGCAGCGGCGCGATGGGCTTAAAGAAAAGAAACAGCCAGAGAAAAGCCAAGCCCACCACCAATCCGGGAAGCGCGCGCGGCACCATGACCAGGTAATCGAGGAAAGACACCCAGCGGCTACGCCAACGATGGGCCGCCAACGCCACCATCGAATAAAAAGCCACCGACAGCCCGCCGCCCACTGCGCCGATCAAGAAAGTATTCACGATGCCGCGCAGCAAATTGGGATAGCGGAGGAGTTCGCGAAAATGATCCAACGTTAACACTTCAACTAATTGAATGCCCTCGCCCCACGAGCTCACCAGCGATCGCAGCCCAACGCCGACGAGCGGCAAAAGTACCGTGACGACGAGCCACATTAAGATGACGGCGAGCGCCGGCCAGCGCAAGGCCCCGAGAGGCAGAGGCCGAAAGGCCTGGCCTTTGCCTCCGATCACCGCAAATCGGCCCGCGGTTTGGAGCATGCGGCGCTGCAGATAGACCAACGGAAACGTCAGCGCCACGATGCACAAAGCCACGACAGCCATCAAGTGATAGGAAGGAATGCCCAGGAGATTGGTAATTTTGTACAGATACGTCGTCAGCACGAGCAAGCCCGCCGGGTCGCCAAGGACCAGCGGTAGGCCGAACAATTCGAACCCCAGCAAGAACGTCAGCGCCGCGCTAAAAAAAATTGACGGCGAAACCAGCGGCAAACTCACCGTGACCGCAATGCGCCAGGCTCCCGCGCCCGCAACCCGCGCGGCCTCCTCGACGGCCGGATCGAGACTGCGCAGCGCCGAAGAGACATAGAGGAACACGTGCGGCACGTGCGTCAGGCCGGCGATCATAATCAATCCAACCAACGAATACAGGTTCCACGGAACCCACCCGACCACCGCCTTGGTCCAGAGCGAAAAAAAACCCACCGGCCCAACCGCCACCACGTATCCGAAAGCCAGAACGACCGGCGAGAGAAAAATCGGCACGAGCAGCCACGGCTCGAGCCATTTCTTTCCCGGCAGGTCGGTGCGCACCAGAACAAAAGCCAGCAGACTTCCCAACGGAACCGCGAGCAACGTCATCCCGAACGATACGATGAGGGATGTGCCGAAGGCGGATCGAAAGCCGCTATCACCCAAAATGTAACGGTAGGCGTCGAGACTGAACGCCGCGCTCGGACTGAAAAAGGGCTCGCTCAAAAGACTCTGGTAAAGGATCAGCCCCAGCGGTCCGAAAACCAGCAGGGCAACCCCAACGACGGCGAACGAACGCAGACTGCGGCTCACGCTCCTACCGCTTCAACGCAGACTGCCACTGCTTCATGAATTCAAGGCGTTTGTGTTGTTCCAAGCCCGCGAGGATTTCCGTATCGACGCTGATGGGCTTTAGCGCCTTTCCCAATTCCTTGTTCAAGGCCGCGGCGGTCACCTTGCCTTCCACATCGGGCCGGATCGAATAGACCAGCGCTTTTTCCGACATCACGGTTTGGCCGCGCTTGGAGAGAATGTAATTAAGGAAAAGTTTTGCGCCATTGGGATGGCTTGCCGTTTTGGAGATGAACGCAATGCGCGAAAACGCCAGCGTGTAATCTTTCGGCAAAATCAAACCCATGGACGGATCTTTTTTCTCGCGTAGAAGAACGTAAGAGCCGATGATGTTATAGGCGAGATAGTGCTCGCCCGAGCCCACCTTCTCGAGCATTGCGCCGGTGCTTGTGTAAAGTTTGGCGCCGCTTGTCCCGAACGCCTTGGCCAGATCCCAGAATTGAGGAAACACTTTCTCATCTTGGGTCATCATCAGAAAACCGACACCGCTCTTCTCGGGATCGAAAGTCGCTATTTTGTCTTTGAAAACGTCCGGCTTTTCTTTCATCAAGCGAACCATATCCGCATGACTCTGCGGCACCGCGCTCGCAGGTAAAAGGCGTTTGTTATAAGCGATGCTGACCGGCTCAAACGTGGTTCCGTAGGCCTGGTTCTGCCATACCGCCCATTTCGGCAGACCGGCGCTTTCCGGCGAGGCATAGGTTATCGCTTGCCCCTTGGTCGCAAGCTGGAGCTGCAAATCCATCGCCGAGCTCCAGAGCAGATCCGCCCCACCGCTTCCAGCCGCGCTTTCAGCGACAAAGCGATTGTAGATCTCAGTGGTGTTAAGGTCGTTATACTCGACCTGCAAAAACGGATAGACGCTCTTAAAATCCTGCAGCAACGGCTCCACGCTCGCAGAATCGGTGGAAGAGTAGATGACGAGTTTCCCTTCCTTCTGTGCGCCCGCCACGAGGTCGCCGCTTGCGGCGGCGAGCGCCGCCCCGGGTTTAATTGAAGCCATCGCCACCAACGCCGCGAGCAAGACCATACGCTTAATCATATCCTTCCTCCTTCTGCACCTGGCAAACTGGGCGGATGATAATGCCGCAAGGCGGGAACAGTCAAGCTGTAGCGAACGGTCGCGACCGCTCCCTACAACCCGATCACGGTACAACTCCGTTCGCTTCGATTGTCCTCAATATTCTCTCTTTCAAACGCGCTCGCTGATCGGGATCTCTTTTAACAGCCGGCGCCACCACCACGTCCAACAATAAGTGCGCCGGTTTGCCCAACACCAACACCCGGCTGCCGAGATCGATGGCTTCACCAATGTCATGGGTAATGAAAACGGACGTCTTGCGCGTCTCGCGCACCAGATTGAGAAAATCGGCGCGCAGATGGATCGCGGTCACCTCGTCCAGGTGGCCGAAGGCCTCGTCGCACAGAATCACGTCGGGATCGATGCAAAAGGCGCGGGCGATGCCGACGCGCTGGCGCATGCCGCCGGAAAGTTGATGCGGGTAGGCGTTGGCGAATCCCTCGAGGCCGACCTTCTCGAGCCAATGACGCGCTCTCTGGGTGCGCTCCGCGGCGGGAACGCGCAGGATTTCCAAACCGTAGGCGGCATTGTCCAACACTTTGCGCCACGGCAGCAGCCGGTCGCTTTGAAACACCGCCGATAGTTTGCCGCGAAAATAATCGAAATCCGCATATGGCTCCTTACCATCGATAGTCAGGCGACCGCTGCTGGGTCGGTCCAGGCCCAGCAGGATATTGAGCGTGCTCGACTTGCCGCAACCAGTTTTGCCGACGACCGAAACCAATTCGCCGGCTTCAATTTGAAAAGTAAGATCCTTGACCGCATCGAAACTGCCGGCGCCGGCGGAGAACACCCGGGTGAGGTTGCGGCTTTCGATCTTGGCCATGCGTCAGCGCGCGACCGGCCGCCAGCCCAGCAGCCGCCTTTCAAAGGCGGCGATCAGTCCCTGCATGGCAAGTCCCAGGACGACCAGCACTAAAGTCCATGCCAGCACGCCGCTCATGTTGAGCAGCGCCTGCTCCTGCACCATGCGGTAACCGACACCGGTGGAGGCGCCCACCAGTTCGGCGACGATCACCACACGCACGGCAAAGCCAATGGACACTTTCCATGCCGTGAGCATGTGCGGGACGATCGCGGGCAGCATGAGCAGGCGCAGCAACTGAGCGCGCGACGGGCGGAAGGCCAGAGTCATTTCGATCAGCTCTTTGGAAACGCCCTTCACCGCGTCGAGGATGCTGTGGGTAAAGACCGGAAACGATACCGCCAACATCAATGCGAATATGCGCGCCTCGGTGCCCCTGAACCAGAGAATGACGATCAACGTCCAAGCGAGCGCCGGTACACCCGCGATAAAGTTCACCGCCGGCATGACGTACGCCTCGCTTTTCTTTGTGCTGCCCATCACGATGCCGAGGAGGCCGCCGAGGACAAAACCACCCACGAGTCCTTGCATCACACGATAAAGAGTGAGCAGCGCGTCATAGGGCAAGGTCCCCTCCCGGGCCATCTTGATAAATTCAGCCGCGATCAGCTGGAGACCGGGAACCATGAACTCAGGCAAAAATAAAGACGCCGTCTGCCACGCCAGCAGCAGGAACCCGATGGAAACGAGCATCTCGAATTTACGGGGGCGACCCAGCGGCAGCACGAGTAACTTTCGCAAAACCTATTTGAGCCCCCGATAAAAGAAAGTCGCGTCGGGGAGTTTGGCGATCATGCCGATATCGGCGCCTTGCTTGAACAGCTCGATCAACGCCTTTTCCTGAGACTCGGCAGTCAACTGCATGAACCGGACGCGCTTAGCCTTGATCGTCTCGCGCAGGACCGGCACCGACTCTTTGCTTTTCTTGGCCACGATCTCGAGTGCTTCGTCACTATTCTTGTAAAACCACTCGATGGTCTCTTTCATCGCGTTATGCGTCTTTTGCAGCAGTTCTCTGTTCTCCTTGGCGAAATCGTCGTGCGCCACCCAGCCGAGCAACCAATGATAATCGGTCCCGGTCTTCTGGCGCCACAACGCGTCCAGCTCATCCGCCGAAACGAGATCTTTGAATTTTTTGGGATCGTCCATCACCAGGCGCGTCGGCACTTGGGAAAAAACGATTCCCGCCAGCGCTGATCCGGTCGGCGACTTGAGCTCGGCAACGACGCCCGGCTGCTCGAAATTTTTTATTTTGAGCGATTTGACATCAACGCCGGCCCATTTCAAATAAATCTCCATTGCCTTGGTGTTCTCCGAAGCGAGCGGCGCGGCGATTTCCTTGCCGCTTAGATCCTTGAGCGAATGAATGTTAGGAGCGCGTTCCGTGTTTACGATGATCGATGTGCCGAAGATTTGATAAGTGGCGAACAATTTAGACTTGACGCCGCGGGCATATTGATTGGCATAGCTGATCACGCCGCCCGTCGCGACTGGGTACGATCCGGCGGCGAAGTCATTATAGACCGCCGCGGTGGAAGGCTGCTCGACCCATTCGATGTCGATACCATTTTTCAAGTCGAAGCGCTTGGCTTGCAACACCGCTACCATCCAAACGCTGGTGGACGGCGCGCCCAACGTGCCGATCTTGAGCTTTGGCATTTGCGCCGCGGCCAAGCCGCCGTAAAGCATCAGCGCCGCAAGTACCGATGCCGCCATCGCCATGGCTGCCCTGCTTGCCCTGCCGCGGTTTTGATCCATAAGCATCTCCTGCTCGCTCGAAGTGAAACTGTAGATGGGAGACTATCGGGATTCTTTTAGCACAGTTTTTATCAAGCGCCACAAATTTTTTACGCAATTTCAAAAAAAACCGCCCTGCCACTATGAATGGCAGCGAAATCAGAAGTCAGAGATCAGAGGTCCGCAGGATGACTGCGAAGGAACGGCGCTAGCCCGCATTTCTCGCAGTGCGAGGAAACGGATGACACTGTGCCGATCGAGAGGCAAGATCGGAAGAGCGAGGCACAGAGGCGAACAGTTTCAATGCCGTGTTCGGGGCTCGGTTCGCCGCTTGCGCTTTGCCACGGGCGTTCGCTCCAGCAACTCAGTTTGCGGGCTGCTCCAAGGCACCGGCTCATCGCCTCGCTCTGGAGAGCTCGCCTGTCGATTGACTCTGATGTGAGAAATGCGGGCTAGCGCAACGTGGTTTGTTCAGCAAATTTCCGTGTAGGACATTGGCGCAGCAGGTTGCTGAAAACCCTACTTGAGTTGTAAAAAATCCTAACGGCGCACGATTTCGAGGACAAGCGATCGACAATCAAGGACCGAAAAAATTGAACTGAATTGCTGATCTCTGACCTCTGGAGCGATTTCGGCGATCCGATCGGCGCGGCTACGAAAGCAACTTGCGCAGGGATTGGAGATCCTTTTTAATTTTCACGAGGGCGTTCTTATACTTAAGCTCGGAAAGCGGGAGTTTAAGCTGGCTCTTCTCTTCTTTTTTACTTTCCTTCAGTTTTTTCCTCGCTCCCTCGATAGTGAAGCCTTCGGAATATAACAGCCGCTTGATATCCAACAAAAGCTCCACGTCTCTTTTTTTGTAGAGGCGATGACGCGATGGAGCTTTGGAGGGTTTGAGCACATCGAATTCTGTTTCCCAGTAGCGCAACACATAAGGCTCAACCCCGACGATCTCACTGACCTCGCCGATTTTGAAATAGATCTTATCGGGTAAAGGAGACGTCATCGATAACGATTATTCGGCCGCGGCGGAGGAGCCGGGTGAAGAAGACGTGGATATCGAATTCAAGCCTTTCTTTAGAATCTGGCTCGCCTTGAAGGTCAAAACTTTACGGCCGACGATGATAATCTCGTCGCCGGTCTGAGGATTTCTTCCCTTGCGCGGGCGCTTGGTGTTGACGACGAAATTACCAAAGCCGGAAATCTTTACTTTTTCCCCTCGTTCCAAACTGCCCTTAATGATGTCAAAGGTCGCTTCGACGACATCGGTCGCATCCTTCTTGGAAAAACCGACCTTTTCGTAAATTCGCGTGATTATTTCTGCCTTGGTCATTTTCCACCTCTCACGTTTGTCTCTATCCGATCGCTTTGTGAATCAGCTCCGCAGTTGCGCGTCAAAAACATGGCCGATTTGTTGGACGATCCTCTGGTGCAGAGCCTGGACCTCCGCGTCGGTCAGCGTCCGGTCATCGGCTCGATATGAAATTTTGTAGGCCAAGCTCTTCTTGCCTTCAGGAATCGGAGATCCGAGATACTGATCAAATACTTTGATATGTTTAATTAAAGGTTCGCCGAGTCTCGCAACCCAACTAATGATCTGCTGTGAGGGAAACGCCCGATCGACAACGACCGCCAAATCCCGCTCAACCGCCGGAAAACGCGGCAAAGAACGGACCGTTATTCGTCGCGGAGCATACTGAAGCAGTCCCTCGAAGTCAAGTTCGAAAACTGAAAACTGTGGCAATCCAAGCTCATCCAAGACGTCGGGATGAATTTGTCCCAAATAGCCCAAGCGTTTTTCACCGCAATAAAGCGCGGCGGTTATTCCCGGATGTAACGCATGAATCGACTCCTCGCGCCACCTCACCGCGTCTTGGATGCGAAGCAAATCCAGTACCCCTTCCACTACCCCTTTGCAACCGAGAAATTCCACGGGTGCGAGGTCCGCGCGCCGTAATCCGCGGCGCGCCCGCGGGCCGAATAACAACCCCGCGAGGGATTGCCGTTCTTCTGTTTCGCCGCCGGCCGCGAGCCTAAAAGCTTTGCCCAAATGATACGCGTGGAAGCTCTCTGTTTTCTGCGCCAGGTTGACCCGCAGGTTTTCAAACAGTCCCGGCAGCAAGCTCAACCGCATCTCGGCGCTTTCTTTGGCGAGCGGATTCTGCACCGAGACCGGCGCGGACGAACCGTCCCACAACCCGGGAAAGAACCGGTTCAGCTCTTCCGTGGTGAAGGGGAGATTGATCACTTCCAGCAATCCTTCGCCGGCGAGAAAGCAGCGTAGGCGCCGCTCGTAAGCCAATGGCTCGTCTTTCTTGCCGCCCGAGGCGCGCAGGAACGGAAGCGTAGAAGGGATCCTTTCATAACCGTAGAGCCGCGCGACTTCCTCGATCAGGTCGGCTTCGCGCGTGAGGTCGGGCCGGCGGCTTGAAGAAATAACTTTGATCGCTCCGCGGCGAGCTTGTCTTTGCGTCTCGAGACCGAGCGACTTGAGCAATTTTTCGGCTTGTTGCCCTTCTAGACGCACGCCCAGGAGTTTCACGATGCGTTTTTCGCGTAACATAATGGCGGCAGGCTTAGGCCGCCGCGGATAACGGTCGGCTACACCGTTTACCGGCACGCCCCTCGCGCATTGGGCGAGGAGGTAAACCGCGCGATCCAATGCCGCTATCGTCCCCTCCGGATTCACGCCCCTTTCGAAACGATGCGATGCTTCACTATGCAGCCCCAATCGCTTGGCAGTGCGCCGAATCGTCGTCGGGTCGAAATTGGCGCTCTCGAGCAGAACCGACCGGGTGCTGTCTCCCACATCGGAATTCATGCCGCCCATCACGCCGGCAAGCGCCACCGGGATATCACCGTCGCATATCAGCAAGTCTTCCGGCACCAGCTCCCTTTCCACGCCGTCAAGCGTAGTGAATTTTTTGATCTCGTTCGCCGGCCTTACGTTGATCTTACGCATCGGCAAACGCTCCATATCGAAGGCGTGAAGCGGTTGACCGGTTTCGATCATAACATAATTGGTGATATCGACCACGGCGTTGATCGAGCGAATGCCGCACGATTCCAATCGATACCGCATCGACGCGGGTGACGGCCCGACTTGAACTTGATGGACCACGCGCGCCGAATAACGGGCACACCGCCGCGGGGCGCCAATGGCGATGCGCACATGTTGGTTCATGGCGGAGCTTTTCACACCCGGGCTCGCGGCAGGTGACTTCAATCGCCCGCCGGTCAGGGCGGAAATTTCCCGAGCCAGGCCCGCGAGCCCGAGGCAATCGCCACGATTGGGCGTCACCCCGATCTCGAAGAGCCAATCCTCTTCGTTTGTTTCCGGCTCGCGCTGCGCAGCCAGCGATTCAACCTCGAGTCCCGCCATCGTCAGCAACTCGGCGAGCTTTTCGGGCGCGGCTTTCAAGGTGACGAATTCTTTTAACCAGTTGAGAGTGAATTTCATGGCAAGAAAAAAACTGGAGTAATGGAGTATTGGAGTGTTGGAGTATTGCGTCTTCCCCACCCATCACTCCGGTACTCCATCACTCCAATACTCCAATCCGTTAGTCGAACTGGCGCAAAAAGCGCAGATCATTTTGGAAAAAAAGCCTTATGTCATCGATGCCGTATTTGAGCATCGCGATGCGCTCGACGCCCATACCGAACGCAAAACCTGATACGCGCTCCGGATCGTAACCGACGAAACGGAAAACCTGCGGATCGATCATCCCCGCGCCGAGGATCTCCAGCCACCCCGTTCCTTTGCATACCCGGCAGGTCTGACCCTCGGCCGCAATCCCAGGGCCGCCGCAGATCAGACATTGGATATCGATCTCAGCGCTCGGTTCGGTAAAAGGAAAAAAACTCGGTCGAAATCTTACCCCGGTCTCATGGCTAAAAACTTGGCGCAAGAAATGGGTCAGCACGCCTTTCAGATCGGAAAAAGCAATGTGGTTGTCCACCATGAAGCCTTCCACCTGGTGAAACATCGGCGAATGCGTGGCGTCGTCATCATGGCGATAGACCGCGCCCGGCACGATGATCTGAAGCGGCGGTTTGCGGCTTTCCATCGTGCGAATTTGCACCGGCGAGGTGTGCGTCCGCAGCAAACGACCGGTCGACACAAAGAAGGTGTCCTGCATGTCGCGGGCGGGATGATCTTTGGGGATATTGAGCGCTTCAAAATTGTGGTAATCGTCCTCGATGTCCGGACCGCGAGCAATTTCAAATCCCATGCCCCAAAATACATCGATGATCTCGTCGATCACGAGCGTGAGCGGATGCGTTCCGCCCCACTCCCAACGGCTCCCCGGCAGCGTGATATCGATTTGTTCTTCTTTGAGCGCGCGCTCTCGGGACTGTTCTTTTACCGCGCTCAGGCGTTCATCCAAGCGCGCCTGGAGGGCGCGCCTGATTTGGTTGAGCCGCTCGCCGGCACGCGGCCGTTCTTCGGCCGGAAGGTCCTTCAGAGCACGCAGGAGAAGCGTCAGCCTCCCCTTGCGCCCCAAAGTTTCCACGCGCAGTTCTTCGATTTCCGTCTCGGAGTTAGATTGCTGGATGCGATCCAGAATCTCTCCTTCGAGAGCTTCCAAGGAATCGTTCATCTGAGCAAGGAACTCTAGCGCTTAAGCGCTTCGATGGGTTTTCGCAGTTTCAGCCAACTGTCCGAATGCGGGCATATCTACAACAGCTAACTCCGCCAGGATCTTTCTATCCAATTCGATCCCCGCCTGCTTAAGGCCTTTAATCAATTGGCTATACGAGATCCCGTTGAGTTTAGCGGCGGCGCCGATGCGCGTTATCCAGAGACCGCGAAACGACCTCTTTTTGACCCGTCGATCTCGGTAAGCGAAAGCGAGAGCGCGCTCTACCGTCTCACGCGCCGATCGATATAACCGGCCGCGGCCTCCAACATAGCCCTTGGCCAACTTCATTATTTTTTTTCTTCTTTGCCGGGATTTACTCCCGCCCTTAGCTCGTGGCACTGTGTGGCTCCTTCCTTAGCGGTGCTAAAATTTTACAGTAATGAGAGCTGAGCTATGAGGACTGAGTAAAAATCTTAACTCAGTCCTCAGCACTCATGACTCCGCAATTGTATTTAGAGATAGGGTATCATTCTACGGATGTTCTTGGTTTCAACAGCCGCCACCATAGTTCCCTGGCGCAGGTGCCGCTTGCGTTTCTTGCCCTTGCTCGACAGTAGGTGGCTCTTAAATCCTTTATTTCGTTTTACCTTGCCGCTG
>JBGPIK010000218.1:0-11069 GCA_041484845.1 Binatia bacterium | reverse complement strand
CCTGTGATTACGAGCAATCAAGCGGGGTTATGGCATGCCCTGCGGCTGGTCGGAGTTAAAGATCGCCTTCCTGGTTTGGGGCGGCTGCTGCGAGCATTTTGATCTTAAGAAATCGCGATCCTCTGAAACCGGAAACGCGATCGTAGCCGCCTTCTAATCTATGAGTGTTCATCCTGGGCGAACCATTCGGTCGGAAGTTCTTTGCCTAGTCCCTTTTCTTTAGCCAAGTGAAGAACGCGCGCCGCACAGGCGGCAAACTGAAGTCCAAGACCCAAATGATTGAGCATGCAGGTCACATCCGAAGCGCTTCGCCGTCCCGTTACCTTACCTGCCATGATCTCCGACAATTCAGGTTTGTCGCGCCAATCCGCCGGAGTATCTTCTAGTTCGGCCCGTCCGTAATCGCCTTTGCCGAATTCGGGGATCTTCGTTTCCTCGCCCGGCAGCGTATGCAAAGCCGCGGCTTCACGGGTTGAAACCGCGATCACGTCGCAGCGCAGCAAGGCATCGAGCAGCAATTCGCTCGGCCGCACCGTGGTCAGATGCATGCCGCTGCGCACCCATTCCCGTTGAAAAAAAGGCTCGAGCGCGTTAGTCGCTAGGGCAACCACATCGGCACCTCTGGCGGCCTCTTCCGGAGCTGAAACCGAACAGACTTCGACAGTCGTTTTCGCGCTCATTTCTGCAGCGAAAAGCTCGCGGTTTTTTTGCGTCGGACTGTAAACTCTCACTTCAGTAATCGGCAACACCTTGCACATGGCTAACAGTGCCGGCCGCGCCTGCCAACCGGAGCCGTACAGCGCCAAGACCGCCGAATCAGGCCGCGCCATGTATTTCGCCGATAGAGCATTCGTCACCCCCACGCGAATCGCCTGCATGAAACCATCGGGAAAAATGGCGAGAAGCTCTCCCGTGGCGGTGCTGAAAACAAAAACAAGACCGACATACTTGCCGCCCACAGCGAGTGGAACTTTTACTCTGCGCTGCCGTCCGCCGATGTTCGGCCAAGTGATGATATCCGAGGTTAGTCTCACGGTGGTAACACCGGCCTGCGGAAGTGAAGCGCAGGAAGTTTTGAGAGCATGGTAGCTGCCGTCCAGCGGCCCGGGAACAAGTAAATCCTGGCGCGGCATATTGACCGCCTGCCCATTTCCTAATGCGACCAAAGCGGGCTCCATCACCTGGAAGCATTCATCGAGGGTAAAGACGCTTTCGATTTCTTCGTTGGTGAGAATGAGAGTCATGCTGCTCGCAATTTAAACCGCTTGGAATCGATCGCGCCAAGTGCGCTTTTAAGCGCCGCGTGGCTTATCGGCCAAAGCCGGACTCATTGCACATTACCACCGTGGAGAACCATGCCTTTAACCAATGGTCAGTAGTTTCTTTCTCGCGGCATGGCCACGGACAATCTTGATTTTTGATTTCGGTACGGAGAAATATTCGGAGAGAAGTTCGATAATGGCCAGGTTGGCCTTGCCATCATGCGGCGGAGCCTTGACGGAAACCTGGTACTCGACTGCGCTGACTTGCGTGACGCTCTCTCTTTTTGCATGCGCTTTGACGGCGACAGAAATCGTTATCGGCATAACGTTTTCGCAACAGTCATTTTAGCAACCCGCAAATGCTCTAACTCCACCGGCACGGAAATGAAGGCTCGGTTCGGAATCACTTTTTGTAAAGCCGGTCGACGAATCCCGACTGCTGGATCTCGTCAATCAAGCTCAGGTCCCAGTGATCTTTTTCTGTAAGTCGCTGGGCCTGAGGATAATCCTGCGCCACGAGGTCCAACAGGAAACGCACCGATTCCGGTTGCGGCCGAAGTTCTCTTTCAACCCGGCTAGCGATTTCGTCATAGAGGTACGATAACTTTTTGGCATCCGAGTTGCGCAGATATTTTGCAAAAACCTTGAGGCTCTCTTCTTTGTTTTCCTTGAGATAGTGAATACCCTCGATGTAACCCCTGAGCAGATTCAACACCGTTCCGCGGTTTTTTTGCACGAAGGATGCGCTCATGTTTATGCCGCCGGCTATGGACGGCACATCGACGCGCAACAATACTTTCATACCCGCCTGGACCGCGGCCAAGTCGGTCGGCGGGGTAAGCATGGTTCCTTGAATCACCCCGGTCTGCATTGCAGAGACCCGACCCATCGGACCGCCGCCCAACGGCAACAGCTTTACATCGGCTTTAGGATCGACGCCATTATCATTTAAAATCTTAACGAGCCGAACATAAGCGGCATCGCGCCCTAAGGTGATACCCAAAGTTTTGCCTTTGAGATCGCTGATCTTCTTAATCGCCGGTGTGGTAACGATCGCATACCCCAAAGTGTTGGTCGTCACGCCGAGACGTGTCAGATTAGCGCCTTGTATGTTGGCAATCGTCACAAGAGCGTCAGAGCCAAAAACGAGCTGCACGCTGCCTCCGATCAGCGCCGAAACCGAGCGTGCTCCGCCATCGAGATAAACCAGCTCCATATCCAGACCGTATTTTTTCCAAAAGCCTTTTTCGGCCGCAACCCACGACGGGCTCAGCGCCGTGGCGAGCGAAGGAAAGGCGGCTCGGAGCTTTTCTGCGGCAGCCGGTTTTGGGGTGCTGCCGAAACAGAAAAAAGTTAACGCAATGAACGCCAGCTTTTTAACCATTTTTCAAAAAGTACTCCACGTTTCTTTTAACCATCCAACGCTTACCGAGCGACGGGTAACTCTCGTACATTTCGGCGATAACCTGCTCACCGGTTTTTTTACCGCTTTTGATTTCTGCGAGTCGCTTCGAGAAATCCTGCAAATAGCTCTGGAATTTTTCCAGATGCAATCTGCCCTCTTCTTGACTGTTTCCGACCGGACCGTGTCCGGGAACGATCTTGCGGTAGGAAAGCTGCCGCAGCGCGCCGAGGGATTTGATCCAACTGTCGATACGGCCGTAAATGGTCACCGGATGCACTTCAGTGTAGAGCAAGTCGCCGGCAAAAAGGATTTCCTCTTCCGCGAAATAGGCGGTGGCATCGCCGCGGCTATGGCTCTGCTCATAATGGTGCAAATGGACCGTCGCGCCGGGCAGGCGAAGGGTAAGCTTGTCGTCAAAAACGACATGCGGCAACCGCATCTTTAAACCCGGAAAACGATTAAACAGCTCCGGTGATCTGCCGGACATTTCCGCAAACTTGGCGTCGCCGTCATCCCGCAGCGCTTCAAGGCAGCCCTTGCTGGCAATCACCACCGAGGAATTTTTTTCGAAGTAGTCGTTCGCGGAAGCGTGATCGAAGTTTTCGTGGGTGATAAAAAGATATTTGACGCTGCGACACTGCGCCAGTTTCAAGGCTTCTTGAATCTCATCCATGCGGCGGATGTCGGCGTCGATCAAAAGCGCGGAACCGTCTACGCCTCGGACGATCCCGAAATTAGTCGCCCCCTCATCTCCGATAACGACATAGGCGCATTGACCCAGCGGCTGAAGATTTATTTTCACACTTCGCTCCTCTTTTTCGTGACAGGTTCTTGTATCGCCACCGATAGCTTATTTCAACGATCGCGATGAATTTTCATTCGTTCACCCGCCGTTCACTATTTGTCAAATTCATGGCGGGCCAGCAACAACGCAGGATCCGCTCGATCGTTATTGGACATAGTCAAAATGATAAGGTAGGGATAACTACACCCATACGGAATTTCGAAAACGGCGGAGGAAGTGATGACCCTTATTCTCAGCAATGACGACGTTCGCCAGGCACTGAATGTAAAGGAATGCCTCGACGTCATGGAAGACTCCTATCGCGAACAAGCCGCCAGCCGGGCGGTCAACCGGCCCACTTGTCACTCGTATTTGCCCCATTCGTTGCCGAATTCCACTTATAGCTTCAAATCGGTCGATGGCGGCGTCGGAAAGTATGGCGTCCTCGCGTTGCGCGTGACCTCCGACATTGTACAAGAGCAGCAGGTGCACGGCTCCGTACGATTAGAAAAGTTGCCGCTTGCACACGGCATGTTTGTGGGTCTGGTTCAGCTCTTTAGCGCCGAGACCGGCGAGCTTTTGGCCATCATGCCGGACGGACTGATTCAACAAACGCGCGTTGGTGTCACCAGCGCCCTAGCAATGAAGGTGATGGCGCGCAAGAATTCCCAGACCATGGGCTTGATCGGCAGCGGCGGGCAAGCCAAAGCCCACTATCGTTTCATGACCGCGGTGATGGGAATTAAAAAGGTAAAAGTCTTTAGCCCCAATCCCGCCCACCGCATAGCATTCACCGCCGAAATGCAGAAAGAAACCGGAGTCGAAGGCAAACCGGTTGAGAGCGTCGAAGCAGCGATCAAAGGCTGCGATATTGTATGCAGCGCGACTAACTCGTCTCGCCCGGTTTTGAAAGCCGACGCGCTCGAACCGGGCATGCACTATAATTCAATTCGCGAGTTCGAAACCGATATCGCCGCTCTAGAGAAATGCGACGTCGTTGCCATTCACACGAATTTTGGCGGCATTCAGCATTATCAACCGCCCGGGATTGTCGAGGATATGCCTGGCGTGCGGCGCGAAAAGCCGCGCGACTGGACGCGCTATCCGGAGATCTGCGATCTCATTGCCGGCAAAGCGCCAAGCCGTACGAACGAAAAACAAATCACATTTTTTCTCAACAACGTCGGCACCGGCGTCCAATTCGCCGCGATGGGTTATTGCGCGTATAAGGCGGCAAAAGAAATGGGGCTAGGACACGAGATACCGACAGAGTGGTTCTTGCAGGATATAAAACCGTAAACCGAACCGGCAAGGGAGGACAGATATCGCATTCACGGTCGCGGCCCTAACGGACCGGACGGCGCGCTGTTCATCTTTCTCACCAAGTTACCGCTCTACCGCCCTGCACCCACCAATTCTCACGCGCTTGAATTTTCATCTCATAGCCTTTGCCATTTTGTTTGGCGAGATCATAGCACTTCTTCGCGAGCGCGATATCAACGATTCCTTGGCCGCCTTGATTCTTGTAAAGAATAATTTGTTTATCGTCCGTTCGGCCCCGGGCGTTGCCGGCGAGGACATCGGCAATGTCCACAACTTTGTCCCACGTCATGATGCCGTTCTGCACGGGCCAGTAAATGTCGCCCTGCTACGAATCGATGGCTTGTAACTTGGACAGTGCGACGATGAAGTCGCAGCGCTTGAGCGTCGCATCGTCAATTTCTCTTCTTGGCGCCGCGAGATTACCGCTCTTAACTAACTCGATATTGCTACCGATCACGGAAATAATGTACTGCCCCTCTTCGAGCCACGACCCGTCGATGACGGGCACGTTGGTATTGGTCATGCAGAGAATGATGTCCACATCCTTCGCGGCCAGTTCGGGAGCATCCACAGCTTGCACTGGAACGCCCGTCTTTGCGACAATTTTTGTCGCAAAGCCTTCGCGGTGCGATGGAGTGGGGCTATACACCTTCGCGCTCTCGATCTTGCGCAATTGAGTGAGCCCGGCAAACGTTGCCCAGGCTTGCTGCCCGGACCCGTAAATTCCGACCCGCCGCGCATCTTTGCGCGCGAACAAATCCAACCCGGCCAGACTCGTCGCAGGCGTGCGCAGATCCGCCACTCCGGTGAAGTCTCGGGGCCGATGGGCCATGATGCCGAGCAACGTCCCCGTGTCGGCATCGTAAATCAGCGCCAGCTCGGTCTGGTCGGGATTGAACGGCGGCCGTTTCTGCATATTGCCAACGATCGCTTTGCGGTGCAGCGCCACCTGCGCGCCAATGGCGCCGTACGACGCCGAGCCGCCCGCATAGATGTTGAGCACAGTGTCGAATTTTCCTTCTCCCAGCTCGCGATGCAAATTGAGCCGTTTGCGCGGCGCGTTGACGCCCTTCGGCGAGACCATATCACGCAAAGCATTTTCGGTTATGGTCACGGCTTCCGGAAAAGGAATCAGCTGATCCACATCGTCAGAGTGAAAGAATAAAGCCATGGCTAAACTCCTACGCTAAGAGGCTCGCGATGAGCGCGAAGTGAACTACTGGTTGAGCCGCTCTAGCTCTTCCCGCGCGCCAAAATACTCAATAGAGTGCGCCATCCCGGTTGCCAAAGCAGCTTTAAAAAGTCTCGCCGCTTCGGACCGATTATTGTTAGCCACCGCATACTGTCCAAGATAGAAGTAGACTTTGCACTTGCGGTCATTTTCTACGGTCGGATCGGGATGTTTCAGGGCTGCGAAAATTGCATCTCCTCCGGCTGCCTGGAGGAAATGGTTGACGACCGGGCCAGGCCACTTTTTGTAGATTTCGCTGCCGGGCATTTTGTTGAAGTTCCGCCGTTGCCTCTTCACCGTTTCTCAGCCGCGCTAAATACAGCCAAATTAATGGTTCCGGATCTTGCTTGCTCTGTTCCACTGCCCGAATAAAATCTGCTAGGGCGGTAGAGAAGTGCCCCATATAAAAGTTCGCCCAACCTCGACTCATGTACGCGAGCGAGTAACGCTGACGTAATGCAATGGCTTTGTCAAAGTCTACCAGCGCTCTGCTATATTCGCGCTGCCTTATGTAGACCTCACCTCGTTGTTTGTAAGCAAGCGCAGTATTTTCATCGAGCCGAATAGCAATATCAAAGTCCTCGAGCGCACGATCGTACTTTCCTAATGCCCCATACACTCTACCTCGCTCTGTATGGGCGCGATATTGGCTTGGGTCGAGCTGTAAAGCCGCGTCGAAATCCCTGAGCGCCTGGTCAAATCTGAAAGAATCGGCATATGCACGGCCACGGAACTGATATGCTACTGCCTTCTCTGTCGGATTCGCTTCTTGTACTATAGCTCTCGTTAAAAGCTCAATCGCTGTGTCGTAATCCTCGTTCAGTGCCGCTTCCATCCCCTTAATAGATAGACGCTGACGGTCTATAGTAATTTCCTGTGCCTCGATTCGCTTTGATTGCTCCTCTAAATAACCACCAGACGGGTAGCAGGACGCGACCAATGCCGCAAAACCAAGAAGCAGCAAGTTTATTAGTTTCCGTATCATTCGCCGGTACCCTTGTTTGCACCCGTAAACGCTAAGCATTGGCGCGTGAACCAAAATCCGACTGCCAGAGGGCTCTCATCGTCTCCATCTGCTCATCCGACAGCACCGGCGCTCCCGAACATGCCACGGCTTCATCGATGTGCGATGTATTGGAAAAACCCACCAGCACAGTCGAAACATTCGGATTCATCAAGCCAAAGCGAATCGCGGTTTGGGTGAGGCGATGGCCGTCCACGTCCAATGCCTCTTTCACCTTCTCAGCGCGTTCCAGATCGAGCGAGTAATCGGAGCCCGGCGAAAGCGGCTCGGAGCTGCTACCGCCACCGGCGCTCGGATCTGCCGTGAGAGCGCCGGCCGCCAATATCCGAATGACGAAGGCCCCCATTCCCTTGGCCGCCGCGCGATCGATAATTTGCCCGTAATTCAAAGCGCTGAAGTTTTGCGGTACAGGATAACCGGCGCTCGGATTGAGCAGATTGTAATAAGCCTGAAACCCGTGGAACTCGCCGCTGTCGATCAGCTCATGGAGCGCCCTCGGATCGCCCAGACCGCTAAAACCAAAATGGCTAACCTTGCCGAGGTCCCGCATAATCTTGAACCCCTCGATCACGCCATTCGTGCCGAGCACTTCTTTAGGAGTCAAACTGAAACGTTTTCCCGTTCCGCGTTCTAAAGTGACTCGGGTATGGAGTTGAACAAAGTCAACGCGCTCTCGCTTGAGCCGCTCAAGCCCTGCTTCGACCGCGCGGACGGTAGCGCCTTTCACATCAGCCGCAGCATCGCCATCGAGGCGGATCTTGGTGGAAATAACGGGATTCGCGCCCAGGTCGTTCAGTATCCGGCCAAGATTTTCCTCCGACTTTCCCAGGCCGTAAGCAAAGGCGGTATCGAAAAAATTAATGCCGCAGTCCAACGCATGGCGCACCGCCTTTAATTGCTCTGCGTAGCTTGCCTTGACCATAAGTACGG
Organism: Binatia bacterium; assembly: GCA_041484845.1. Classification (GTDB taxonomy): domain Bacteria; phylum Desulfobacterota; class Binatia; order UBA9968; family UBA9968; genus JBGPIK01. Next base: position 3,110 of record JBGPIK010000218.1, on the reverse strand, counting down.
CATTATTGCCGCAACCGAAACCGATTTCGGAAACCCGTATACCGGTCCGACCAATCGTGCGAAATTGCATCGTTCACCTCCGGTTCAATTAAAGACTCGCAAGCGCCTTCATTACTTCAGCCGTGTCGCTAAGATCCGGCAGACAGTGGTCCGGTTTCGACAACATCAACTCTTCCACGGGATAACGCCCCGTGCCGACCAAAATACATTTCATGTCATTTTGCCGAGCCGCTTCGAGATCCTTGGGCGTGTCGCCGACAACGACGCATCGATCGAGAGCAATGGAACGTCGACTCAGCCGCTCGCAACGTTGCTTCGCAATTAGCGGCAAATCGGGACGATGCGGGGAGTCGCTGCCATAGGCGCCGCGGCAAAGATAGGAAGACAATCCGGCCGTCTGAAGCTTTACGGTTGCCATCGATTCCAAATTGCCCGTCACCACGCTGCAAATGAACTTGTCCTCTTCGGACAGGTGCCGAAGTAACACAGCCGCGCCGGGAAGAGCGCGTATGGCGGTGGCACCTTGTCTTACCGCATTCGAATAACAGTCACGTAGATTGATCGAAAATTCGGCCCATTGGCCGTCGTCAATCGCGAGCTTCACATTCGCCTGGGCAAAGATGTCTTCGACGATACGCGGATCTGTGTTGCCATCCGGAATGACTGCACGGATGTCGCCGTTAATGCCGAAGGTTTTAAAGACGGCTTGATTGAACGGTAGGTAGCCATTCTGCGTGCGCGTCAGGGTGCCGTCGATATCGAAAAAAACAAGTCGCTTCATGAGCATTGGAATCTTGGCATAATTTCATGAAACTTGCCAAATTCGCGCGTCGGTTGAGCAGGCAAAACGATTTGACAACACGGTTCTTCTACGATAAGGGTTTTCAGTAAGTTTTGTGCGACTGGCGAACGTGGAATCGACCACGAGGAAGCGCAAAGCATTAAGACGGCCGAACGCCTGGGTCTCTTAATCCAAGAGGTTCAGGTTTTTTTATTGATGCTGCGCCGTTGGATTGGTCAGACGCCGCTTGTCAATTCATTATCCTGCCTCGGTGTCGCATCACAACCAGGCTGTTAGCAGCCAGAGGAGGATAACCATGATTAAACAGTATCTGCTCTCACCCGGCCCCACTCCGATTCCCAATGAAGTGGCTTTGGCAATGTCGGAGACGATGATCCATCATCGAACGCCGCAATTTAACGAGGTGTTCGAAGAAGCGCGCCAAGGTCTCAAAAAACTTTTCGCAACCAAAAATGATGTCTTGATGCTGGCTTCCTCCGGCACCGGCGCGATGGAGGCTTCCATTGCGAATTTATTTTCTCCCGGCGACAAAGTCCTCGTGATCAACGGCGGGAAATTCGGCGAACGCTGGCTCAACATCTCGAATGCTTACGGGTTGAGCCCCGTAGAATTGAAAGTTGAATGGGGAAAGGCCGTCAAAGTGGATGAGGTCGAGAAGCAATTGAAAGTCCATCCTGACCTTCAGGGCGTCATGATCCAAGCCAGCGAAACCTCGACGACCGCACTCCATCCCGTAAAAGAAATCGCGAAGCTCACAAAAAACGGGGTGCTGCTTCTCGTCGACGGCGTCACGGCCGTAGGTGTGCTTCCCGTTCCCGTGGACGAATGGGGCATCGACGTCTTGGTGACGGGTTCCCAGAAAGCGCTGATGCTGCCGCCGGGACTGGGTTTCATTGCCTTGAGCGACCGCGCCTGGGAGAAAACCAAGAAAGCAAAACTTCCGCGCTTTTATTTTGACCTTAATCTTGAGCGCAAAAACCAGCAAAAAGGGTCGGGCGCATTCACTCCGGCGGTATCATTGATTTTCGGCGTGCGGGCTTCATTGCGTATGATGGAGCGCGAGGGTCTGGACAAAGTATATGCCCGGCACGCGCGCATGTCCCGCGCCACCCGCGCGGCAGCGATTGCCCTGGGACTTAAATTGCTCGCGCCCGACAGCCCAAGCCCGGCGGCCACCGGCATTTTCCTACCTCAAGGGGTAGACGCAGACCGGGTGTTGGAATTTCTGCGCGATCACATGGGTGTCGTTCTGGCCGAAGGACAGGATCAGCTAAAGGGCAAAGTCATTCGCATCGCTCATGTCGGCTATATGGGCGCCTTCGATGTGATCACGGCCATTGCGGCACTGGAAATGGCGCTCAGAAAGTTCGGCGCGGAGATTCCTTTCGGGCGCGGAGTTGCTGCCGCCCAGGAAGTTTTGATGGAGGCTCTGAATTAAGCCATGAAGATTCTTGTCACTGATACTTTAGCACCCCAGGGTCTTGAAGTTTTCCAACGCGCACCAGGTTTTGAAGTGGATGTTCGCATTGGGCTCAAACCGGATGAGCTCAAGAAAATTTGTGCCGATTATGACGGTTGGGTTATCCGCAGCGGCACTAAGATAACGGCGGAGTTGATCGGCGCAGCAAAAAATCTCAAAGTCATCGGCCGGGCCGGCGTGGGGTTTGAAAATATCGACGTGGAGGCCGCGAGCAAAAAGGGCATCGTGGTCATGAATACACCCGGCGGCAACAACGTGACCACCGGGGAGCATACCATCTCCCTGATGATGGCCCTGGCGCGGCACATCCCGCAGGCCGTGGCTTCACTCAAGGGCGGGAAATGGGAGCGCAACAAATTCGTCGGCATCGAATTGTGCAACAAGACACTGGGCGTTATCGGCCTCGGCAACGTCGGCCGCATTGTTGCCGAGCGGGCCGCGGGTCTGAGAATGAAGGTCATTGGTTACGATCCGTTTATTTCTTCCGAAAACATCGCCCGTATGGGTGTCGAGCCGGTTACCTTGGAAGACATTATCACCAAGTCCGACTTTATTACCGTCCATGTACCGCTGACGCCGGAAACCCAGGGACTCATCAACCGCGATGCCTTCGCCAAGATGAAAACGGGCGTGCGCATTATTAACTGCGCCCGCGGCGGCATCGTCGATGAGAAAGATCTCGCGGACGCGATCAAAGAAAAGAAAGTAGCGGGGGCCGCGTTGGACGTCTATGTCGACGAGCCGCCGGCCGCTGACCATCCGCTCGTTAGCTTGGATCAGGTCATCACGACGCCGCACCTTGGCGCGTCCACAGACGAAGCGCAGTTG
>JBGPIK010000217.1:0-11102 GCA_041484845.1 Binatia bacterium | reverse complement strand
ATGAAAACGGTTGGAATCGTCGCCTTCGTTGCTCTCCTCTCATTCCTAATAGAAGTAGACGGAGCAGCGGCGCAAGGCTTAAGAACAGTTTATATCGGACTCGTATCGATTACCCCGTCTAACGGTCCAATTCTAGCCGCCGTTGACGGCGGCTACTTTAAAAAGCACGGGCTCGACGGCAGGCCGCTTGTCATGTCCGGGTCGTCGACGGCTTTGGCGGCAATGCTGTCCGGGGATGTGGGTTTCATCAATGTCGCCGGTTCGGGACTGATCAACGCGTATCTTGGCGGCAGGGATGCGGTAATGATCACCGGTTTGGTTAACTTTGCGCCGTACGATTTAATCGTCGCCAAGGGTATCAACTCGATAGAAGACCTTAGAGGTAAAAAGGTGGGGATAGCTAGATTCGGCGGATCAGCGGATTTCCTTGCGCGCTATGGACTAGAAAAGAACGGCATCAAACCTGGTAAGGACGTGACAATTCTCCAGACCGGCGGAAATGCGGAACGTTTGGCCGCGGTCTCCCAGGGCGCTATTCAAGCAACTTTACTCGAACAAGGGTTCGCATATCAGGCCAAGAAATCCGGTTTTCGTTCACTCCTGGATTACTCAACAATTGGTCTTGACTACCAACACTCCGGTTTAGCCACAACCAAATCCTTTATTGCTAAGAACCGCGACTTGACCAACAATTTCTTAAAGGCATTGGTTGAAGGAACCCATCGCTACAAAAGCGACCGAGCCTTCGGCATGAAGGTTCTCGAACGGCATCTGCGCATCTCCGATTCAGATACGCTCGCCGCTACTTATGATTACTATGCGCCCAAATTGGGCTCCATCCCGTATGTGAATCTCAAAGGGATCAAGTTTCTTCTCGATGTAACAGCTGAATCTAACCCGAAGGCCAAGAATGTAAGGCCCGAAGATATCGGAGACAATGCGCTGCTGAAGGAAATCGAAGCCAGCGGATTTCTCAAGCAGATTTCACCGGAGCGCTGATCGAAACTTTTTCTAAAATATCTCTCTGACGCAGGTCAGTAAGATCGCGCTTTTACGATTCCGTCCAGGTTCGGCGAGTAGGTTGAGTCTAGCTATCGCGCGCCGGTTTTCCACGCCGGATATCTATGTTAGCGTGATGGTAAGTGTGCGCAGCGATGAATTTCGATGGCATCCCATCACACAAACCGTTTAATTCACGAAAGCAGCCCTTATCTCCTCCAGCACGCGCATAACCCGGTAGATTGGTACCCGTGGGGAGACGAAGCCTTCGAAAAATCCAGAAACGAAAACAAACCCATCCTTTTGAGCATCGGTTATTCAGCATGCCACTGGTGTCATGTCATGGAACGCGAATCCTTCGAAAATGAAGAGATTGCTGCGTTGATGAATAACCTTTTCGTAAACATCAAAGTGGATCGGGAAGAGCGCCCTGATCTGGACGAAATCTACATGAATGCCGTGCAGATGCTCACTGGCCGCGGCGGATGGCCGATGACTATGTTTCTCACCCCGGAGCGGAAGCCATTTTACGGCGGCACTTATTTTCCGCCCGAAGATCGTCAGGGTATGCCGGGTTTTCCGAAAATCCTGGTGGGAGTGGCGAATGCCTATCGAGATCGCCCGCAAGACGTTGAAAAGAGCGTTACACAAATACTTACGGCACTGCAACGCATGTCCCAATCAAGCGATAGCGCACCTAGTTTTTCACCGGAGATAATCGCGCAAAGCGCGGATCAGATTGCCCGATCGTACGATTCTGATCACGGCGGGCTGGGCCAGGCGCCCAAATTTCCCCATGCCGGAGTTTACGAGCTTTTTCTCCGCGAGTACCACCATTCCAAGGAGCGGCGCTTTGGCGATATGGTAACTCACACGCTGCTCAGGATGGCGGGCGGTGGAATTTATGACCACCTAGGCGGAGGTTTTCACCGTTATTCGGTCGACCAGAAGTGGTTGGTGCCGCATTTCGAAAAAATGCTCTATGACAATGCACAGCTCGTCGGTATATACGCCAAGGCGCATTGTGCGACCGGTGATCCGTCATTTAAACAAGTCGTAGAGGAAACCGTAGACTATCTTCTCCGCGAAATGCTGCACGCCGAAGGCGGTTTCTATTCGACGCAAGATGCCGACAGCGAAGGGGAAGAAGGAAAGTATTTCGTCTGGACTCAAGACGAAATCAATCGAATCCTGGGAGAAGAAACGGGTGAAATCTTCGGCCGCATTTACGATGTGACCGATTTCGGCAATTTCGAAGGTAAGAATATTCTTCACCCTGTCCTGACGGTCAATCAAGCAGCGAAGTTGTTCCGAAAAGAACCAAACGAAATTGCCGCGCTGGTGAGGGATGCAAAAATCCGGCTTTTTGGCGAACGGGAAAAACGTCCCAAGCCCTTCAGAGACGATAAAATCCTTACCTCGTGGAACGGTCTGGCTCTCTCCGGGCTAGCTGAAGCGATTAAAATTGTTCCCCGGTCAGACTATGTGGATGCCGCGCGGCAAACGGTGGCCTTCTTCTACAACAAAATGTTCCGCGGCGACCTGTTATTACACACTTACAAGAACGGCCACGCTAAGATTCTCGGCTATCTCGATGACTATGCATTACTCGCCCTCGGGCTCTTGGATTTTTATGAAGCCGAGTTCGATCGCTCTAATTTGGAACGTGCTGATCGGTTGGCAACGATTATGATCAGGGAGTTCTGGGACGATACAGACGGCGCTTTTTTCTCCACCGGAAAATCACACGAGCAGCTCATTAGTCGGGCTAAACCCGTCTATGACAGTTCTGTTCCATCGGGTAATGCGGCGGCAACGCAGCTTTTGCTCCGTCTATATTATTTCACGGGAAGCGCCGATTATCTGAAACGCGCCGAGAAGGCGCTGCGGTCCTATTACGAAGGCATGCAAAACCAACCGTTTGGTTTCGCGCACATGCTTTGCGCCCTGGATTTGTTTCTTAAAAAGCCCAAAGAAATCGTTCTCGTAGGACGGCGGAGCGATCATAAGACCGTCGAGCTTCTACAACGAATACAGGCTTTATATCTGCCCAATAAAACTCTCCAGCTAATTGGCCCGGAGGAACCCCTTGAAAGGATTTCACCGCTTCTGGCGGGAAAAAGACAATTAGATGACGAGCCCACCGCTTACGTGTGCCACAACTCTACGTGCTCGACACCCGTAGTAGATTGGGAAGAACTAAAGGGACTGCTCCTCAACAAGGCCTAGCTTAGGGCAACCATTTAAACAGGATTTCGGAGCTGACTACTCGTAATGGTGTGAATGATTCGTTCCAGGTCTGGTAGAGAATAATATTCTATTTCGATTTTACCTTTTGTTGACCTGGATTTTGGTAATAACCGTACTTTCGTTCCCAAGGCACGCTGCATTTCTTCAACAACCGAACGCAAATTTGGATCTAAGGATGTTTCTCGATGTCGTCTCTTTCCGAATTTTAGATGGCGAACCAGCTTTTCCGTTTCGCGAGTCGACAGGCCCTTGGCAATTACTTCGCGGCAAGCGGAAACGATTAATGGCTCACTTTGTAGGCCCAGGAGTGCTCGAGCCTGGCCCGCCGGCAAATTTCCCGTTGCGATTTCCTGCTGGATATCATGCGGTAATGCAAGAAGACGCATGGAGTTCGCGATGGCCGGGCGGCTCTTGCCAACTCTTTCAGCCATCTCTTCTTGACTCCACTGAAACTCTTCTTGCAAGCGGCGGTAGCCGCTTGCTTCTTCGATTGGATTTAAGTCTTCTCGTTGTAGATTTTCAACAAGCGCCAATTGCAGCGCCTCGTGGTCGCTGGCGTCACGCACAACGACCGGCACGTGCTCCAAGCCAGCTTTCATAGCCGCCCGCCAGCGACGTTCCCCCGCGATCAATTCGTACTGATCGCCTTTGCGCCTAACGACCAATGGCTGAATGATTCCCTGGTTGCGAATGGACGCGGCCAACTCTGAAATTTTCGCTTCATCGAAAGTGCGCCGGGGTTGGAGTGGACTTGGCGTAATGCGCTCTACGGCGACTTCGTTACTGAGGCTTTCGTCTTTACCGTCACTCTTTGCTTCGCTCGCGCCGGGAATCAGCGCGCTCAGACCTCTACCCAATCCCTTTTTCGGCGATGACATTATTTTCTCCACGAGTTATGAGTTCTTTGGCCAAGTCGCGATAGTCTTGCGCACCGGTCGAGCTGCCATCATACAAGCACACCGGTTTGCCATAACTAGGGCTCTCACTGAGGCGAACATTCCTGCGGATGATTGTGCTATAGAGTTTGTCCGGGAAATGCGCGCGAATCTCTTCCACCACCTGATGCGACAGGCGATTCCTGCCGTCGAACATGGTAATAATAATTCCTTCGAGGTAAAGCCTCGGATTCAGTTCTCTCTGTACCAAGTGTAGAGTCTCGAGCAGCGCGCTCAGTCCCTCCAAGGCATAGTACTCGCTTTGGATCGGAATCAGGAGCGAGTCGGCGGCGGTTAAGGCATTCAAGGTGAGCAGACCCAGAGAAGGCGGGCAATCAAGCAGCAGATAGTCATAATGACGCCGGACCGGGTCCAGCGCCTCTTTGATACGATATTCTCTTCTTTCGGCACTGACGAGTTCTATCTCGGCGCCGACCAAATCTTTGGTCGCCGGGACGATCGCTAGTTCAGGCAGTTCGGTTTGGCAAAGGGCATCTTCGACAAACCGGGTCCCGGCAATTACCTCATAAAGGCTCGCCGTCAAAGTCGCGCGATCGATCCCAAGTCCAGTGGTGCTGTTACCTTGAGGATCAACATCTACAAGAAGCGTCCTTTTCCCCTCGAGCGCCAGAGAGGCGGCAAGATTCACCGTCGTCGTGGTTTTTCCAACACCCCCTTTTTGGTTTGCAACGGCGATGACCTTGCTCACGATTTCCTCTTTAGAATCAGCTATTTACATATATAAGAAACATCGACGTTGTATCATAAGTGAGTTCAAAATGGAAGCAAATTAATGTTTCACGTGAAACAGTTCACAACGTCAGCGACGTGGCATTGTCTCGTCGTGTCTTTTCTTTGGCAAAGTATACCGACAAAATCGAAATGGCTGCGGGAGTGATTCCAGCAATTCGGGAAGCTTGCCCAAGTGACCGGGGCTTAACACGTGCAAGCTTTTCACGTACTTCCCGCGACAACCCGGAGATCTGAGAGTAGTCGAAGTTCTCAGGCAGTCTAACCCCTTCGACCTTTTTGAACCTCTTTACCGTTTCCAGTTGGCGATCGACATAGCCGGCGTATTTGATCTGAATTTCGATATGCGAATCGATGTTTCGACTATACTTATCCATTTCTGTACCAAACATCGCGCGAATTTGCTCCATCGAAACCTCCGGGCGCCGTAAAAGCCCGGCCAATGAAGATTGGTTGCGCAACGGAGATGATCCGACTAAAGTCAACGCAGTATTAACTTCGTTTGTTGGATTAACGTGTTTCCGCTCCAAGAATTCGGCAAGCTCAGATATAGATTGTTTTTTAGCATTCAGGCGATCGTATGAGTCTTGCGTTGCGAGTCCCAATTTATAGCCGATTTCGGTCAGCCGCATATCCGCATTGTCTTCGCGAAGCAATAACCTATATTCCGCACGTGAGGTGAACATCCTATACGGTTCGCTGTCTGTGCCTTTCGTAACTAGGTCGTCTACAAGCACGCCCATGTACGCCTGATCACGCGATAGAACCAAAGGCTGCTCACCACGAATGCTCAGTGCAGCGTTAATTCCAGCCCAAATTCCTTGAGCCGCGGCCTCTTCGTAGCCCGTTGTTCCGTTAATTTGTCCGGCATGATACAGCCCCTTGATTATTTTAGTTTCCAGCGTCGCGTATAACTGCGTTGGCTCGACATAATCGTATTCAATCGCATATCCGGGCCTCATTATATCCGCATGCTCTAATCCGGCAATAGACCGAACCATCGCGATCTGAACGTCCAGTGGTAGGCTAGTGGAAAGACCGTTAGGATAAACCTCGACGGTGTTAAGTCCTTCGGGCTCCAAAAATATTTGGTGTCTCTGACGGTCACTAAACCGAACCACCTTGTCTTCAATCGAGGGACAGTAACGGGGTCCACGGCTTTTGATCGTTCCAGAATACATCGGTGATCGATGTATCGAAGTACGAATAATCTCGTGTGTTTCAGGGTTAGTATAAGTTATATAGCAGGGAACTTGCTCTTGAATCACTCGATCATTCATGAAAGAAAACGGGATCGGCTGATCGTCTCCGTGCTGAACTTGAAGTCTTGAGTAGTCGATCGATCGGCTATCGATACGTGGACATGTTCCGGTCTTTAACCGACCAACAGTAAAGCCGAGATTGGCCAAACACTCGCTGAGCCCCTGTACCGCAAAATCACCAGCCCTTCCGGCGGAAAAGTTGCGATCTCCTATGTGCACCAAACCTTTAAGGAATGTCCCTGTCGTCAAAATAACTCGGCGACCGCAAAAGCGTTCTCCGATTTGCGTTTCGACACCAGTAACAATGCCGTCTTCCACAACAAGACTTTCCACGCTACCTTGGCGCAGAGTCAGTCTTGGACACATCTCCAAAACTCGCTTCATCCTCTGACGATAGAGCGACTTGTCCGCTTGAGCCCGGGAGGCGCGAACCGCCGGGCCTTTCTTGGTGTTAAGGATTCTGAATTGGATTCCGGTCTCGTCGATCGCTTTTCCCATCTCACCGCCGAGCGCATCAATTTCCTTGACCAAATGTCCTTTGCCTATACCACCGATTGCAGGATTGCAGGACATTTGACCGATGTGGTCTAAATTGAGTGTTAACATAAGCGTGTCGCAGCCCATACGAGCCGCAGCGAGGCAAGCCTCAATCCCGGCATGCCCTGCACCTACGATGATAACGTCATGAAGCTTTTCGTTCATGGTTTCACGTGAAACAAATCAGTCTTTGGCGTATATCGATTAACACAAATAGTTTATTTTCCTATACAAAAATTAGTAAAAATACGTTCTAAAATATCTTTATTATCGACCTTGCCTATGATTTCCTCAAGCGCTTCTTTGGCATCATTGAGATCTACGGCAACAAATTCAACAGGCCGGTTTTCGCAAAGTGACACTTGAGTGTTGTTTAATGCATTCTCGCACCGGATGAGGGCGCTCTTGTGTCTAAGGTTGCTTATGACAATGGGAGCTTCAGCGTTTACTTCCAGTAGCATGTCCCGCAATCCATTTTTCAGTGCTTCTATGCCGCTTCCGAGTTTTGCCGAGACCGAATAAATACCAGCCGTCTGAAAATGGTCTAATGTTTGTCTGTTTAGGTTGCGCGGTAGATCATCTTTGTTTAGAACAATCATCATCTTCTTATCGATTTTTCTCAGCAAAGATTCATCGTCGGCGGTAAGCTCAGTTGAGCCATCCAGAACTAGCATGACTAGGTCCGCCTTCTGTATGTATCGTTTTGACAGGTCGACTCCGATCCTTTCTACCTGATCTTCAGTTTCCCTCAACCCCGCCGTGTCCCAGAGCACAACGGGCAGTCCTCCCAGATTGACTGACTCTTCAACAACGTCACGGGTTGTGCCGGGCACCGGAGTGACGATGACGCGCTCCGCACCGACAAGTATGTTAAGGAGACTTGATTTCCCAACGTTAGGGCGGCCGCAAATACATACTCTTGCGCCCTCACGGTGCAGCCTGCCCCACTCGTAAGTAGCCACTACTTCACGTATTTCGTCTCTAAATTTGCAGATTCTTTGAGTCAATTGATCGCGTTGGAGGAGTTCAATTTCCTCTTCAGGAAAGTCGATGGCGGCCTCGACCTGGACTATGCAATCGAGCAGCGAGTTGCGTATTCCGTCAACCCAATCCGATATACCACCCTGCACTTGCTTGACCGCAAGACTGACTCCTTCTTGCGTCCGCGCTTGGATGAGATCCAGCACCGCCTCGGCTTGAGCCAAATCAATTCTTCCATTGAGAAATGCGCGCTTGGTAAATTCTCCCGGCTCCGCGTGGCGCGCTCCTTGAGAAAGGATTAGCCGCAAAATCTCACGAACCAAGAATACGCCGCCATGACACTGTACCTCAACTACAGTCTCACCCGTATAGCTATGCGGCTTGCGCATGACCGTGAGCAGGACCTCATCGAGAATAGCCTCGGAACGCGGATCGCGGATTTTGCCATGATAAAGGGTGTGAGACTTAAACCCGCCATTCGTTGCATTATTCTGGCAAAAGATCGCGCCGCCGATTTGCTCGGCATCCGGCCCGCTGATACGCACGATGGCAATGCCACCCTCGCCCGGTGGAGTGGCTACAGCAGCGATCGTATCTTCTTTGTACATAAAAACCGCAAAGCATCTTAACAACTTCCCGATTGAAGGCAATAAACGATGTCGGCGGCTTTCTGCAAAACTCCAGGAAGCACGGAGAAATTCCGGTTTTGATTGAGGCTATTTTCCGTAAAGCCGTTTTACGAATCCGCTCTCTTCAATCTCTTTCAGAATGGAAGGATCAATGAAGTCGTTCGCGTTAAGCCCTTTGGCTTGCGGGCGAGTCTTGGCGAGATGGTCGGTGATCGTCTGCATGCCCTGGAGAGTCGGATATGGGACCGCGAGAATCAGCCGTCGCCTATAGTAGCGCGTTCAGAAATGTTAGGTCATCTTTTGATCGTCAGCGCCGCCTTTTTTGTCAAACCGCCGTACGAACCGGTTATGCTCGCGACCGTTTTTCTCTTTACAGTCGCCGTGGTGACATTAAATACAGCCGAGGTACTCCCACCTAGAACGGTGATCGTAGCCGGCACGCTAGCTTTGTTCGGGTTCGAGCTAGCGAGCACAACGACTACCCCACCAACCGGAGCAGGACCACTGAGTAACACCGTGCCCACGGAACCCAGACCTCCTGTAACAGTTGTTGCATTGAGCGTCAGCGACAAAAGCTTAACCGATGGCGCCGGCTGAACGGATAGGCTGGTTGTCTTGGTTATGCCCGCATAATTCGCCGTAATGTTACCGGCGCTCAAGGCATTGACCACAGATGTAGTAACAGAAAATTTCGCCGCCGTGGCGTTCGCGGGCACGGTGACAGCAGCGGGAACCGTCGCCGCCGCGTTTGCGCTCAAAAGGTTCACCATCGCACCACCGCCCGGTGCAGGCCCGCTTAGGGTGACCGACCCCGTCGCCGATTGCCCGCCGATTACGCTGGCTGGACTTACGCTCAAAGAAGCGAGTATCGCCGACCCGACGGGAACTGGGTTGTAGCCGAGCTGGATAACCTCAAAATCACTTGCCGTCAAGCTCGCAAACGCTGGATTAAGGATGCTATTGTCCCAGCGGGTATCGTAAGTACCCGTGATATACATATCCGAACCATTATCCGCAACGATCACTCCGTGCTTTTGCATGGCTCTAAATATTTTCTGAAGGTTTGGGTCATTCGTTCGTTGCGTCACGTCAATGTTCGATTTAAGGCGCAACCGCGCACCCATTGGCAACGCCCCCACCGTTGACCCCGCTCTATGTGAAGCGGGATAGACATAGCCGTTGGTCGCTCGCACCGTTACGCGAAACGCGTGGCCAATCTCGGCAACATTAGAATCGTAAACCTCGTCATAACGCACGAGGCCGGGTAGAATTGCTAATCCCGCCGCATCAGCGGACGTCCAGGTGTCCGGCCGCCGATTGTTTGTATTCATGTCAAAAAAAGCCCCTGAGCCCGCAAACCATTTGCCTGCGGTCACATCGTAAAAAACATTGTACAGCTCATAGAGATAATTTCGATCATAATCAACGATGAGGAGATGCCGATCTTCATTACTGCGTTGGTCGACATTTCCCGGATCTCCGCCCTCGATCCAATGCGATTGCGTGATCGCTTCCGGCGGGATCGGATAAAATGGGAAACTCACGCCCGTCTTTGGATCGAAGCCATCGCTTTCATCCGCATAAAGAAACTCAACTGCTTTGAGATCCGCGTTCGTAACGTTGCTTACCCCAACGTAAGGCATGCCGTAGATTGCATACGGATCTCCGGCCGTAGCGGCGTCGCCACCCAGGTCAGGATGCAGCCGGCGTGTGCCACCGTTGTTGATGAAAGCGATGTAACTCGCGGAATTCGGATCCACCGGCCAACTGCTGATATCCAAGTTCCACCAGTTATCGGCGGGGAACAGCGGCAGCGGCTGTGGCAGGGCACCGCCGCGAGCCGAGTTCATTGCCAAAACCGGCACAATATGAGCGATCAGGAATGTAAATAAGATGACAAGAGAAACGAAAGACTTATAAGGCTTAGTCAATACACGAAAAGTCTGTTTATTCATACCGGCTCCCTCGCACGCGCAAAGTCGCTCGCCGAGAATGCCGCAATCGTTATGCCAGCAAACTATCCTCTTTCATTTCCTACGCACGAGTAGAAGGTATGACTAGCGCTGCTAGCCCGCGAGCAAAAATCGCCGACGAGAAGCGCAGTTTTTGTAGCTCGAGAACAGAAATGTTCGCCGGCATTAGCGCGCGCCGTGGTTCCGGGCCGATGCAAAATAAGGCAGCCGCTACCGGATCGCCTCGCGCGTCAAAAAACGTCTGCCTGTAGCGCGACGATCAATCCCCGCCTAATGTTTTCTGCCGCACGGTAAGCTCTTCCGTTCCAGCGAAAGCAAATCTTTGCAGCGCATCCGGCGTCACTTCGATTCCCAGACCCGGCCCGTCGGGTGGATACAGGTACCCGTTTTGGAATTCCAAAGGCTCACGCAGAAGTTCCGCTCGCAAGGGGTTATACGTGTAATCGAGCTCCATTACGATGCATTCTTGTATCGCTGCGGATAGATGAATGCTTGCGGCAAGCGCGATCGCGTCACCCCACGTATGAAAAGAAATCGCCACCTTGTGTGCCGCGGCCAATGCGGCGATTTTTCGAATCTCCGTTATCCCACCAGCGCGCGCAACATCCGGCTGGAGAAAATCCACCGCGCCACGCACGACGAAGTTCTCAAATGCGTAACGCATGTGTAGATTCTCGCCGACGGCAATCGGAGTCTTGCCCGCCTCACGCAAGCGGGCATGGCCTTCAATGTCTTCGACGAACAAAGGCTCCTCCAGCCAGAAAACACCACAGTCCGCAAAGGCTT
>JBGPIK010000216.1:0-11164 GCA_041484845.1 Binatia bacterium | reverse complement strand
TTGTTTGCGTTGTTTATTCCGGGACGAGGAAGCGAAGAACTGGGTTAGTCGAGCGAAATCCCGGTTGCTCCGGATTTTGCCGGCGTGGTAATTGAACCAAGCCCCCCTTTTTCGACCCGTTCACGGTCACCGTCCCGCCTTTCTAGAAAGCAACAAGCCCCAAACACCGACTGGAAAACGGGGTTTGGGGCTTGTTTAATTAGCGCGCGTTGCGACTCCAGTTAACTTTGGAGTTGGAGTTTTGGCCGACTCGGCCTCTTGCTTGGTAGCGAATCGGTGTTCACGTCTATGAATTTCCTATCCAGGTGAATACGCGCGAGCGATGGCAGATTGCTTGGTGCACATCGCCATTGGAATACGTGTGTGTCTCTATAAATGGTGCAGGTGTAGACAGTGTCAGGGTCATGTTGTTTACCGAGGCCATGCCGTCGAGATTGATTTTATCGATGCTGACTGTCTGCCCGGTGCGGGGGCCAACAGTGAATGTGCCGAGGTAATTGTTGAGGGGGTCCATAACTGTGTGAATCGTGCCGTCTGCGCCAAAAGTATACGTGAATGTATAGGTAAAATTATGCGAGCTAGCGTTCGGTGTTTTGTTATCATAAGTAATAGCAACGCTTGTTCCCTGGACGCTGCCCGTGCCGTCTCCGTTAAAAATCCTAACCCCGTTCACACTAAAAGAATCAACAAAACTATTTACGTTAGTAACACCATCTGCTTCCTTTTTTAAGGTGAAATCAGTTTCATTAAATCCGGACGGGTTTATTGGAGTCCCCTCCTTTTTTATTGCCGAGGCTAAACAGCTGGCTTCGCCCGTAAACGCGTATTGACTTTTAAGCTGGGGTGGGGCAGCAAACGAAGTTGCTACCGATAGAAATGAAGCGATCAGTATTACGATTAGGCAGCCCAACGACGATTTCTGTATTTTCATATAAATCTCCTTGCGGGTTATTGGTTGCATGGCAACGATGAACGAAAAACTAAATTTTCGCGCTTTGGCCAGCGCGGCCGAAACGTTTTCTTAACCAGCGCGTGGCAAACGATCGTCAGTCGTAGGGAGATTTTTCGGAAAGGGAACTGCGCGCAAGACCCAACCGATAGCCATGGTCTTGCACGCGATGGAGCAGTGATAATTGAACTTTGTCCGGCCTACGCCGGCGAGCGCTCTCATCCGGTCCTGCAACGAGGAGTCGCGCACCAGCGCTTACGAGTAAGAATTGTTTTTGGGACAAATCTAACTCAGGCTCCGCGGCGGTGAAAGCGTCGAGCGCGGTTGGACGCGCGACGTTAAAAAGTTTGGCGAAGTTCGAACCGTCGAGGTCGAGAACATCAAAAAAAACGTAGAACAAAATTACGATAGCGAAACATGTGTATAGCGCACGCCAAACTGTGGACCGCTGAGCAAATGATGCGGATAACGACATGGCAGTCTTCTCACCCTTATAGGAAAAGACCGCCACGAGCAATGAGACAACTCGCGACAAATCGAGACAGGATTCGACAAACAAGGCGGACGAGCTAGGCCGTTGCCTTGCGCCGTTTCATTTCCGTCTCTGACACCTTCGAGCGAAATTCATTGGCCTTCATCGCTCTATAGCTATCGAGGAGTTGCTTCTGCTCTGCTTGCGCTATTCCCAGTTGCGGGCGGCGGACGGTGGCCGTATCGATCAGCCCCTCGTGCAGCAACACCACTTTAATACGCGCTACCGCTTCCACGATGGGCTCGCTGAAAACCAGCTCCTTCACGGCTTCAAGCTCTCGCTGGAGCGCGGCGGCCCGGTCAAAATCACCGGCGCGTCCGGCGATATCCATGGCGCCCCATCGCTCCGTCGCCACGTTGGCGACTCCGATTAGCGCTCCATGGGCGCCGATTTTGTAACTTTCCGCGACGAAGCGATCGTTGCCGGTCAACACCCGCATGGCGGCATTTTCGCGTTTCAAATGCTGCACGGTTTCCGTGAACAGGTTGATATCAAAGGAGGCTTCTTTGAACGCCACCACATTTTCCAATCGGGCAATCCGGCAAATGGTTTCTACGTCGTAATAGTAACTCTTGACGGGTATCTGGAAGAGGACGACCGGTAACTTTGTCTCCCGCGCCAGGTCTTCGAAGAATCGGACCTTGAGATTGGGGTCGACTTTGCCCCAAGCGAACAGCAGCGGCGGAAAAATCATGACGGCGTTCACCGGTAAACTCTCCAGATCATGCATCAGAGCAATGGCTTCGTCGGTGGATTGCGGCGCAATGGTAGCGATATGGACCTTGCCGGCTGCGCGCGCGGCTTTTCCGGCAACTTTATAAACTCTGCGTTTTTCCTCGATACTAAGAACTGGGCCTTCGCCGATACGTGCGCAAGAGACCAGGCCCGCTACTCCGTCGAGGGCGACAAAGTGAGAGGTGAGGCGCGACAGACTTGCCAAATCCAAAGCCCCGGACGCATCGAATGGTGTTACATGAGGGATAAATAAACCGCTGAAGCGTTCATGAATAGTTGACATTTTCTCCTCCAACGCGCGACAAGTGAACTTAATTCGGCTTGAAACTATTCCTGACATTAGTAGAACAGAATTTAACGGTACGTCAAGGCAGTTCCCAGTTTGCCCAGGGTCTCGTCAATGTCCTGTTGACAGGAATGAATAACCCCGCAGCAAGCTGCGGAGTATCAGAACTCGGCGATGAGATTTATCTTAAAAGCGTCGCCCCCGAATGTTTTTATCGTGGTTCGACTGTGCTCACCACGACCATGAGCCACGTCGAATGGGTCGGGGGTCCAGTTCCGAACCCGCCTGGATTCCCGCTTAATACATGCGGGAATGACGGACTTCGGATAAGCAATTTACTTAACACAGCAAGCTACGGGGAATCGACCCACAGAGATTGAAAATCCCTCTAAATCTCCCTTTGCAAAGGGAGATTTTTAATTCCCCCTTTGGAAAAGGGGGCAGGGGGATTTTTGGACAAACGGAACTTGCGAAATCAATTCAGTTCACTAAGGTGAAGGTGACTTTGACGCTACCGTGCCAATTTACCGAATGGAAGGGAGTTAACTCGTTGACTGCAACAATCTCTTGTCGCGATGCAGCGGCTTTGATGGCCTCGGACTCTCTCTACGCCGTGCTCGATATCCGGGAGCGGGGCGAATTTAACGCGTGCCATATCGCCAACGCCACATCATTGCCGCGGAGCCAGATCGAGTTTCGCATTGCCGAGCTGGTGCCCAATTCGAAAATTTCGTTGGTCGTTTATGACGATGGCGGAAAGCGCGCCGCATTGGCCGCTGTAACTTTTGTCCGCCTCGGTTATTCCGATGTTACGGTTCTTGGGGGCGGGTTGCCGTCCTGGCAGGAAGCGGGCTATCCGACGGTCAGCGGTGTGAACGTGCCGAGTAAAGTCTTCGGCGAGCGCGTCCATCACGAGAGAAACATACCCGAAATATCGCCCGAGGAATTAAAGAGCCTGCAAGACAAAGCGGCCGACGTGATGATCCTCGATATGAGGACGCCGGAAGAGTTTGGCCGTTTCTGCATCCCGGGAGCGATCAATGTGCCGGGCGGTGATGTCGTTCTCTGGGCTGATGAACTCAAGCAGAAACCGAAAGGATCAATTATCATCAATTGCGCCGGGCGCACGCGCAGCATCATCGGCACGGCAGCACTACGTAAATTGGGCTTAGAGAACGTTCGCGCGCTCAAGAACGGCACCATGGGGTGGGCACTGGCGGGTTTCGAATTGGAATCGAAGCCGGCGCGGCAGACAGCGGTTGCGTCGGAGACCAGTAGAGAAAGGGCGACCACTCTCGCGCTGCAACTTACGTCGGAAGATGGCATCCCGTTCATTTCCGCCCGAGAGGTCATGCGTATCACAAAAAGTGCGTATGACGGCGTCACCTACATCATCGATGTGAGATCGGAAAACGAATTCGCTTCCGGCCATGTGCCGGGATCGTTCAACGTTCCGGGCGGACAAGCGGTCCAACGCGCGGATGATTTTATTGCCGTGAGGAATGGCAAAGTCATCTTTGTCAGCAAAACATCGGCACGCGCCGTCATGGCGGCTTACTGGTACCGGCAGATGGGGTTTAACGATGTCGCAGTCCTGGGGGGCGGTCTACGCGCGTGGATGGAATCAGGGGAGTCGTTGGCTCCAGGCGTCAATAGCGCGGAACCGTTGGATTATGACGCCGCCACAAAGTTAGTTAGATTGATCGATGCGCGCGCGTTGGAGGAAAAACTGCAAAACTCCCGCGCGTTGATTCTCGATGTCGGTACGAGTCTCGATTTTGAAGCGGCCCATGTTCCCGGCGCATACTGGATTTCTCGCGGCTTGATCGAGCTTAAGTTGCCGGAGCGTTTTCCCGAGCGCAGCCAGCGCATCATCTTAACCTGTTCCGATGACCGGAATTCCGTACTGGCTGCGCAAGCACTCAATGGTATCGGCTATACCGATGTGGCGGTTTTACGGGGTGGCGTGCGGGCGTGGGCGGGCAGCGGACACCGAACAGAAACCGGGCTCGATCGGTGTTTAGTGGAAGCGAACGATGTTGTTCTATCACCGTCGGTCCGCGGAAGCAGGGCAGAGATGCAGCGCTATCTGGACTGGGAAGTTAAGCTAAGAGGCGGATGAAACACGGAGTATTGGAGTGGTGGAGTAATGGAGTGATGTCTTTAAACCCAACACTCCTATACTCCATTACTCCACTTTGGTGTTACGCGTTCAGCAGTTGTCGTACCTGGGGCTGGCGAAGATCTTTGTTGACTTCGTCGCTAAATCGAAGCGCAGGCGCGGCATGTCCGTGAAATCCTTGCCGTATACGTGAATCTCCACCGTATTGCGCAGCGTCACGTTGTTCATTTCATGGATATCGTCGTTGGGTGGAACTAGCGTCGAAACCATGCCGGCCTTGTTATTCAGAACCGCGGTTACTTCAAGTTCGGCATAGCCGGGCCTCGCACCGTCGTCCATTCTGCGGAAGCGGGTTTCCTGTATTTCATTGTCGATTACGCCTACCAGACCCCAGGTGTCGTGATTGTGAGTTTTCGCGTTATCGCCCGGACCCCAGACAACCACGTTTACATTGAAGCGGGGCGCGCGGTGAAGCATGTAGCGGCCGTAAGCCGTAGCGCCCCGCTCTTTGAACTTTGCTTCAATGCAGTCAGGTTGTCGTATCAGTTTGGCCAATAACGGTTGCGCTTGCGCCACGATTGCCGCGGCGGAACTTTCCGCGTCGGTAATATGGGTCATGTCCTCGATAAAGCCTGTCACTGAATACGGGTCAGCCATATTTCTCAGATTACTTTCCGCGCACCGTCAAAACCGGGCAAAGCGCCGTTGAAATAACGCGCCCTGCCACGCTCCCCATGAACAGCTTGGAAAATCCGGTGCGGCCGTGCGTGCCGATAACGATCATATCGGCTTTTCTGGCTTCGGCCGCGCTCACAATCTGCTCGTGGGCGACGCCTTTCAACAGCAGGCTCTTAGCTTTGACCTTGAGGCTTTCGACCTTTTCGATCAGCTTCTTCATCGAAACTTGCGCGTTTTGGTCGGTGATTTCCTCTAGCTTTACGTAAAGCTCGGGCCCGCCGAATTCCTCGCCCGCAACGTAACGCACCGGCTCAATGATATGCACCACCAATAGCTCTGCATCGTTCTGCTTGGCCAGGTCGATCGCCTCTTCAAAAGCAGGCTCGGATGCCGGCGAAAAGTCCGTGGCATGCAGAATTCTTTTGATCTGTTTCACTGATGCTCTCCTGTAATCCGCCGGTCTTAAGCTGTTGCTTGGGCCGGTGGGGTTGCCGCCGGCATTATCTGCGGCAGCCGAGCAGTGTCGATAGCATACAGCCGGCAAACGTTTTGGTACAAAACTTTGGCTTGAACTTCAGCAGGTAGGTGCCCGAGATCGCGTTGAATAATTTTTCTAGAGTTGGGCCAGGTCGAGTTGGGATGGGGAAAATCATTCGACCACATCACGGTATCTTGGCCCCAGTACTTGAGGTTTTCGCCGCACACGTGGTCGTTAAAGAAACAGGAATAGATTTGATCTTTGACGAAGCTGCTCGGATTGCGGCTGATCGGCGGCGGATTCGAGCCGCGGAACCGGTTATAGTAATAATCCCACTGTTGAAACATGAACGGCATCCAACCGACTTCGTTTTCCACCGAAACAATCTTGAGCTTGGGATGCCTTTCGAGAACGCCGTAAAAGATCAGCTCAAAGAGCGCGTTGGCGATGTCCATCAGTTTAAGATTGACGCTGCCGCGATAGCGCTCCACACCTTTTCTGTTCTTGTCCTTATTGTAGCTGTGACCGGTGAGAATGTGCAGGCTTACCGCTGCGCCCAAATCCTGCGCCGCCGCCCAGAACTTATCGTAGTGATTGGAACGGAAGGGGAGGTCCGGGTGGGGCGCCTGCCAGATAATCGCTCCCTTCAAACCCGCTTTGTGACAGCGCTCCAGCTCTTTGATGCCGGCGTCGATGTTGTAAACGGGAATGGCGGGAATGCCGATCAGCCGATTGGTGTCCACACTGCAGTAATCGATGAGCCAATCATTATAAACGCGGAAGCATGCTTCTTGCAGCTCGGGATCATCGAGGGCGAAAAGGTCCAGCATCAGAGTCGGATAAAGCACTTCGGCGCTGAGGCCGTCGGTTTCCATTTCCTTGATCCTGGCGCGCGGATCCCAGCCGCCGGCGTGCTGTTGGAAACCCTCGCCGACTTGATGTGGCGGGAAGAGCGGCGCGGCTTCGCGGTATTTTTCCGGAACTCCTTTTTTCCACAGATCCACCGGCTCCATCACGTGGGAGTCCGATGAGATGATAAGACCCTTCGCGGTAATCCCATTTCCACTGGTCATGGTATCGCCCTCCTTAGTGCACGCAGTTTCTTCCAGGAATAGCTGCAGATTATGCGATAGCCTGTAGAGCTGTCAAACTGTGCTAGCCGCATTACTCACGCATCGGAGCGATCAAAGGGCGAGCCCTCCGGGGCGAGGCAATGGGCCTGTGCGTTTTTGCATAGAGCATGGAGCAGGGAGCCTTTCAAAGGCATTCGCTGACTTTGATGCCGTTGCAATGATTCGGCATGATCACGCATTCGTCGGTTTCTTGCGCCACACCGAGGCCAACCATGGCTGCTGTTCCCGCGGAACCCCGTGCGGGCGATAGTAGTGCATGATCTCGGTAAAGCCCGCCGCCGTCACGATTTCGCGCCAGCTCTCATAATTATAGTAAACCCCGTAGCGTTCTCCGCTCCAGCCTTCCTCATTATCGCCACGCGGGTTGGAGCTGAATAGTACACCGCCCGCCTTCAATGTTGCCCAAAGCTCTTTCAGGATTCGCGGTAATTCCTGACTCGGAACATGGAACAGCGCCGCGTTGGCAAAAATGCCGTCGAAGTATTCCGGCGGCAATTGAAGTTGAAGGAAATCCTGGAGCCAAACATCGCAGTTGCTGTAGCGCCGCGCCAGTTCGACAAAACGCGCCGCTCCATCCAGCCCGACCGCCTGGTGTCCCAAATCTTTAAACGCCTTGAGATCCCGCCCCGGCCCGCAGCCGAAATCCAGAACGCGAAACGGCCCGGGGCCAACTAAATTTTCTAGCATCGCGTTGCGATTTTGGCTGACATCATGATCGCGCGTGCCTTCCCAAAAACTGTCCGCATGTTGATTGTAGTGAGCGAGAGTGATGGCCGAAGTTTTAGCTGATTCTGCTGGGGCAAGAAGTGATGATTTTGGATTGCGCATCCAACTCGGATAATCGCAAGCCTTCGAGTGGGATTCAATACCAGTGCAGGGTAGGCGCAGACTGAGAAAAGCCGATTAGCGATTCAGGGCCTCCGGATTTAGCAACTTCAGCGGCTTACCGTCGAGAAAATCCAGAATATTCGTCATCGCCTGTTCGTAGCGTTCGCGAAGAACCTCCACGGTCGCGTAACCGCGGTGGGAGAGCAGGATGGCATTTTCGAACCGGCGCAGCGGATGATCCATTGGCAATGGCTCGATGTCAAACACGTCAAGGCCGACGCCGCCGAGGTGGCCGCTTTCGAGCGCTTTGATCATTGCCGGTTCCGAGACGATTGGGCCGCGCGCGGTGTTAACCAGAAGCGCTCCTGGTTTCATCAACGCGAGTTCTTTTTCGCCGATCATGCCGCGGGTTTGTGCGTTCAACTGAATGTGAATCGTGATGATATCCGATTCGCGCAGCAGCGTTTCCATGGAAACACATTCAGCCCCGGCTTCACGGGCTCTTTCGGGCGTAAGGCTTCGGGAGTAGGCGAGCACCCGCGCGTTGAACGCCTTCAGGATGCGGCCGACCTCTTTGCCGATTCTGCCAAAGCCGAGAACACCGACCGTCTTACCTTCTAACAATTGGCCGGTAACAGGCGGCCAAAGCTCCGTCCCCATCCGGTTGGCCACTTGGGGAATTTTGCGCATCAATGCCAAAATCAGCCCAATGGTCAGTTCCTTTGTGCTTGAACCATTGTCGCTCGGCGTGCCACACACGGCGATGCCGCGCTTGGTGGCCGAAGGCAAATCGAGATGCACACTGGTGCGGCCGGTCTGCGAGATGACTTTTAGTTTCGGCAATTGGCTGTATTCCTTGTCGCTGAAGCGGGTTCGCTCGCGCATAAGCAGGATCGCGTCGAAGTCCCGTAGAGCCGCGACGATTTTTTCAGAGCTGTCCAGGCGTTCTCGGAAGAGGACGATGTCAGCGCGCGTCTTGAGGTTCTCATACGCCGGCACCGTATCGGCGATTTGCTCGAAATCGTCCAGGACTGCGACACGAAAAAGTTTGTCGCTCATCTTGTGATCCTCTGTTTAGACCGTTGCCGTTACTTCGATCTCGCACAATTTTCCAGCGGACGAATAGCCGTCTACAAAACAGTATTCTCGTTGCAGAACTGAGGCTTTAACCCGCTGATCAAACAGCTTCTTGAGGTTTTCGAGAGGTTGGTTACGGTGCAGATAAAATGACACTCGCGCCACCTTGTCCCATGAGCTCCCGGCATCTCTCAATGAGCCCGAGATACGCGGGAGAATATTGTCCAGCTGTTCTTCAAGGGTCGGGAGCACGGTTGTGACTCCCGAGAGGACGACAACGGTATCGTAAACAAGGAAACGAATAGGAACGATTGCTGGGTCGTATTCAACGATGCGTTTCTGTGTGGCTTGCTGAGAAGGTCTCATCGCAAGCAGGTCCAGCGCTACTTTGGCAGCGGAGTCAAAATGGGTCGGGGCAATGTAGCTGGAACTTGCCGACCGCGCTTTGCCCGCCAGGATTTTCACCCGCTCATTGCTGCCAAGGTCGCGGCTTTCTCTATCACGTCCCCACAGGCGGCTGCGCACGGTGTCGTCCAATGATAACCCGTGGATCTCTAGCTCCGGAGCGAATTTTCGGAAGAGTTCTTGGGCTTCGAGGGTCGCGCTGGCAGCAGGCTTTGCTTCACCGGAGAGCTCGATGAACTCTCTTCCCAGCCACGAAAATATTCGTTTGCGCATGCGCTGTGTTTCTTCAAGGATTGCGGGTGCCAGCCCGCATAATTACACTCTTGTAATGACCTCGGGACGAACCCCTCGAGCCGTAGACGGCGGGTCTTTGCCTTGAGACAGCGTGCGACGGTTTATCGGGTCGCGCAGCAAGTCATTTGCGCTGATTTCGTCGCCACCGTCAAATACCCTTCCCACACACCGCGGAGATCGGCGGAGTAGGGGTAGCGGATACCGTTGTCTTCAAGAATGTTATTCGTCGATCCCAAAAGATCTTCGCGACTGAAGACCATGGTTTCATGGGTCAAGACTCCCGAACTGGCGAATTTCAGCGTAATTTGGGGGTCGCGGTTGTCGCGAAGAACCTCCATCAGGTGGCGCAGGTTCTTGATCTGAATGCCGTTGACTTCGCTGAGCACGGCGCGATTGGGATCGTCGTATCCGTTGGTGATACGATGCGGTAACATCGGCGAAGCGACTACGACGAGCTCTTCGCCGGGAAAGGCAGGCTTATCGTAACGCCGCGTAATTAATGGACTCGAGCCCGGCCCAAAGGACGCCGGCCGCTGATTGCCCAGCCGCTCGAGATAATCTTGTGTTGCTTGAGAAAAAACTAATGGACCGAGGATGAAATACCGGGGGCTGCTCGCCATCAAATAGGGAACCACCATTTCGCGCTGATTCTGAACCGGTAATTGAATCTGCATAAATCGCCCATCACGGAAAACAGTGAGCGGTAGAAAACCGTCTTTTGCGAATTTCTGCACCAAGTACGCGGAAGATAGCCGCAAGTCATAACGCACCTCGACTTTACCGTCGTCGTCGATGGCAGTATTGCCGATTTGTGTGACAACGTCCCATTCTTTCAGAGGATAATCGGGCGTGTTGCGATACGGTTCGGCGACCATAACGCCATGGGTTCCGCGAGGCAACTTCAGCTTTTGCCGGAGGGCCTCGTTTTCAACCGTCTGGATGAGGTCGTTCATTTGCGGTTTACCATCGTAAATGCCATCGGCAATATCAGCCAAAAAAAGCTTGATTTCTTCAACCGGGATGAGATAGCCGATGTTTTGGGCATTTTGGATCAGACTGAACACAAGGCCTACCAGCTTCCCGTTGGTCACCGCCGGACCGCCGCTGTTGCCGAAGTTTAGAGCCGCGTCTACCTGAATACGCAAACCGCTCGTCTGATAGTAATACTCGGCAAATTCAATGCGCGAAACGATCCCTTGCGTGACCGAAAGCTCGGTGCCACCGGTAGGATAGCCATAGACGTTAACAGCATCCTTTACACGCGGTAACTCTTCGGCGAACGCCAGCGAGCCGCGTTTGTCGAAAAACGACTCATCTTCAAGTTTAAGCACAGCCAGATCTATGGATGGCGCCATTGCTTCCACGCGCGCCGGAATGCGGTCGGCAGATTGATTGGGTTGGACGTAAATCTGGCTCGCGTAGCGCACTACATGAGCATTGGTGAGAATCCTTTTGCCGTCGATGACTACGCCTGAACCTTTGACGCTCTGCGGAGTGTTTTTTGTCCAGGGCCGCAATATGTCGGGAGTATTGTGCACAGCGTGAATCTTGACGACGAGGTCGCGAGTCTTGTCCTGCGCGTGAAGTTTAGCGGACGGCGAAAGCAACACGGAGATGGCGAGAACTATACCGATAACCATTCGGTGC
>JBGPIK010000215.1:0-11190 GCA_041484845.1 Binatia bacterium | reverse complement strand
TTATCCTATGAATTCCGCTGCGGACAAAAGACATGACGGTTATCACGCATAGCTGGATTCTTACAGCGAGAGTTTAAAAAACCGAAAACGGCTTGCTTGATCCATCGATTTTATCGTTGAAAAATACGGAACAATGACTGTCTCTAATTGCGGTGGGCTCGCGGACGTTTGACAGCGCGGGCATGGGTGTGCATGAATCGCGCCCAGGACTTGGCGCGGGAAATTTCGACTTCATCAGAAGAGGCTTGTCACATGAAATATGCCAATGCGGTCCACGGCGTTCTTTGTTGCCTGTTTCTTTTTGCGGTTCCTTCTCTGCGCGCGCAATCTTTGCCGGGGACCGTTGAGGGCGCGAAGAAAGAGGGCAAGCTGGTCTACTACACCGTTCTTACGCTTCCCGAAAGCCAGGCGCTGGTGGCAGCCTTTGAGAAGAAATATCCCTTTGTCAAAACGGAATTGTTCCGCCTCGAAGGCGACAAGATGCGCGCGAAGATTTTAACCGAAGCGCGAGCCGGCCGGTACACCGTCGACGTGACTTCCAATAGCATTACCAATACGGGGCTGCTCATCCGGGACGGCATGCTGGCGCCCTATAAATCTCAGGGACGAGAGCGAATCTGGCCGGGCCTTAAAGACCACGATGGCTACTGGACAAGCCTCTACGTCCGTCTGTACGTCATTGCTTACAATACAAAACTGATTGCGCAACGGGAGGCGCCTCGGGACTGGTGGGATCTTCTCGACCCGAAATGGAAGGGTAAAAAGATCGGGCTGGATGAAGAGATCGAATTGTACGGCGCCCTTGTCGTTCGCTGGGGCAAGGAGAAGGCGGGAAAACTGTTTCAAGGTCTCGCGGCTCAAGATCCCTTAGAGCGGCGCGGTCACACCCTGATTGCCCAGATGATGGCGGCCGGGGAATTTCCTGTAACCATTGCCTACGGCAATCGCATTGAAGAAATGAAAAGCAAAGGCGCGCCGGTGGATTGGGCGAGCACGGCGGACCCGATTGTAGTTTCGCCCAGCGTGATCGGAATATTTGCCCATGCACCGCATCCGAACGCGGCGCAACTTTTTCTCGATTTCACTCTCTCCCGGGAGGGCCAGTCCTTGCTCAAAAATTTCGACCGGGTGACAGCTCACATGGATGTGCCCGCACCCGTTCCTAAGCTTGAACTGAAAAATTTGAAGGTTTTCGTTGTCGACACAACCGTGCCGGCACGGTTCGAAGAGTTTCAAAGGGACTACCAGGCGATCTTTCGCTGAAGAAAATATTTACAGAGCAAGACAGGCTGCGCGCGTTCTGTGTAGGACCGTCTGCTCCCTGGCGCTTTGCTCTTAGCCGCCTGCAGCACGGCGCGTTGCGGCGAGTGATGGCTAGAGGTCGTTTCCCGAGTAGGACTGATTGTAGGATTTATTGCAGAGTGGAAAATCGGGAACGATATTCTTCAGCAGCGCATGGGACAGCGAGCGCCAGTTGAGGAAAGACGGGTCCATAATCTTCACTCGAAAAAGTCGCCCACGTTTATCGGACATCAGCCAATGCACGATCGCGCCGCGCCAGCCCTCGACAACCGAGAAGGCAGGCGTGAAGGGCGGGAGCGGATTTAACGCAACCGCGAGCGGTCCTGCCGGCAGCCCATCTATCGCTTGCTGAATGAGCCGCACCGCTTCGCGCGCTTCCGCGACGCGCACTAAAGTTCTGGCTTTGACGTCGCCGGACTCGAGCACCGGGACGCTGAATTTCAGCTCTGGGTAGGCGGCGAAAGGATGATCGCGCCGGGCGTCGATATCGATGCCGGATGCCCTTGCGACAAACCCGAGGACGCCTTGGTCGCGCGCTATGCGCGTCATTAGCTGCCCGGTTCCCTCAAGACGGTCGGTCACCATTCGATTGGCGAGAGTCACCTCGACGATTTCTTCAAAGTCGGCAAGCGCCGATTCGACTTCCGCCGCAAGATCCAGATCACGGGGCAAATCCTGGACGACCCCGCCCGGAATCAAACCCCCGCGCAACAGGCGGTTGCCCGTGACCCGTTTGTTCAGCCGCAGCAAGCGCTCGCGGATTCTGAAGCAGTGAGCGTGGGCGAAAGCAAAGCCGGTATCGTTGGCGATCATGCCGAAATCGCCGATATGGTTGTAAAGCCGCTCCAGTTCCAAAAGCGCCACGCGCAGGTAGCGCGCTCGCGGCGGTACGACGACCGCGCTTAACGACTCCATCGCTTGACAAAAGGCCAGGGCATGCCCGATCGTTGTGTCTCCGGAAATCCGCTCCGAGAGTTTCACGCCTTCGTGCGGCCATTGGCCTTCGAACAGCTTCTCGGTTCCTTTATGGGTGAAGTAAAAACGCGCCTTCATGTCGATGATGGTCTCGCCGACCACGCTGAAACGGAAGTGTCCCGGCTCGATGATGCCGGCGTGCACGGGTCCCACCGGAATCTCGTAGACGCCTTCGCCGCCGACTTCTTGGAAAGGAAACGGGCGTCCGTCGTCGATGAACGATTGCGGCTTGGAATCTTTTCTGAGCGGAAAATAGTCCTTGGGCCAGAATCCATGGCGCACCAGCGGTCGTGGATCGGCATGGCCGGCCGGGAGCACGCCGAATAAATCGAAAATTTCACGCTCGAAACGAGACGCGGGGTAACAGAGCGTTCCCAAGGATTCAATTGCCGGCGCCTCCGCCGGAACCGCTACCGCAGCGTCGAGGAACCAGTTTTCGTTGGTATGGGCAAACAGATAGTGAATTTCAAATCCGCCCTGATCTTCCCGCCGGTCGGTTCCCACCATAAGCTCTAGGTGCGCGCCCAATGTGCCGTTTAAGACACCATACAGGGGGCGAATGGCGCTGCGATCGACAGCGCAATGGATCTCGTTTGCGCGCGCGACGCCGAGCCGGGTTACGCATCCGGGCAAAGCTTGCACCAAAATCTCTCTGACCGAAGTAAGATCCTTCATGGCGAGGCAATCTCCACCACTTTTTTGAGCAACTCGGTGAGCGGCGACGGCAACACGATGCCGAGCACAACGAGGATCGATAAGGATAACCCCAGCGGCACCAGCGCCCAGGGTTCGCTTTCGCCCACTCGTGTCGAGGGAAGCGGCGCCCCGTAAAGCATGCGAGTCAAATTTCTAATCAGCGCGACGAAGGCCACCGCAAGGAGCACAAGCACGATCGCCATAAGCCCGATTCGCCCGGCGGCAAAGCCCGCGCGGATCAGAGCAAACTCGGAAATAAAGAGGCCGAACGGCGGCAGGCCGGCTATGGCGAACATTCCGGCAGCGAAAAAACCCGCGGTAACCGGCATGACCCGGACTAGTCCGGGCACTTGCGCGATCTCCGTGGATTGATAGCGCTGCTGGATACGGCCCGCGAGCAAAAACATCATCGATTTGGTCACGGAATGATTGACGAGGTGAAGCATGGCGGCAAAGACTCCCAACGGGCCAAGCGCAAGGCCGAGACAGGTCAGCCCGGTATGTTCAATGCTCGAATACGCCAGCATGCGCTTGTAGTTGCGTTGGCCGATCAAACTGAATGCCGCAATGGCCAAAGACAGAAGGCTCAGCGCGATAAGGAGTTTATACGAAAACGCCGGACCGATGGCCGCGTCGACCACGA
Source organism: Binatia bacterium (assembly GCA_041484845.1). GTDB lineage: Bacteria > Desulfobacterota > Binatia > UBA9968 > UBA9968 > JBGPIK01. The sequence goes on along the minus strand of JBGPIK010000215.1, from coordinate 7,574 downwards.
TCTTCCAGCGGATGATGGCGTAGATGGCCACCGCCAACAGCACGCCGGACATCATCGCCGAAAGCGCCGACGGCGATTCGGAGTGAGCGTCGGGCAACCAGGTGTGCATGGGCGCGAGGCCGGCCTTGGTGCCGTATCCGACCAGCAGAAAGACAAAAGCAAGCTGCAATACCTCGCGGTGCAGGGAAGGCGCGGAGGCAAGAAGCGTCGTCCAGTTGAGCGCGGCAGGCTGTTGGCCGGCCAAATTGACAAAATCGAAATAAGCCAACACCGTTCCCGCGAATGCCAGCGCGATGCCGACGGAGCCAATCAAGATGTATTTCCAGGACGCTTCGACAGAAGCTTTTGTGACATGCAGAGGGATGAGCAAGGCCGACGTGATGGTGGTCGCCTCCACCGCCACCCACATGACCCCGACGTTGTGCGCGGTGACCGCCAGCAACATGGTAAACGCAAACAAATTGGAGTACACGCGATAACTCCTGTGTTCGGCGGCGCTATAGCCGTCCCCAGCCGTCAATCCCGGACCGAGCCACGCCGTAAGCGCGGCGACAAAAGTGATGCAGAGAACGAGAAGAGTCGACAAACTATCGGCCCTCAGGAATTCTCCCGAGCCCCAGATCAAGACTTCCCCGTCGAGCACGCGCGCGCACAGCATTACCGCGGCAGCCAGGGGAGCAAGCGACAGCAGCGCCGTCAGCCAACCCACAAACAGGCGATACGGTTTTACGAGCGCGGCCAGGGCTGCCGCCAACAGCGGCGCAAGCAACACCAATGCAAAGATCATTGCGATTCCCTTCCGCTCAATGCCGTAATCTCCCGAGTTGTTCGACGTCAATGCTCTCGAAGGTGTCGCGTATTTGGTAAATAACCAGCTGCATGACGATGACCCCCAGCAACAAATCCAAAAAGACGCCAAGCTCGACGACCAACGGAATTCCATAAGTCCCCAGCACGGCAAGAAGCGCGATGCCGTTTTCAAGCATGAGAAAGCCGATCACCTGCGTCAACGCTTTTTTGCGGCTGGCGATCACGAACAAGCTAACGAAGATAAGGCCGAGCGCCAATGGCATCCCGGCGCGTGTCGGAAGCCGACTGAGCGCGACGAGCGGACGCGACACCGCGTAAGCGAACAAGACAAGCAATGCGCTTAGGAGCAGCGACGTCGCAGTATTGACATAGGGTCGCAATTCTTGCTCATCGCCCAAGGGCTGCTCGATGCGCCGCAAGAGCCGGGGAATGATCCAGCCCTTAAACACAAGGAAGAGCGCCGCGACAAAATACATCTCCGGGTGGCTTTCGAAGTAGCCGACGATGGCTATGATCCCGGTTAGAACCACGGACTGCCAGGCGAAGGCATTCGTGTAAGCGTGGACACTGCGGTGCCACAACAGCATCAGGCCGCATAGGAGTGTGAGACTCGAACCTAGGATTGCCAACTGTGAGAAGAGCGACTGCATCGATTACCTCAACAGAAACGACGACGTGATCGCCAGCAAAGCGAGCACAAAGGAGGCCGTAAGCAGTTCCGGCACCCGAAACAGGCGCAGCTTGGCCACACGTGTTTCAATCACGGCCAACACGACGGCCAGAGCCAATAACTTAAGCAGCAAGGTCACGAGCGCCCAGGCGAGCGCGGCCGGCGTGAAGTTCGTGGCGATGCCCCAAGGAAAAAAAAGATTCGCCAGAAGCGAAAGGAAGAGAAGAAGCTTCAGTCCCGCCGCCCATTCGAGGAGCGCGAGGTACTTTCCCGAGTACTCTAAAATCATGGCCTCGTGAATCATGGTCAATTCGAGGTGCGTTGCGGGATTATCGACCGGGAGCCGGCCAGTCTCGGCAAGCGCGACGACGAAGAGGGCAGCAAAGGCCAAAAGGTGTCCCGGCGTCAACACCGTCCACGGGTCATTCAAGGTGGCGACCACAATGGCGCCGAGATTCGTGGAGCCCGCCCCGAGCGCCAACGAAAATATCGCCGTGGCGGTAGTGGGTTCCGCCAGTGCCGCTACGGTTACGTCGCGGCTTGCCCCCATGCCGCCAAAGGCAGAGCCCGGATCCAAGCCCGCCAGCGCTAACCAAAACGTGCCAAGCAAGAGCAGATACACGACGACAAAGAGATCGCCGATCATATCGAAGCGGCGCGGTACAACGATGAGAGGGACGAGAAAAGCAATGGCCAGCGTGCTCGCCGCAACAACGTAAGGGGCGGCGCGAAACAGCCAGGAAGCATTGTGAGAAACGACGACTTCTTTGCGCAACAGTTTGCGCAGCTCGTGGTAAGGCTGCCATGGCGGCGGACCCAAGCGGCTCTGCAGGCGGGCTTTGATCCAGCGGATCAGTCCTACCAATCCCGGCGCGAGAGCGAGAGCGAACAGCGCCTCAAACACTTCAAAGAGCCAGGCGTTCATGGAAGCCACCCAGCGATAACCAGCAATGCGATAAGTGCGACCAACATGTAAGCCAAATAAAGGCCGAGCCATCCCGCCTGAATCCAGCGCACGCGATCGGCGGTCTTTTGGAAAATTCCGATCAGCGGTTGATAGAGCAGCTTTTCAAACCAGGGATGAATTTCGCTTTGATACTCGATGGATTGGACGAAGTACTTCGACTCCGGGTGAAAATCGATAGAGAGATCCTGTGTCGGTCGGTAAAGCTCCGCAAAAACGCGTCGCAGCGGCTCGGCGAAGGCGGTTGCCGTATACTGCATGCGCGGTGTTTGTCCGATCCTGCCGCACCCCCAAGTATCGCCAAAACGGATGCGCTGGTGAGCGCCCGTCAACCACAGTGCAAGCGGAATCGCCGCCAATAGGATGAGCAACCCAGCCGCCAGCAATGGAGAAGACATGGATCCGAAAGTCCCGGGGGTGCTGAGCGGAAGCGCCAACGTAAACGTGGCCGTTTCCCACGGGAGCCGGCCCAATCCTGCGAGAGCGCGCCCGAACACGGGAACAACAATAAACGGGATCAGCCCGAGCGCGATGCAGGCGAAGGCGAGGATTCCCATGCCCGCCTGCATTGAAGCAGGAGATTCGTGCGCTTGTTCCGCAGCCTTCGAGCGCGGGAGCGCAAGAAAAGTAATGCCGAATGCCTTAACGAAACACGCCATGGCCAGGCCTCCCGTGAGCGCGAGCAAGGCCACTGCGATCGGGATCATTAGGGCGACCGCCGGCTCGGGAATACGGGAGCCGCCGAGCAGGGCCTGAAACACGAGCCACTCGGATGCGAACCCGTTCAGAGGCGGCAGCGCTGAAATCGACGCGGCGCCGATCAGGAACGCCAGCGCGGTCCGCGGCATTTTCTTGATGAGTCCGCCCATTTTTTCCATGTTTCTTGTGTAGGTCGCGTGCATAACCGAGCCGGCTCCAAGAAAAAGCAGTCCTTTGAAACATGCATGATTCAGGGCGTGATAGAGGGCGGCAATAAAGCCGAGCGTCGCCAACATGAGCAATCCATAACTCTGGAACATCAACCCGGCACCGATGCCGATGAAGATGATGCCAATGTTCTCCACCGAGTGATAGGCGAGCAGTCGTTTAAGATCGTGCTCCATTAAAGCGTAAAGGACACCGAACAGGGCTGACGCAACTCCCACTGCGAGAACCAGGCCGCCCCACCACGGGGGCCCCACGCCTAAAATATCCAACAGAACGCGGCAAAATCCATACACGCCCATCTTCAGGACGACCCCGGACATGAGCGCCGAGACGTGGCTCGGCGCTACGGGATGCGCCATCGGAAGCCAGACATGGAGAGGGAGCAATCCCGCCTTGGCGCCGAAGCCGAGCAACGCAAGGAGAAAGACTAGGTTGCGCTCCGGCAGATTGGGCGCGTTGGCGCGCAGGGAATCAAAAGCCGCCGTCAGATCGCCGCGCGCGAGCAGCAGAAACATAGCGAGAAGCGCGGCAAACCCGATGTGGCTAATGGCGATGTACCAGTTGGCTGCGCGGATCGTCGCAGGCTCGCGATGCTCCGTCAGTACTAAGAGGTAAGAGAGCAGCGACATCGTCTCCCATAGGAAAAGAAAGGTGACGACATTGGCAGCCATTACCTGGAGCGCGAGAGTCAAAAGCAAGAGATTAAATAAGGCGCCGAGCTTGCGCAACGAGTAAACGCCTTGGTAGGCCGCGGAATAACCACAGCCGTAGACCGCCGAAGCGGCGCCGACCAGGCCCGTTAGAAGGAGAAAGGGCGCGGCGAGTCCGTCGATACGGAGCGCGCAGCCACCCAAGGGTAGAAAATCGAGCGTTATGCTAAAGACAGAGTCGGTCGTCAGCGCCGCGACGCCCAACCCAATCGTGGCGACGGAGCCCATAACGGCGCCTGCGGCCGCCAGAATCCGTCCGCGTGATTCAGCCATCGTCAGCGCGCAAACCGCGCCGGCGAGATAACAAATGATTAAAGCGGCCAATAAACCGCTAAAAAGCGTCGTGTCCATAGGTTAATGATTAGTGCGGAAAGCGATCGAGCGCCGCCAGGATACCGCGCAAAATATCGGCAGGCTCAGGGGGACATCCGTGCACGAAGACATCGACGGGAATCACCGTATCGACACTGCCGGCAACCGCGTAACTTCCTTTAAAGACGCCGCAGGTTTGCGCGCAGTCGCCGACGGCCACGACGATTTTCGGTGACGGCGTCGCCTCATAGGTTTTTCGCAGCGGCACCTCCATGTTGCGCGTGACGGGTCCCGTCACCAGCAGCATGTCGGCATGACGGGGAGAGGCGACGAAGTGCAATCCAAAGCGTTCGAGATCGTAGTAGGGGCTGGTCATACCGGTGATTTCAATCTCACAGCCGTTGCACGAACCGGCATCGACCTGGCGGATGCCGAGGGCACGGCCCAATATCTTTTGAGTTTTCGCTTCCACTTGCCGAGCCAGCTCCAGCGCTTCATGGTCAGCCGCAAGCGGTTCGGTGACGATTCCGACTTTCAAAATCTTGGCGAATAATTGCATTTATCGCTTTCGGCGTTCGCGTGTGAGCTCGCGCAGCATTGTCTGGGTCCCGACCAGATGGTTGTTAAAAATTTTGCGGGCGACGCTTAGCAGTTCCCCGAGCGCCCGGTCCCGGACCGCGTAGCGGATCGCCGCGCCCTGCCTGCGCGGCTCGACAATGTTCTTGGCGCGGAGAATGGCCAACTGCTGCGAGACGATAGGCTGATCGACGCCCAACGCCACCTGAATCTCCTGGACGCTCCGTTCGCGCTCGAGTAACAGTTCCAGGATACGGATGCGCAGCGGATGCGCCAGCGCCTTGAAGAAATCAGCCTTGAAGGTCTGCAGCTGGTCGCCAGATGAGCGAAGCATAGCTATATATGGTTATCACTATATCTAGAGGAACGCAAATCAGGCGGCGGAGGCGGGCCATCCGGCAGGGACGAGTTGCGAGCCCGGACCTTGATTTAGGGCTTTGTCGTAGCCGCGAGCTCGGCGTAGTTTTGCAGGCTGAGCTTTCGTTTTCCGGATTCGAGCTCGTGAATCATTTCCAGCAGCTTTTGACAAAGGGGTGTGGAAACCTTCAACCGCTGACCTTCGCGAACCACGTGGGCAAGAGTAAAATCGACTTCAGTTCTTACGCCTCTCTGAATCTGTCGCAGCGGTCCTTTGCGGTCGTCCAGCTTCCACGTCTTTGCCATTCCGTTGATCAGCGCGAGCCGTTTTTCGAAGGCGTTGTCGGGGCTAAAATCCAGCGGATGGTACTCGGCCAGCGGGATGAAGCGAGCGCCGGCGGCTTGGCCCGTCGCCACGACTTCGGCAAAGAAATCGACGAGCATGCGGCGGTATTTTTCATCTACGCAGCTGGTCGCCAGCGGCGCGTCGGCGAGCGAGCCGAAATAACCCAGGCAAGTATAGGTGAGCTTGCTCCAGAGCACGCCTAAAATGTTATCGGAAATTTCGCTGGGAATGACGGAATTGAGCAGCGCATGGACGTTTTCGAGCTGCGGCGTGGTCTTGCCGTGGAGATGACCGACATAGAGATGGCCGCGTATCGCCGTGCGCACGTGGCCGGCGGCGACTCGGTTGCAGCCCATGCGAATGGCGACGCCCAGGGTGCGATCCGGTCCAACCCGTTGTTCAAGCAGCGGAGGATTGATACCGTTTTGCATCGAGACCAGCAGCCCGCGGTCGGCGAGGTGGGGCATGACAGTGCCAAGCGCGTCGGGCGTGTAATTGGAGCGCACGGCAATGAAGCCGATATCGAACTTGCCGTCGATCTCATCGGGGAAAACGATCGGGATTTTTACGTTGAAAGAGCCGTCAGGAACATCGACTTGCAAGCCCTTGTCGCGGATGGCGGCGACGTGCTCTTTATCGACGTCGACGAAGGTGATGTCATGACCGGCGCGCGCCAGCCGGCCGCCGATGATTCCTCCGATGGGTCCTGTTCCGATGACGATCATGCGCATGCCGCGCCCTCCCGTAAAGCTCCTCGAAATACGCCCAACATAGTGAAAGTACGGGAGCGGGTCAAACGAAAGTGGGAAAGCGATCGACGGATTGTTTTTGCCGGAGTGGTTACGCTGCGACTTGATGAACACGGAATGCCGGAACTTCCCGATGCGGGTGCCCTTTACTATCCAGGACGCGGGGCAGGGCAGGCGGGGACCGATAACAACCTCTTGATGATTTAGGCTTCCTGGAATATCTAAGCCAACAGGCTTGCGGAATAATGAATAACCCCGCAGCAAGCTGCGGGGAATCGCCCCACATAGATTAAATGCTTTGAAAAGGATAAATCATGAAAAAATTATTAGTGATCCTATCGCTTCTCCTAGGATGCCGCGAGCTGGAGGCCGCTGATCGCATTCGCATCGGCTACAGCTCCATCAGCGGAGCCTACATCGGCATCTGGGTGGCTCACGATGGCGGCTACTTTACCCGAGAAGGGCTCGATGACCAGCTCATTCTCATCCCCAGTGGGACGCAACTCGCGCAGGTGACCATCGCGGGCGAGATTGACATTGGAGCCTTGAACGGCAGTTCCGCGATGGCCGCATCGCTTCAAGGAGCCGATATCAAAATGATCGGCGCCGCAGTAAACAAAATGATCTTTTCCTTGTATGTCAGGCCCGAAATCAAAAGCGTGGAGGCGCTTAAAGGAAAGAAAATCGGCATTACGCGCTTCGGATCGGCTCCCGATATATCGATTCGCTATGCGCTGAAAAAGTATAACTTGAACCCGGATAAGGACGTGACCCTGTTTCAGCTGGGGTTTATGGGCACCATTGCGGGAGGGCTGCAGGGCGGCTCCGTTGATGCCGGCGTCGTGTCGCCGCCGACGCTGTTTGCCGTTGAAAAAATGGGTTTTAAAGAGCTGATCAACATCACCGACATGGATCTCGCCTTTCCCAATCCTGCATTGGTTGCAGTGGGAACGATAATCAAGAACCGTCCTGAGGTTATTAACCGATTCATGCGCGCGTATGCTCGCGGCATTCACCGAGCCCGAATCGATAAAGAACAAACGTTTAAGTCGATGGCCACCTATACGAAGATCCAGGATCCGGCGGTGCTGCAAAAGGCCTATGATCTCTACTTAGGCAAGGTGTTGGAAAAGGCGCCTTATATCAATGTCGC
>JBGPIK010000214.1:0-11321 GCA_041484845.1 Binatia bacterium | reverse complement strand
GGGGGTTCGAATCCCCCCCTCTCCGCCATTTTGTCCAAGTGCCGCTTCACCTTGATTCTTCCGGTGGGTCGTCGTAGTGTGGGTCAGCTCATCGTTTATATTGGGATGTCGATTGCTGATAGTTAGGTCCTGTGCAAGGCGGAACCGTGAATCCCGTCAGGTCCGGAAGGAAGCAGCGGTAACGGATTATCCCCTGTGCCACAGGGCAACCTGGCTGTCAGCAATGGGCATCCCAGCCTCGCTGCGCTCGGCATGTCAGATTTCAGATTTGTAATTTGCATAGGGTTACGTTGTCTAAGAGGTGACCTCTAGGCTTTCAAACTTATGTCATACCTGGTTCTTGCGCGGAAATGGCGCCCGCAAAACTTTGAGGATATTGCGGGGCAGGGGCACATTACTCGGACGCTGCAGAATGCGATAAGGACGAGCCGCATAGCCCACGCTTATCTCTTCACGGGCGTGCGCGGCGTCGGCAAAACCACGGCCGCTCGCATTCTGGCTAAGGCGCTGAACTGCGAAAAAGGACCGACGCCGACCCCATGCAATCAATGCCAGCATTGTGTGGAGATCACCGCCGGCAATTCGATCGATGTCCTTGAAATTGACGGGGCCTCCAATCGGGGCATCGATGAGATCCGGCAGATCATCGACAATGTGCGCTACCAGCCGGCCAAATGCCGCTTCAAGATCTATATCATCGATGAAGTGCACCAGGTAACAAAGGATGCTTTCAACGCCCTGTTAAAGACCCTGGAAGAGCCTCCGCCGTCGGTTAAATTTATCCTCGCTACGACCGAGCCTCATCGTCTGCCGGAAACGATACTTTCGCGCTGCCAGCGCTATGACTTTCGCCGCATTTCCTTGCGCGAGATTGTTCAGCGCTTGGGCGATATTGCGCAGAAGGAAGGGGCGAAAGTCACGGATGGCGCGCTGCTCCTGCTGGCGCGGGAGGCTGACGGCAGCATGCGTGACGCCCAATCGTTACTCGAGCAAGTTTTGGCCTCCGCTCACACCGGCACGACGGTTGAAATCGCTAGCATCGATGAACAGCTGCTGCAGGAGGTACTCGGCCTGGCCCAGCGACAGGTTTTGTACGATTTATCGAGCGCAGTCATTCAAGGCGACGCCAAACGCTGCATTGAAATTGTTGCGGAGATCGTTGCCCAGGGACGGGATTTAACTCGGCTTTCGCGGGATCTGGTAGAGCAGTTCCGAAATTTATTGATCGCGCGTCTGCTGGAGAAAAGGACGTCAGCGCCGGCAATTAAAGAGCGCGAGCGTGAAAACCTACTCGATCTTCCGGATCAGGAAATGAGCGATCTCACTGCTCAGGTCAAAGACGCAACGATCGAAACCCTGCTGGACTACTTAAATTTCATGGCCGGCGGCGATGAAGAGGTGGCGCGCTCCGCCAACCCACGATTTTCTTTGGAAGCAGTCTTGGTGCGGCTTGCAACACTGCCCAAGACTTTACCGGTGGTGGAACTGATCGAGAGATTGGAGACTCTGGAGGGAAAACTGTCGGGCGCGCGCGCCGTGGCGCCGCCTGTGAAGGCGCAGCCGGTGATGGCGCCACTTACGCCACAGCCGGTGAAAAGTCCTCCTGGTTCGGGCGGTGATAAGGCCGAGGTCTGGCGGGATTTCGTCGCTTTCGTAAACACACAGAAGAAATTCTTGGGCTCGCATCTGCAATCAGGAGTCGCCCTTGAGCTTTCGCCCGGACAGTTAAAGATTGGAATCACAGAACGGCATCATTTAAATTATCTGCAGGACGCTGAAAATCTTTTAGTATTAAAGAGCTTGGCCAAGCAATTCTTTGCCGACGACTTGGCGATCAGTCTTGCGGTTATCGATGGCGATAGCCTGCCGCCGGGTGCAACGGCGCCGGGCGCAACGCTGCCACGTTCCGAGGAAAAAAGCGAAATGGTTAAAGAGGCGCTGCGGGTTTTTGGTGGCGCAGTGAAAACGGTGCGGCGGGAAAACGGCTAGTGTCCTTCGAAGGATGGAACTGGCTATTAGCGAGGCACCGGCTAGGAGGCATTCATGGCAAAAGGAATTGGCGGAATGGGCAATCTGCTGAAGCAGGCCCAGGAGATGCAAGCGCGAATCGCCAAGATACAGGAAGAACTCGGACAAAAGACCGTCGCAGGTTCGGCCGGTGGTGGAATGGTCCAGGTCACGGTGAATGGGCAACTGAATCTAACCGCCATCAAGATCGATCCTACCGTCGTGAACGTGAATGAACGGGAAATGCTGGAGGACCTTATTCTCGCCGCAGTCAACGATGGGATGCGCAAGGCCCGCGATATGGTATCGTCGGAGATGAACAAGGTTACTGGAGGTTTTAAGATTCCAGGACTCACGCCATGACGACCTATCCACCGCCTCTCGCACGTGTGATTCAAGAACTGTCACGGCTTCCGGGCATCGGCGAAAAGACCGCCGCGCGTCTGGCATTTCACATGTTGAAAGGCAAAAAAGAGGATGTTTTCAATTTGGCCGAAAGCATCGGCAAATTGCGCCGGGAAATAGGACTGTGTCGAAATTGCTTCGGCTTCAGCGAAGTCAATCCGCTTAATGGAGAAGCTTCTCTCTGCGGAATTTGCAGTAAGGTGGAGCGGGAACAAGATAAAATTTGCGTCGTCGAGGATCCGGCCGATTTGATTGCGGTAGAAAAATCTCAGGAGTTTAAGGGGCTCTATCACGTGCTGCATGGGACGATTTCTCCCCTCGACGGCATCGGGCCCGATGCGCTACGCATCAAGGAACTGCTGGAGCGATTAAGAGCCGGCACGGTTCGTGAAGTGATCGTCGCCACCAATCCGACGATGGACGGAGAAGCGACCGCGTTGTACCTGTCGAAAGTCATCAAGCCGATGAACATCGCTGTTACGCGGATCGCGCGCGGCTTGCCCATGGGCGGCGATCTCGAGTATATCGATGTCGTGACGCTCGGCAAAGCATTGGAGGGACGGCGGGAAATCTAGGGGAAAAATTGATGCGCGCGAAACTAGCTTCTCTGGCTTTGGGGTTTTTTCTGAGTGGTTGCGTTTATCTGGGCCGGGACTTTTCCACGGCTCCGGTAAAGAGCATACAAAATACTGTAACCACGCAGAAGGAGATTTTTAATTATTTCGGCGAGCCCGAGCGCCGGGGACTTGAAAACGGTTACGAAACCTGGACGTACTCTTATTATTATTATGAAATGGGCCAACTGCGGGATTCCAAAGAGCTTTACGTGGTCTTCAATAAAGACAACACCGTGCGGAGTTATTCGTTCACGGCCAAGTAAAACTACCGGACTAATGAACGCCAGTCGAAAGGCGCACTGCCTGGGTGACGTCTCTCTGCCAGTCTGCTTCTGTCGTTAGCGCTTCCACTTGCCGGCGAATCTGATCGCGCACTTCGCGAAAGATTATGAGAACCTCTTGCGCGCTTCCTTCGGCCAATGCTGGATCGCGCAGCTCCCAGTGACGATGTTCGACCTTACCCGGAACGGTCGGGCAACTTTCCGCGCCGTCGGCGCACAACGTGATCAGCAGATCTATGTCACTGAGAGGAATCTCTTCCAGTCCCTTCGAGCGGTGAGCGGAAATATCGATGCCGGATTCTTTCATCACTCGTACGGCCAGCGGGTGGATAGGTTTTGGCGTGGTTCCGGCGCTATAAAAAACGCCTCCGTCCGGCGCGAGCTGTCGCGCGAAAGCTTCGGCCATCTGGCTGCGGCAGGAATTTCCGCGGCACAAAAACAAGACAGTTTTGGGTTGCCGATCTGGTTCTACCGCGGGAAACGTCACGTGCACCGTTGTCCCTTTTTGCATTTGGCTTTCGATCTTCAATTCGCCTTTGTGCGCTTGGACAATATGCTTAACGATTGCGAGGCCCAGGCCGGTGCCGCCCAACTCGCGGGAACGTGTCTTGTCCACGCGAAAAAAACGTTCGGTGAGCCGGGGCAGATCCTTTGCGGGGATGCCTGGACCGGTGTCAGAGACGGTGATCTCGATTCCCGTCCCGGTCCCGTCGGTCGCTGGTTTTGGCGACGCACTGACGGTCACGCGGCCGCCGGGTGGGGTGTACTTAAGGGCGTTATCGACTAAGTTAATGAACAACTGCTGCAGGCGGTCGAGATCGCCCATAAATGGCAATGCGCCGGGTTCGACGGCTCGGCGCAGCTCGATCTGTTGCTTCGCGGCACGATCCAGAAAGATCTCGAGTACGCGCTGAATGAGCTGATTTGCGTCGACAACCGTGAAGGACAATTGTGCCCTGCCGGATTCGAGATCCGACAAGGTGAGAAGATCTTCCGTGAGACGGCTCAAGCGCTCGGAATGACGGTCGATGATCGTCAGAAACTGCCGGCCGTCTTCTGGATCCGCCGGCGGCGTGTAAAGTAAGGTCTCGACGTAGCCGCGAATCGCCGTCAGCGGCGTGCGCAGTTCATGGGAAACATTGGCGACGAAATCGCTGCGTATCGTTTCCAGTCGTTTGAGTTCAGTAATATCATGGAAGACTAGAATCGAGCCGAGCACTCCCTCCGCACCATGTCTCAGCCCCACAGCATTGATCCGAAACCACCTTCCTTCGTCCAGTTCCACCTCTTTAGTAAACGGTTGGCTCCCGAAATCCGAGGCAAGGATCCCTTGAATCAGGGTTCTCATTTCGGGGTGGCGCGATAACTCGACCACCAGAGCCCCGTGAATGTCGCGGTCCGGCGGCACATGGAACATTTTTCTTGCCTGATCGTTGATGACGAGGATTCTTCCCTTGGGGTCGAACACCAAGACGCCCTCCATCATGCAGCGCAGGATCGAATCGAGCTTCTCTTTTTCGGCGACCACCTCGGTAATGTGCTCGCGGATTTCCTCGCCCATTTCGTTGAGGTGGCGTTCGAGCAAGTAAATCTCATCATCGCCGTGAGGCGGAAAAAAGTTTTTTGGGAAAGAACCCCTAGCCAACTCGCGAGAGAACTCAACGAGGCGCTTTATTCTCCGGCTCAGATGGCGCGAAAAAGCCAGGGCGACCAGAAGGCCGAGGCCGGAGGTCAAGAGCAAGCCGAAGAGCAGAGCGTGACGCACCGAACTGATGACGCTCTCCGCTTCGGTCAGCGGCATGGCAACACGAACGATTCGTTCCTCGCCTTTTCCGATCTGGTGAAAGGCGCGGTAGAACATCTCATAATGAACCGTGGTGCTGTAACGCAGTGAAGATCCCGATCCTTGGGATAGCGCCGCCATGACTTCGGGCCGCCCGACGTGATTCTCCATGCTCACGGAGACTTCCGAGGAGTCTCCCAAAACTTTCCCGTCCATACCAATGACGGTGATGCGCGCGCCGATTTCATGCGACAGCTGGCGGCAGGCGGCATCCATCGCTTGGCCCTCGAGACCGAAGGGAAGGGCGCGAGCGAGCAGGTGAGCTTCCTGCTCCATCCGAGTATTCAGAGATGAGATGTAGAAGCTGCGCAGCAGTGCGCTGCCGGCGAAATAGAAGGACGCAAACAACAGAGCGACGATGGCGAAATAAGAAAGAAAGACCTTAGCCACTAGGCTATTGCGCCAGAGCTTTTTCATCAAATTTATAGCCGACTCCGCGCAGCGTCAAAATCCATTTGGGGTTGCGGTCGTCGTCCTCGATTGTCTTTCTGAGCCGGCGCACATGAACGTCGATCGTTCGCGGTGTTACGAAAGTATCACCACCCCAAACCCGGTCGAGCAGTTGGTCCCGGCTCAACACCCGGTTGGGATTCTGCACCAGAAAACGGAGCAGCTCAAACTCCTTGAGGGTCAGTTTTACCGTCTTTCCCCGGATAAATATCTCATACGTGGAAAAATCGATCTTGAGTGGGCCGCGCTGATAAATCTTCGTTGGGTCAGATGGTGCAGCCGAGTCCGTGCGCCGGAGCAGCGCCCGCACACGGGCGAGCATTTCTCGCGGGCTGAACGGTTTGGTCAGGTAGTCGTCGGCGCCCATCTCCAGACCAATAACTTTGTCCGCTTCGCCGGCCTTGGCGGTGAGCATAAGAATAGGCAAACGCGCAGTCTCGGGGTGTTCCCTGAGCGCGCGGCAAATTTCCAGCCCGGAGAGCCCCGGCAGCATCAAATCCAATATGACCAGATTCGGCTTGTCGCGTTTGACGATTTTAAGCGCCTGTTCGCCGTCCTCCGCCTCCAAGACTTTGAAGTGATCCTGGACGAGATTGTATTGGACCAACTTGCGGATATCCGGCTCGTCTTCGACGACCAAAATGGTTTGTGCGGCGGCGGCCATGCTCTATTATATTGAAGGCGGCAACTGTTTCATGTGGCGAATACTCTTGCCCTTAACCATAAAAATCACCATCTCGCCGATGTTGGTTGCGTGGTCGGCAATCCGCTCGAGATATTTTGAGATGAAGCTTATTTTCATGGCGCGGTTAATCGTTTGCGGATCTTCAATCATGTGACTGATCGTTTCGCGAAAAATTTGGCTGTTCAATTGATCGACTTCTTCGTCGTCCTTGCAGACTTTGAGAGCGAGACCGGTGTCTTCACGGACGAAAGCATCCAGGCTCTCACGAATCATGCGCTGTGCGATTTGAGCCATACGGGGAATATCGATGTACGGCTTTAATTGGGGCTCCTCATTTAATTCCAAGGTCCGCTCGCAAACGTTGACCGCAATGTCGCCGATGCGTTCGAGATCGGTTGTGATCTTCAGACCCGTCGTGATGAAGCGAAGATCCCGGCCTGCGGGTTGATGCAGTGCAAGCAGTCGAATGCACAAGTCGTCAATGTCGACGTCCAGTCGGTTCACTTCATGGTCTCTCTCGATGATGAGCTTGGCCAGGTCGGAATCTCTGTCGACAAGCGATTTTACGGCTTTGTCAATTTGATCTTCGACCAGACCGCCCATATAGAGAATATTCTCGCGGAGTTTGCGCAAGTCCTCTTCATATTGTTTATCGGTATGTGCGGTGTCCATGCGCTAACCCTCATCCAAATCGACCGGTAATGTAATCTTCCGTCTGGCGCTTCTCCGGGTTGGTGAACAGTTTGGCGGTTTCGCCGAATTCGATCAATTCACCCAAATAGAAAAATGCGGTGTAATCCGAGGCTCGAGCCGCCTGCTGCATATTATGCGTGACGATAACAATGGTTACGGTTTCTTTGAGCTCGTGAATGAGCTCCTCGATCTTCGCCGTGGCAATCGGATCGAGAGCCGAGCAAGGCTCGTCCATTAAGAGGACCTCCGGAGCGACGGCTAAAGCCCGGGCGATGCATAAACGCTGCTGCTGTCCTCCGGACAGGCTGCCTCCCGGCTTGTGAAGCTTGTCTTTGACCTCATCCCAAAGCGCGGCCATTCTGAGACTCTTCTCAACGATCGCGTCGAGAGTCTTTCGCTGCCGCGAGCCGTTGAGTTTGAAGCCGGCGGCAACATTCTCATAAATCGACATGGTTGGAAAGGGATTCGGCTTTTGAAAAACCATGCCGATGAGGCGACGCACCTGAACGGCATCGATAGCCGGATCGTAGAGATTCCGGCCATCCAATAGCACTCTCCCTTCGACCCGGCCTCCGGGAGTGACTTCGTGCATCCGATTCAAGCACCGAATAAAGGTCGATTTGCCGCATCCTGATGGACCGATGATAGCTGTGACGGTTTGGGTCAGAATCGGTAGGGAAATATTATGAATAACTCTGCTGGTACCATAATAAGCGTTGAGCTCATCGGCGACAAGCCGAGCGTTTTCGCCATTTGTTCGATCGGTTTTTGCGGGCTCACCCACTTTCAGCGCCCGGTGCGTCCCATCCTGTTCGACATTTAGCGTTGCCCCTCCATTGAACAAATCCACTAGGGGGTTTGCTTCGCTATTCATCGGCTTTACTCCTTAACACCGCGCGCGTGAGCATACTGGTGACCAAGACCACCATAACCAAAACAAACGAAGCGGCCCATGCCTTGTCGTGCCAGTCATCATAAGGTCCGGTCGCGTAGAGATAAATCAGATGAGGGACAGTCGACATCGGTTTCGCCGGGTTCAGATTCCAGAAAGGATTGCCAAACGCAGTGAACAACATCGGCGCCGCCTCGCCGAGCGCGCGGGCGATGGCAAGCAGCACGCCGGTTAACAATCCGCGAGAAGCCACAGGCAAAACAACCAGAAGAATCATCCGCCAGGTCGGCACCCCGAGCGCAAGCGACGCTTCCCGCAAGTTATTGGGAACGCGCCGAAGCGCTTCATGCGCTGCTATCATTATGATCGGAACCATTATCACGGCGTATGCTACGGCTCCTGATAACCCGGAGAAGGATCCCATGGGTTTAACGATGAGCGCATAAGCAAAGAGCCCGACCACGATCGACGGTACGCCCGTCAATACCTCGGCGAGAAAACGGACCCAATGGCCCAGCCTCGGGCTCGGAAATTCGTTCACAAAGATGGCGGCTCCAATGCTCAAAGGAACGGAGCATAATGCCGCCAATGTGACGATGATCAAGCTGCCGACCAGGGCGTTTGCAATTCCGCCGCCGGTCTCGCCGGGCGGTTTCGGCAGCGCCGTGAGAAACTCCCAACTGAGCGCACTGCCGCCACGATAAACAACATAGCCCAAAATGAGCAGGAGAAGACAAAGGGTCGTCGATGCGCACAACGCCATTCCGATCCAGGCCATGCGTTCGATCGCTTTGCGGATCTTGAAGCGGCGATTTGCTGCGTCTAATCCGATTCTAGGCGTCCCGATGGTCGTGCCGGTTTCCATGCGTTCCTAATCGAGAATAGCGACGCGACCTTTCGAGAGCCGCCAAATCAGCAGTTGGGCTAAGAGACTGATCACAAAAGTGATAGCGAAAAGAACCAGACCTACATAGATAAGGGATGAGACATAAAGGCTGTAGGTAGCCTCCGCGAATTCGCTGGCAATCAGGCTTGCCATGCTGTGGACAGGGTCAAAAAGGCTTTTGGGCAGATTGAAGTTATTTCCGCCGACCATGGTTACGGCCATTGTCTCCCCTATGGATCGTCCCAAACCGAGGATTACCGCTCCGATGAGACCCGAACGGGCGTAAGGTAGGGCAACTTTCCAGATCGCCTCCCATTGGGTTGCGCCCAAGGCTAACATGGCCTCGATCTGCGTCCGCGGAACCGTCAACAAAATGTCTCTGGAGATGGCCGTGATAATCGGCGTAATCATGATCGCCAGCATGAGGGCGCCCGCGAGCACGCCGACGCCATAGACCGCCGGACCGTCGAACAACGGAAACCCTCCGAAGTTGGCTTTCAGCCATACTTGAACGACCCGAACGACCGGAACCATGATTAATAATCCCCACAGACCAAAGATAATACTCGGTATGCCCGCCAGGAGCTCAATCGGATAAGATATGATCGCGCGTAGGTGCTTGGGAATATAAAAGGCGATGAATATGGCCGAGCCGAAACTAATAGGCACCGCGATTAGGAGGCCGATCAGTGACTTTACGAGTGTGCCTACGGCAGGCGGTAAGACGCCGAATTCTTGCGCTACGGGGTCCCAGGTCGTGCCCGTAAGAAAACGAAAACCAAAATGTCCAATAGCTTCCCACGATCCCCGCAATAGATCGATGACCAGAAGGGCGGCAAGAATAATGATAGCAAACGCCGTAGCGCGAGTAACATGATAAAAGACGCGATCGCCCCACCGCGTACTCTTTGCAACACCAAAGAAGCTCGACCGCGAGCGTGCGGAAAGCGATTCCGCGTAATCGGGGTTAGCAGCTTGCGGTTCGGTTGACACTTGATGTGACCCGTAGGTGTGAGGCATGCCTCTAACACGGAGCTACTTCAATACCGGGCTGCCATTGACCTTAATGCTCTTCACTAGATTTTCAGTCTTTTTGATCGCAGCGCCCTGGAGCGGAGCATAGCCTAGCGGTTTGGCAAATTTTTGCCCGTCATGAATCATCCACCACGCCACGTGGGCAATCGCATCGGCCTTAGCCGCATCCTTCTCATTTTCATAAATCAACAACCATGTGAATCCGGTGATCGGGTAAGCTTCGGGATTGGAGCTGTCCGTGATCATGACCTCCATATTATCCGGCAAGGTGCTGACATTCGCGGCTTGCGCGGCGCTATCGAGACTCGGTTCCAGAAATTTTCCGGCCTTATTTTTCATGGCCGCGTACAGCATTTTGTTTTGCTCGGCGTAGACAAGTTCGACGTAGCCGATAGCTCCGGGGATTTGTTTAACACTGTTGGCTACGCCTTCGTTGCCCTTACCGCCGACATCACCCGGCCAATTGACGGAGGTTGCATTGCCGACTTTTTGTTTCCACTCGGGGCTAACTTTGGAAAGATAATTGGTAAAGATGTAGGTGGTTCCCGATCCGTCTGAACGGTGGATAACGGCGATATCCTGATTAGGGAACTTAAGGCTCGGATTCAACGCTTTGATTCGCCCATCGCTCCACTGTTTAATTTTCTTTAAGTAGATATCGGCGAGCACATCCGGGGTCAGTTTGAGCTCGCTTTTAGTTACACCTGGAATGTTGTAAACAACGGTGACCGCGCCGGCGACGATCGGCGCGTGGAGGACCTTGCCGCCTTTGGCTTCTTGTCTTTGCTTCTCGTCCATAATCCCGTCGGAGGCGCCAAAATCAACCGTGCCCTCTTGCAATTGTTTGATCCCTCCGCCGGACCCGATGGATTGATAGTTGACTTTTAACCCACAGGCATTGTTGTATTCGTCAAACATTTTTGCATAGAGGGGATAGGGAAACGTGGCGCCCGCCCCGGTCAGCTCTTTGGCGCCCCGGCTTGGACAGTTTGCTGCGAGTGCTACCGCGCCGTTGATCGTCAACATTAGAGATGCAGCAATTATCGGTAGTGTTTTCATTTTCGTCCTTTCCTTTGCAAAATCTATAGAAACAAATTGTTACGAGCAGGTTACAGAAGCGTAAAGGTTCTATTAAGCTTAATCCGACTTTTTTTCGAACCGGCTCGGAGCCGTGAACCCTGCAGCGGTGGGTAACGGGACAGTGCCTTGAGGGCCGCCGCGATCCAGCTAGGGTGATGTTCCAGACAGCCGGGGCGAGCGCGTGGGTGGACAAGAGCAGCAGTTAATTTAAGTGAGCGATTCCCACTCGGCAACGCGAAAAAAGTCGAAGGGTGGTTACATCCAGAATGGCAGAATGAGGTGCATATGGCCTTTTTTAGATGGTCCTAGCCCGCATTTCTCACAGTGCGAGGAAACGGATAACACTGTGTCGATCGAGAGGCGAGATCGGAAGAGCGAGGCACAGAGGCGAACAGTTTCAATGCCGTGTTCGGTGCTCGGTTCGCCGCTTGCGCTTTGCCACGGGCG
>JBGPIK010000213.1:0-11332 GCA_041484845.1 Binatia bacterium | reverse complement strand
TCCAAGCATACGTTCCAGCGCCTCTTGCTGTTCCTGGTTAAGCGCACCGATCGCCCCGTTCTTGAGCAGTTCAGCGTAACCGATAACGACGACGAGCGGAGTTTTCAGCTCGTGCGACATGACGCTCAGGAAATCGTCCTTGATCTTATTTGCCTTCTCCAGCTCGTCCCTGGACGCTCGCAGGTTGTCAAACATTTCCTTGTTCTCCAACGCGATACCCATCTGCCGCGCAATGGCCGTGAGGTGAAGTTTTTGCTCCTCATCGAAGTAGCCAAGCTTACGGCTAGCGATATGAAAAATGCCCCGCACTTCGTTTTGAACCTTGAGAGGAAGGACGGCGCAGGAACGGAGTCCCTGCTTAAGCTGAACCTTGCCCTTGAAACGAGGCTCCGAAGCAATATCGGGCGCAATAATGGGTTCACCGTGTTCGACCACCCATTTCACAGCCCCTGCAACGTGCGCGGCATTGACCCGCTCCAGATACTCATCGGTGAAGCCGCGATGACCGGTAATTAGATATGCGCCCGTTTGCTTGTCCCAGAGCCGAATGAGCGCGGCATCGGCGCCGGTTGCTTCCATCAGCCGTTCGACGATGCCCGCCATAGTCGCGTGAGTGGATTTTTTAGGCTCCAGCGGACCGAGGGCCGTGTACAAGCTTGATAGCTGTCTTAATGATCGGTTGAGATAACCATTGCTTATCTCTAATCCGGATTTGGCGCGGATTACGGCTTCGTAGAGTTGGGCGTTATCGATAGCGATGGCGGCTTGGCCTGCGAGCGTTTTGAAGAACTCAATCTCCTCATCCGTGAATTCGTGTTCTTGCCGGGTATATAAATTAAGCACTCCAAGAACCTGGTCGTGGGCGATCAGTGGAACGCCCAAATAAGAGATCAAGCCCCGTTTCCGGATGACCTCCGGATTAACCGTTAAGGTACTCGTAAGCAAGTTGAGCACTGTCAAGGGTGACTTGGTCTCCGCCACGCGCTGGCCGGTTCTGGTGGGCAGGCCGCCTTGCTCGGCTTTCCATTCGTCTTCGTTTAGTCCGCGGCACGCCAATGCCTCTAATTCCCCGGTCCGGGGATTGTATAATCTGACGGTAGTGACGGCGGCGATGGGCACGAACAGCTCAATTTTCTCCAACAGGACAGCCACGATCGCGTGGAGATCCAAAGTCGAACCAATGGCCAAATCGATTTCATACAAGGCGTGGATGCGCTCGAGATTGCGTTGCACCTCTGCCTCAGCGCGCTTGCGGTCGGTAACGTCTTGTTTAATCGCTATGAAGTGGGAAATCTCGCCTTCGTTGTCGCGTACCGGCGTGATGGACTGCTCTTCGGTATAAAGCGAGCCATCTTTGCGACGGTTCACGATGTTCCCGGACCAGACCGATCCAGATAGGATTGTGTTCCAAAGATCTCGATAGAACTGCCGGTCCTGCGCGCCCGACTTGAGCAGGCTGGGGTTCTTCCCAATCACTTCTTGCGAAGAATAGCCCGTAAGTTTCGAAAATGCAGGATTGACCCAGGTGACAAGACCATCTCGATCCGTTATCACGATGCTATTCGCAGCGGACTTAAGCGCGGCCATTTGTACACGCGTTTGCGCCTCGGCCAGTTTGCGTTCCGTGACGTCTTCGATGATGCCGACGGTGCGCACCACTTCTCCGTTCTCTCCCCTAACGGGAAACGCGCGCAAATGCAGATAGCGCAATTCGCCGGTGGCTTTGACGATGCGGTATTCCTGGTCCAAATTGACCGGATCGCTTCGCAAAGCCTGCTCTACACGCGCGCGGTCGTCCGGATGAATATGCGCTAGCCAGGCAAGCGGATCTCGGTAAAGATCGGCGCATTTGTACCCGGTGATCCGTTCGTACGCAGGGCTCACGTAATGGACCGGGCTACCACCGCAGCCGGCGACAAAGAAAATCTCGCGAATGTTTTCAGCCAGCTCTCGGAAGCGCTGCTCAGACTCTGAGACCCTCGCTAACGTGCGGGCAAGGAGCACGGCCTGGGCCAATTGTGAGGTCACCGTGTCGACCGAATTAACCCATTCGTTATCCAGACCGCTATGAGAAGAGAAGACGACCAAAACACCCTGTGGCTCATCCGCGGCGAGGAGAGGAGCAATCAGTAAAGAGGGAGCATTAATGTTCTTGTGAGCATCTCCATTAGAATTCCTGACGATTTGCGGCGTGGTCGTCGTCAGAGGTTTTCTTTGTTCCAGGGCGCGGTAAAGAAAGTCGGAGTAGCCAAACAAGTTCTGCAACTCGTCCCATTCGGAATCGTTGAATCCGATCTGCGACCGCAGCGAGAGCTTGCCATTGGGGTCGGCGAGGAAAATAGCACCCAGTGAACTTCCAGCCACATCTAGAATCAAAGCCAGGGCTTCATCGAGTGCCGCTTGCAGCGGCAATTTTTTGTTTAATGTCGCGGTTATCCTCGCTACAACCGCGAGGTGCGCTTTCTGCTCCGCCGACCGTCGCATCATCTCGGTGTTGTGAGAGGTCTGATGCTCAAGATGAGCGATCAGGCGTTGCACGTAGTTATCCTTTAGCGTCTCCGAGTCCGATGTCGGTTGCGGGTGTGAGGGACGAATGAGGGCGGCCCGCAGCGCTTCCACCACTTCTTTCAGGTCGGGAGTACGGACCACAAACGCATCCGCGCCGACCTTTTCTGCAAGTTTGCGGTCCTCTTCGCCGATATACGAGACAGACGAAGAGGTAATCACGATCGGAAGCGTGGAAAATCTCGGATCTTTCCTCAGCGCCATACACAGATCGAAGCCGGTCATTCTTGGCATTACGAGATCGCAGAGCACAGCGCCGGGTCTCAGCTCCTGGGCCGTTTCCCAAGCTTCCTTTCCGTCCGTGGCTGTGATCACGTCGAAACCTTCGGCTTCGAGAACGAGCTTTTCCAGCTTCAGTTCGACGGGGTCGTCGTCTACCAATAAAACTTTGATTTTTGCTTCTGTGTTTCGTGGTGCGGCAGCCGGTGTGATGAGATACCCTTGGATCGTCTGCAGCAATTGGGACGGCGCGACCGGTTTGAACAGATAGTCGGTAAACCCACCCTGTAAAGTTCGGGCTTCCTGTATTTTCGACATCAGGCCGGTGCAAGCCAGGATGGGGATTTGCGGGTTCGGTAGGGCCGCGCGCAGTTGATTGACTAAATCAAGGCCGTCGATATCCGGGAGCAGTAGATCCTGCACTATGAGGGAAGGTCCTTCTGTCGCTAAGCGCAGAGCGGATTTTCCGTCCGGCGCCTCTAAGACATTATACCCTACGGATTCGAGCGCGAGACGAAACATCTTGCGCGTAATCGCGTTGTCTTCGACCACCAGAACACTGATCTTGTCCATTCCTCCACCCCCCAGCCGACATTAATTCCTAGCCGCTTGCTGAAAAAGCCTGGTGTGCTTCGCGGGTTGCCCTGAGCATGTCGAAAGGTGCGCTCAGTCGCCTCACACGCTCCAGAGATCAGAGGTCGGAAATCAGCAAATTCAGAATCAGCAATTTGGTAGCCGAGCCGTTCCGCCACTGCGCGGCCCGACAAGCAACTCGGGCAGATCCTTCACGCCCCCACGGACACGATGAGCCAGCCCCCGAACTTCCGGGCAATGCCCCGAGTCTCCGGATTCGCACCTGGGTGCTGAACGTTGCGGTCTCGGTTGCCTCCCGCTTCCAGCGCGCCCTGAGGCTGCTCGACTTCAACCGAGTTTATTTCCCGCTGCAGAATGCGCGATGGATTGTTCGGTGAGTCTATGTAACATCGGTGGCTAACGCCATTGTCCACGACGATGTGTGACTGGTCCGGGGTCTTGAGGTAAGCTACATGGTGAAAAGGATCAAAGATGATTGCACTCGGTCTTTCTATAAAGGCTAAACCTTTTTCGTCTTCGTCTTTGATCTAGCCTGGTCTTTCGAGCGAACCGGGGCGCCCACCTGTGGCTGAGCCTTTAACCACTTGACGAGGTCAGACTCAAGTGTTCCGGGCGTGGCGAAAGGAGTCACGCGTCGCAACGGCAAACCATGAGTCTTTGCCAACCGCTTTATCGATTCCTCACTCAACCCGAACATTTTGGCTATCTCAGCAACCTGCACCCATCGATCGGGTTGTACCATCATCCCAATTACGCCCAGCTCTCTCATAAATTACCTTCTGACAATTCTTCTGAATACCCTTGATCAATCCAACAGAGGCCATGCACTAGTTTCCACCTCGCCCAAATTTAAGAAACATTATAGCAGGGAAGCTTCGTGATGGTGCTACGTAAGCCTACGTAATTTTCACGACAGGCGCCGATAATTTTACGCGGTTTTTCTCAGGCGCTTCGAACACGAGGGCCTGGATGGGGAACCTAGGATAGCGGTGAAGCAGACTTCTTCGATAAAACGTCGATCGTGCGCTTCACGTCCCCGGTTCCTTTTGTGATTTGGCAATGGTTTGATCCTACTCGCGCGGCAGGATTTCCCGTTTCAGTGCGTAGCGGATAAGGTCGATGTGGCTGTGCAGCCAGAGCTTGTGCATCATGTTAGCGCGGTGAATCTCCACCGTCCGCGGGCTGATAAAAAGCCGTTTGCCGATTTCCGTGTTCGTGTAGCCTTCGGCAGCTAATTGCAGCACCTCTCGCTCCCGGTTGGTTAAAGCATCGTAGCGGTCGATTTCAGCCGGAGCAGAAGTAGCTCTTTGAACGTAGGCTTGGATCCCCGAGTCGGAAAGCGGCGGACTCAGGTAGTGACGGTCAGCGGCCGCTTCATGAACGGCCTTGACCAGCTCTTCGGCACTCGAGTCTTTGAGGACGTATGCAGACGCGCCGTTTTTCAGCGCCTGAATCACGTAGGCTTCATCCTTATGCATCGAGAGAATGACCACGCGTGTTTTTTTGGAGTGTTTTCTGATCTGGCGGGTAACTTCCAAGCCATTCAAGCCAGGCATCACCAGGTCGAGTACGAGTACATCCGGCCCGAGCCTGTCGACTAGCCGAAGTACTTCCACGCCATTGCCGATCTCGCCAACGACGCGAAGATTGGGCTCTGCCTCTAAGACGGCGCGCAAACCCTGGCGAACGACCTTATGATCATCCGCCAGGACGATGGTGGTTTCTTTCGACTCCATTGCTTCAGCGCGCGTTGGTTTGCTAACCCTGCCGCTTCCTATTGCTTATGAAGCGGCAATTCCGCTGTCAGTATGTACGCGGCGCCGGCTCTCCGCGTGCGGCGCGTCATAGCTCGTCCTTCCAACTCGGCCACGTATTGGCTCCAGGGGTGGCGCTCGTAAAAGTGGCGCTCAATGGTAACTCAGCCGTCAGGAGGGTTCCACCGCCGGGTGCGGATTCGATGATCAGCCGACCCCCTAGAACAATCGCCCGCTCGCGCATTCCCGAGAGACCGCCTGTAGGGTTGCGCGATACGAAGTCCGGAACGAATCCGGCGCCCTCGTCTGTGATGCGAATGCGCAGCGTTTCCTCATCCGCCCCGACCTCCACCTCCACCTTATCAACCCTCGCGTGGCGCGCGACATTGGTCAAAGCTTCTTGCGCGATGCGGTAGGCGGCGGTTTCGATCGCGGGGGCAAAGCGCCGCTCCTCAAGGCCGGTATTTTTGAAATCCACCATTATTTTGAATTGATTCTGGTATCGTCCGAGGTGCCACCTAAGCGCCGCGAGCAAGCCAAGGTCATCCAGCATCGCCGGACGGAGATCCAGGGACAGATCCCGTACACGGCCCATCAATTCATTAGTGAGCTCCAGCGCCGGTTCAAGGCTCGCCGTGATATCCTCAGGCTCACGCAAGCTTCTCTCGAGGGAGAGTTTGATCGCGGTCAGGGCCTGGCCGATCTCATCGTGAAGCTCGCGCGCTATCTGTGTTCTTTCTTGTTCGCGCACCGACTCGATGTATGCGGCGAGGGCGCGTAATTGCCCGCGCGACTTTCGCAATTCTTGCTCCGCCAGCTTACTCTCAGTAATGTCCTGCGCTGTGCCGAAGAGGCGGATGGGTTTCCCGGCATCCCCGACGACCACGGAGCCGCGTCCATGGATGATGCGCACAGCCCCATCAGGCCGAATAATGCGATATTCGCAAGTGAAAGGCCGGCAGTATTTGAAAGCTTCGTCGGCAGCGGCGCGCACTGCCGTGCGGTCTTCGGGGTGAATTCGCTCCAGGATTGCATCATAGCTTGGGCACACTTCCTGTGGCTGCATGCCGAAAATGTCAAAAATCTCATCGGACCACGTGACAATGCCAGTCGCCAGGTCCCGAGTCCAACTGCCGACGCGCGCGAGATGTTGCGCAGCAATCAGACTGGCTTCGCTCTGTCGCAAGGCAGCCTCCATCTGCTGCCGCTGCGCTGCAGCGATTTCCAACTCGCGCCTCACCTGATCCAGCTCAACGATCCGTAAAGGTTCAAGCCTCGGTGTTTCGCTCGCTCCCAACGCCCGAGCTCCAGCCGACAGGCGAGCCGCGGACCGCGCGATTCGATAGCCTAATATGGCCGCCAGAAGTATGCCGCCCGCAACCAGCAGAAGCCCTCCGACGCCCATCTGTGCCAGTATACGTCTGAGCGGCGCTTCGACTTCCGCTGTCGGAACTCCCAATGCCACAATCCAACCCGATAACTGGGAGCGGTGGAACGCGGTATAAACCGGTATACCGTCTCGGGTAACGCCGCGGAACAAGCCTTCTTCGGACCCGGCGGTTTCTTTTGCGAAGTTCGGCATGGCGGATTGACCAATGAAGGTGTCCGGCTGACGAGTCCGGGCGATAATGATCTTGCCACCGTCGACGATCGTTCCTGTCCAATGAGAAGGGAATTTTTGTTGTAAGAGGAGCGTCACCAGAAATGCTGGCGATGTGCTCAACTCCAGCACGTACTGAACTTGACCGTGGCGTATGACCGGCACTCCCAAAACGATTAAAGGCGTGTCCGTCATCGGGCTGTGAAAAAGGTTCGAAACCGCAGGATTTCTGGTGGCGATAATTTTCTTGATGAGATCGGGGACGGCCGCGGGCGGGAGTTTGTTTCCGAAGGGAACGCGCAAGTTAAAAATCTGCTGCCCTAATGTATCCATCAGCGCCATACTTTGGCTGCCGGGAATACTCTTAATCGCATCCTGTGCGGAACGATAAAATCGGCCCAAGTCTCCGGATGTCAGGTATTCCGAGGTAGCGAGCGCCTGCAGGGTGCGGATCGAGGCCTCAATCTCGCGGTCTACTGCAAGAGACAGAGCCCTGGCCGTGTCGACCATGCCTCCCTCGATGGTCGCCCGCTGTTGCTGGTATGAGGTATAAATCATCACGCCGGCAAACAGGATCACCGGCAGAAGGGAGGCGATGACAAGCGCGATAAGATGCGAACGCAGCTTCATCTAATGCTTGCTTTGAGTTCAAACCTCGAGTTTGTCTCTGGAAGCGCCGAACGCTGGCTCCGATTAGTGAAGATCCTCTATGAAACTTAGAAGCCCCGTCGGAATAATTCAGTCCGGCGGATAATTGACACATCAAAGCTCTCAGTCCGCCTGACCGTCAGACCTTCATAGCCTATTTGATGGAATCGTCTATCTTTTATCTTATCCAAGAAAAAAGT
Organism: Binatia bacterium; assembly: GCA_041484845.1. GTDB lineage: Bacteria > Desulfobacterota > Binatia > UBA9968 > UBA9968 > JBGPIK01. The sequence goes on along the minus strand of JBGPIK010000213.1, from coordinate 3,752 downwards.
GTCAAGTCAAAACCGGGGAACAGATCAATATGAGAAAAGGCGATCAACGACGCTGCTCTTCGCGTTTGCTCCGGCATTGAGCGATTCTTGCCCGTTAGCGGCTCTTTGCGCTGGCACAATCACCCTGCAAACTCTCGCTAAACTCGATCGACTATCATTCGCTCCCGCAAGCGTCGCGCCGCTGATTTCCCACCGTGGATCAGCTTGAATTGAGCTCGCCGGGTGCGCGCAGGAAAATCTCTATCCAGCGTGGTGAGCTGTTCCAAATTCATGCGACTCACAGCGGCCCATATCCGAAAGTAAAACGCTCCCCGGCTGTAAGCCTCGGCTCTGTCGAAACCGCGAATGATTTCAATTTGGGCAAGTTCCGGAATTGCGAGAAGTGGATCTCCTTCTGTCTCTTCGTAAATGGCTCGTATCTTGAACGCGATCTCGTGGGCTTCTTTCGCGGACATCTTTCTTACTGCTTTAACTGCAGTGTTCATTGACTTTCCCCTGCAGCCCATTCTTCTGGACAAAGCCTGTGATCGCCATCGGCTTCACGGGCACGCGTTAGCTCCATCAACCGGACGTAGATTCCTCCAGCAGCCGTTTAACCAGCAGCTGTTCAATTACACCCAAAAGCTCGGCGTTGTCAGCGGGTTTCTGAAGGAACGCTCGCGCTCCTGCTTTAAGAGCCCTCTCTTTGTTCGTTGCGATGTCTTTCGCGCTCAGGACAATAATGGGAATCGAGGCAAGAGACTCGATATTACTCAATCTCTCGATAACCTTAAATCCATCTCCGGCGGGAAGCCCCAAATCTAAAAGGATCAGGTCAGGTTTTTCGTTCTTCGCCTGACTGATCGCTGAAACACCATCAGCGGCCGTTGCCGTAACATAGTCGTGAGCACGTAAAATGATCCTGAGCCCTCTCGAAAGATCTTCGTTGTCATCGACGATTAGAATCTTTCGTTTTTCCATATGGCATCCTCCTGGTATGGGTTGCGGTGTGCGGTTTTCAGCACGGTACTTTGTGTAATGGCTCCGTTAGCGCGCTTTGAATTGCCTGTAAGAGTTCCTTGTTGCTAAACGGTTTTTCGAAATAAGCCTTTGCGCCCGCCATGAGAGCCGCATCCTTATAGACGTGTGAGGGACGGGCGCTGACCACAATGACCGGGATGGCGGCGAGGTCATCATCCTGTTTCAGACTCTCCAACACAACAAAACCGTTTTGATCCGGAAGACCTATGTCGAGCAGTATCAAGTCCGGTTTTTCCTGCTGGGCTTTTTCAATAGCGGTACTCGCATTGGACGCAAGCAACGTGGCATAACCACCTGATTGCAGGCGGATGCGCAAGGCAAGCAGCAGATCGGTATCGTCGTCCACAATTAGTATTTTTTTCATTTTTTCTATCCTCCTCTTGCGTTGGGCCACTCGTCGATGCGGAGCATAAACGGCACCGGTCGGACGATACGCCCGTGCAGGCCAGGACGCGATCTCCTTTTCAACCGGATGCGTTACTTTGAAGATCGATGGCTACCGTGCTCCGTTTAGCGCGAAATTCCGTTATTGATTTTGAAATTTTCGTTGTCATCTCATCGGCGCGCTCTTCCAGGCCGATGCGCGTGTCGTCTAGCCCATCAATGAGCGTCGCCGAGACCGCGATCCGGCAGGCGGCACTTTGCACGGACGGCCAATGGGCGATCCCGTCGTTGGCGGCCGATTCTACTTCTTGAACAGTCACGTCACCGGCCGTGATGAGAAAAATAAGCCCGCGCTCTTGGTTCGCGGCCATCTTCGGCAAGAGTACCGTTCCCCGTCGGAGACCCAACGGATTGAGAGAGTTCCAAACCGCTTGCAAGGCCGCCGCGGCGGGTTCCGAGGCGGGACTTAATTTATCGAGCCGGAGCTCGACCGAGATGAGCTCGATCAAGGGACGGGAGTGATCGCGTGCTTCGATGAGCGGCACAAGCAACGTCTGCAACGAAAAGGTCGGCAAGGTAAAATGAAACGTACTGCCGCTGCCGATTTTGCTATCTACCCAAATGCGTCCCCCGTGGCGGGACACCAATTCTTTGCAGATATGCAGACCGAGCCCCAGTCCCTTTCGGTTGGTATCGAGTATTTGCGCCTCCTGATACAGACGCTCGAAGATTCTTTGCGTCCCTTCGGGGCTAATCCCGCAACCCGTATCGACGACCGAGATATGAACCCAACCAGAGTCTTTTTCGAAAATGCGCGCGCAAACAGTTATCGTTCCTTGCGCCGGAGTAAATTTTATCGCGTTGTCGATGAGGTTCGTAAGAATCTGGCTAACGCGCTGCGGATCAGCGTAGACGAAAGGCAAATCATCCGAAATCTCGGCCCTAAGAACGATGCCTTTGATGGCTGCCCCGGCCACAAGCATTTCCAATGTCTGGGAAACGAAGGATTGTAAAACGATCACCTGCGGATCAATGGCGAGTTTCCCGCTATTAGCCCGGGTCGCCTCCAAGAGGTCGGCGACCATGGCCTGGAGTTGTTTGACATTTCTGAAGACGATTTCAACATACTCGCGTTGCTCTTCGTTAAGATCTCCCGCAATCCCGTCAAGCAGAATCGTCACAAATTGGTAGACGACCGTAAGCGGCGTGCGCAACTCATGAGAGACATGGGACAGAAACTGATCTTTCATTTGCAGCTGCTGCCGGCGCGACGTTTCTAATTCGGCTGACCTCCGTTTCTCTCGTTTTACTTGATCGGAGAGATAGCCATACACAACCGAGGCGCCAAAAAACAGCGGAATACGGAGGAGAGTGGACGGATCGAATTCAATGTTTCCTTTGCCGGAAAGCGGCGCTATGACGACGGAAATGACGCTCAACGCAAAACACGCAATGACAATTTGTATCAAGTTTTCGCCTATGGCGGCGATAAAGATTCCAAAGAAATATACTAGAAACAGGTCCCACGGGCTATGCTTGTTAACTACGATCGCGGTCGAAATGAGGATCGTGTCTGCTATCGCCATTGTGTGTGGAAACAACCTGTGAGCGAACGCCGCTTCAGGAAGGCGCAAAAAAATCAGCATGCATCCAAGTGGTGCTATAAGCAGGAGGATGTTAAGCCAATCCTGTATGACTTGACCCTTATCAAAGAGGAGCAGATAGCAACAAGCTATAGTTACAAACCACTGGATTTGAATTAGATCTTTTTTCTTGTTTGTTTCCGGAAAGACGGGAATTAGAGAGCCCAATACCCCGGTAAATCTCTTCCCGAGCCCAAAACGGGCCACCTCTTCGCGCAGACCGTCCACCGTCAGTAGATTTACGTCACGCCGATGCTTCAACAGCTCACGAATATAATGCTGCAGCCGATCTTTATCGGCCGGTTGAAAACTCAAGAACTCCACTCCCACGTGATCTTGTCGGACATTGCGGACAACGGCTTCGACGTTGACGGGTTGGAGCACATTTGAGATCTGCAACTCCATGCGCAAAACGCTTCCCTTTTTCGGACTATTCGCCCGCGCCTCTGGCTGAAAGGTGCAACCGCTCATCGAAATGTTGCACGCCATCCCCTTGCCATCAAAAGCCTCAGCGCTGAACGACACCGGAAAAGTCGTCGGCAATCGTTCGTATTCGCGGCGATCATCTTCCACGAGAAAATAACGAACCCCCCATTGAAGGCCGTTAAAGCGGCAGCCACACAGTTGGCACTTGAAAGGATAGATATAAAAGAGGCTCAGAAGCTTTTCCGTGAACCCCACGCGGGCCACGCGCGCGACGTACTC
>JBGPIK010000212.1:0-11364 GCA_041484845.1 Binatia bacterium | reverse complement strand
TTTCCATGAACGTAATCGGCGAGTTCCGAGAGCGTTTTCGCTACGGTGGCCACTACTTTTTGGATCGGTTGTTAAAAACTTCGATGACTTTGTTGGTAATGTCGACGCCTTGGTCACTGTAAAGAATCTGCGATCGTTCTAAAATTAAAGTAAATTTTTCCGCCTTTCCTACCTCGTTGACGATCTTCTCGAGCTCTTTGAGGATATCGGCGGTCATTTCGCCTTCTTTTTGCCGCAAGTCTTGTTGCTGGTCGGACATGCTGCGTTGATAATTTACGTATCGTTTCTGAAGATCACCTTCCAAATTTCTTCTCTCGTCTTCCTTAAGCAGCGGACCTTTTTTGTCCAACTCAGTTTTTAGCCTCTCGAGGTCGTTTTTTTCCTTAAGAAGATCCGCCTCGGCCTTTTTGACTTGGGATTGAAATTTGTCCTTCGCTCGTTTTCCCGCCGCCGATTCCGAAATGGCTCGCTGTATATCAATAAAGCCGATTCTGACTTGAGCCGATACAACGGCCGGCAATAATAAGACAAGCACCCATGAGAGCAACCAGTATCTCACTTATACCTCCAAATGATCTTGAGATAGACGGTCTTGAAAAAGTATTGTCTTAGGGCTGGCTACCAATAGAGAAGCCAAGTACGGAAGTCTGGTCACCGGGCTGCTTATTAAGAGGAAAACCGAGCTCAACACGAAGCGGCCCAAAGGGCGACATCCAGCGGGCGCCAACGCCGACGGATCTTCTGAAATCGCCAAAATTGAAACCTCCATTCCACGCATCACCCACATCGAAAAACGCCACTCCACGCAGCCCGTATTGTTCGGCGATCGGGAACAAAAGTTCGGTATTAAAAACGGCCGAGTTGTTGCCACCGACAACGTCGCCGGCCGAATACGTAAAAGTCTCATCAACCGTTTTGAGGGTAACGGGGTCCGTATACTTAACGTCTAACGAAGTGCAATTGCTTGAGCTCAGCCCTTTTCCATTGATCTTGTACACATTCAATGACGTTTTCACGCTGCTCACACAAGCAGGCTTTGTTCTTGGCCCTATGCTCCTGTCGGTAAAACCCCGCACGGAATTGATTCCACCAATAAAATAGCGTTCAAACAACGGCAAGTCACTTCCCCCCCCAAATCCCAGGCCATTGCCCACATTTCCTCCCAAGGCCAAAACATACGCGCCGCCCCAATTCGGGTCCTTCAGTAACGGATAATGCCAACGGGCGCTTAGGTCGGATTTGAGAAATCGGGTATCCCCTCCCAACCCCGCGACTTTTACCGAGGCTGCCGACTTCGTTCCCTCTGTCGGATTGAAAAAATGATCTCTGCTGTCGTAGGAAAAGGACGGGGTCATACTGCTCGTAAGCGAACTGCCCACTTGCTGTTGAATGTCGACGGGAGCGTTCTTGCTGATTCCACTGATATTTTCGTGCGTCAACTCATAGGACATTCCGCCCCGCATGTAATCCCAGATGGTAATCGGCGGAGCGCTCGCTATCTCATCTGATCCCTTGGACAAATCAGCTTTAGGGGCGCCAAAAAATGGAACATTTAAATTTTTCAAGGGATAACTGGTGCGCACATCAAAGCCGAGTTTTCTCTCGTTGAAATCTGTATAGTCTCGCCTTGTGTTAAAGGCGTCCATTCCCATGGAGACGTCGGTGTCGCGGAAATAAGGGTCTGTGAACCCTACCGAGAAGTCCTGGCGCTTTGATCCGAGAGTAAAGGCTCCGTTAATCCCTTGGCCCCGACCCATCAGGTTTTTCTCGGCCACACTCGCATTGAACAAGAAGCCGTCGCCGCTGCTATACCCGGCGCCGACGCTGAAATTTCCCGTCGGCCCCTCTTTAACATCCACCAGCACATCGACGGTATCCGGCTGATCGGTTTTTTTCGTCGTCACATTCACATCTTCAAAATATCCGGTCCGCTGCAGCGAGTTTTTACTTTGAGTCACCTTAGAGCCGGAATATAGTTCCTGCTCAGTCGTAAACAGTTCTCGGCGCACGACATTATCGCGCGTTTTCGTATTTCCGGCGACCAGCACGCGATTAAAATACACCGGAGGCCCCTTGGCGATCAACAGTTGGATCTCAACGTTTTTCTCAGCGGCATTCACTTTCGTGACCGGATCCACCTGAACAAAGGCAAAACCTTTGTTGTTATAGATATCCGTCAGCGTCGTCATGTCTTCGCGCAGGCGACTTCCGCGAAAGATTTGCCCGGGGGTAATTTTAACGCGCTTCAGTAATTCCCGGCCGTCTTGAATCAAATCGCCCCCAATCTCGACTTTGCCTATTCTATATTGGTCACCCTCAGTGATCCGGATGACAACCCCGAGACCATCTTTCGCTTTCAAGATGATCGGTTCATCGATCTTGTGATCGATATAACCGTTATCGTAGTAGTGATTAGCCAGAATCGCGAGATCGTTCGTGAGGATATCTCGATCCAAAACACCCCGGTTGGTAATAAATGAAAAGAGCCACTCCTCTTTGGTCGCGATCAGACCCTTAAGCTCGCTTTCGGAAAACGCTCGATTACCCTCGAAGGAAACTTTCTTGATCAACAGGCGCGAGCCCTCTTTGATATCGACGAGGACGGTTGCCTGATTATTGGACTCGACATTAACCGAGTAATCGATGGCGGCGTTCACATAACCCTGTTCGCCATAGAGCTTTCTTATTTTGTCCACTCCCTCGCCCACCTTCGCGCGGTCGAGAACAGTCCGAGCGGTGATTCCCAACGCGGTCTCAATCTTATCACGCGCGACTTGCGAGTTTCCTTGGATCTTTACTTCTTTAATATAGGGCTTTTCTTTGACAGCGTAAGTCAAAACGCCTTCCGCCGATAAATCGGCGCTCACGTCATCAAAGAAACCCATCCGGTAAATCGCCTTGACATCTTGTTCCACCAGCGCCGGGTCAAAGGAATCGCCAGGACGGTATTTGACATGCAATCGGATCCCGTCCTCCTCCACCCTGAGGTTTCCGGCGATTTTTATTTCTTTTACCTTTTCCTTTGCCTGTTCCTGAGCGCGGCTCTGCTGTGGCGGAAGCAGCATCAAGGAAAAAATAAAAAGGTAGAGCAAGGAAGACAAAACTTTACAGCCTGCTGGTCTTATTTTCATGGTTGATCGGCGCGCGATCTATCGTAGACAGTCTCGACTATTTATCTAGCAAATCCGCGAACTTTTGTAAAGCCGCACTATAAGGCCATAACTCCGCTCTAAGGCGGTTTCCACGAGGGGAGAGCCCTCGCCCGTTGGGCGAATCATCTTACCTATGGTGAGAGGCCCTTAGAGCGGAGTTATGGTAAGGGAAACAGCCGCCCCTCCCTTAATTCAACCTGGCGCCCGATTCTTTCAGCAAACTCGCGATTATGGGTGGCAATCACTAGGGCAACTCCCTGTTCTTCATTGAGCCGAAATAAAAGATCTTGGACTTCTTCGCCGATGCGAACATCGAGCGACCCCGTCGGTTCGTCGGCCAGGATCATTTTGGGCTTCAGCACGACCGCGCGGGCCACGGCCACCCTTTGTTGCTCTCCGCCGGACAACTTGCCTGGACGGTGATGTTTTCTGTCTCCCAGTCCGACCCTCTCGAGCAGTTGCTCGGCCGCAGCTTTCGCCTGTTGCGGAACGATTCCCTGAATAAGGGCAGGCATCATGACGTTTTCGAGCGCCGTGAAATCCGGCAGCAGGTAGTGAAATTGGAAGACGAAACCAATTTCCCGGTTTCGGAACTGTGACAGGGGCGCCTCATCCTTCACGGCTATTTCTTTTCCGCGATAAAGAATTTCTCCCGCGGTCGGATGATCTAGGGTGCCAAGCAAATGAAGCAAGGTGCTCTTCCCCACGCCCGACTCGCCGACCACCGCAATCCGCTCCCCTTCCGCCAACTCCAAACAGACTCCCCGTAACACATGAATTTCTTCGCCGCCCTCAACAAACGACTTTTGCAGGTTGCGCACCGAGAGAAGGCTATTCATAGCGTATGATTTCAACGGGGTCTAAGTGCGCGGCCTGGCGCGCCGGGTAGATACTGGCCAGCAGGCACACGGTTAACGAGGCGCACGCGACCAGCACGAAGTTGCTCAAATAGATCCGCACCGGGACGGTAGAGATTAAGAACACGTCTTTCGGCAGCACTATAAAATGATACTGTTCAATCAATAGGCAAATTCCCAAGCCGAGAAAGACGCCCAACACGGTGCCCACCGTGCCGATCACGCAGCCTTTCAGGAGAAAAATCTTACGAATGCTCCGCCGCGTCGCGCCCATGGACTGCAGGATCGCAATGTCCTTGCGTTTTTCCATAACGACCATCGTCAAGGTCGAAACAATATTGAAAGCACCGATCAGAACCATCAGCAAGAGAACGAGAAAGTAAACCGTTTTTTCCAACCGTAGAGCGGAAAACAGGTTGGGCCAAAGCCGCGACCAATCTTCGGCGAGATACGGAAAGCCCAATTGACGTTGGAGATTGTCGGCGATGGTTCTTGCCTGATAGACGTCCTCGACCCGGATTTCTATATTAGTAACCGCGCCCTCCATTTCGAAAAATTTTTGCGCATCGGCTAGATTCATATAGACCAGCGTGGAATCGATCTCGCTCATACCGGAATCAAAAATGCCCACGACCATGAATCGTCGAACCTTGGGAATCACACCGATAGCCGTAGGACTTCCGAGCGGCGAGACCACTTGCAGCGGGCTGCCGACAAAAACGCCGAGTTGATTGGCTAAGCGAGTCCCCACAATAACTCCGGGAAGCAGCACCGTTCGATCTTCGATTCGCAGCGGTTGCGGCCGTGTTAGATTCTGCAGACTCCCCTCTTTGATATATTTTTGAATATCGACCACCTGATTGACCCGATTGGGATCTACGCCGCGAACCACCACGCCAGCCACGCGCGGTCCGGCGGTGAGCATGACTTGGCCGTAAATCGACGGAGACGCGGCGGCGACTCCCTTCTGGCGCCGGATTTGCTCCACCAGCTTGTCGTAATCTCTAAGCTGATCGCCGGATTTGACCAAAGCGATATGCGCGTTGATACCAAGCAACCGGTCGCGTAGCGTTTCTTCAAAGCCGCTCATAACCGCCATCACGACATTTAAGGTCATGACGCCGATCATCACGCCCAATATCGAGATCACGGTAATCAGCGATATGAACGTTTCGCGCCGCCGGGCGCGCAAATATCGGAGGCCGATGAAAAGTTCGAAATTCATGGGACAAGAATCGGCCGCGGCTAACGTTGCGGCCGCAGTTGTGGAAACAGGATTACGTCCCGAATCGAGGGACAGCCCGTGAAGAACATCACCAGCCTATCAATGCCGATTCCTTCTCCGGCGGCCGGCGGCATGCCGAATTCCAGGGCGCGTACATAATCGTCGTCAATGGGATTAGCCGTATCGTCGCCGGCTTTTCTCGCTTCCATTTGCTGAAGAAATCGCTGGCGTTGATCGTCCGGGTCGTTAAGTTCCGAAAACGCGTTCGCCAACTCTCTGCCGGCAATATAAAGCTCGAAGCGATCGACCAGGGTCGGGTCCCGATCGTTCTTGCGCGCGAGCGGCGACACCTCCAAAGGATAGCCGGTCATAAAGGTGGGCTGGATCAGTTGCGACTCGGCAATTTCTTCAAAGACCTCGACTAGGAGATTCCCATACGGCGCGCTGAGATCGACGCGCAAGCTCTTCGTTTTCGCGAAGTCTCGCAGTCCATCGAGAGTAGCAATATGATCCTCGGCAACATGACCGTGCACCGAAATCGCCTCTCGGATCGATAACCGGCGCCACGGCGGCGTCAAATCGATGGTGTGATCGCCGTAAGCAACCGTCGAGGATCCGATCACCTCCGTGGCGATCGTTACGAACAGCTCCTCTGTGAGCTGCATCAGATCCTCAAAGGTCGCATAGGCCTGATAAAACTCGAGCATCGTGAATTCCGGATTGTGACGCACTGAAATCCCCTCGTTGCGAAAACTTCGATTGAGCTCGAAAACTCTTTCAAACCCTCCCACGAGTAGCCGCTTGAGGAAAAGCTCCGGAGCCACTCGAAGGTAAAGATCCATGTCAAGCGTGTTGTGGTGGGTCACAAACGGTCGCGCTGCGGCGCCACCGGCAATCGTTTGCATCATCGGCGTTTCAACCTCGAGGAAATCCCGGTCCTCAAAAAAACGCCGCAACAGACGCACGATCCGCGAGCGCTTCTCAAAAACGTCGCGCACATCGGGGTTTACCATGAGATCGACATAGCGCTGTCGATAGCGTGCCTCGACGTCCGCCAGCCCATGCCACTTCTCCGGCAAGGGTCGTAAGCATTTGGTCAGCAGCCGCAACCCCTGCGCCTCGACGGTCAATTCCCGCGTCCGGGTGCGAAACAGATGTCCCCAAACCGCGACGATATCCCCTACGTCGAAAGATTGAAACAAACGGTAGCCTTCCTCGCCGAGGCGGTCTTTCTGCGCGTATACCTGCAAGCGTGCGCGCCGATCCTGAATGTGAAAGAACGATGCCTTGCCCATCCTGCGGATGGCCATAATGCGACCCGCAAGATGAATCTCTCGGGGAGATGCCGCCAAGGCCTCGTCGCTGGCATCTCCGAACCGGGAAACGATTTCCCAAGGCGTGTGGCTCGGTTTGAAGTCGTTGGGGTAGAGCGGTTGACCGGCCAATTCGAGCTTGGCGAGTTTTTGCCGCCGGATTTCCATCTGCTCGGTGGCATCTTCTTTGGCATACAAGGGTGCGTCAGACATCAGGTTCTCGTCGTCACAATCTTAATATCGCGTTTGCGCCCATTAAACGCAAAATAGCCAATGATCGGCAGCGCTACAAGCCAAGATTTTTACAGATGGCTTGCAAAGAGCAGGATTTGTTCAAGGAAAAAAAATGAAGGCCCGGGACTCCGAACTTGATCAGCGCAGCGCATTGCCGGGTCGCATACTCAATGCCCACCCGAACCGCAGCCCCATCGTCTTCTTCAACTTTGCTAAGTTCTTTTTCCAACGCCGCAGGAAGTTTCGCTCCGCAAAGCGCAGTGAATCGGCGCACTTGAGGCGCCGAAAGAATCGGTAAAACCCCGGGGACAATGGGCACCGACACCCCTAATTTTCGCACGTCCTCGACGAAGCGATAAAACGGATCATTATCATAAAATAGCTGCGTGATGATGACACACGCTCCGGCGTCCACTTTCTTTTTCAGATATTGGAGATCGGACGCACGACTTTCTGCGCGCGGGTGCACTTCCGGAAAACCGGCCACCGCGACCGAGAAATCGCCTTGCGCCTTGGCTTCTCGGACGAGATCTACGGCGTAATGAAATCCGTCGGGGTGGGGTTTCCATTCCGTTCCCTGCGGAGGATCCCCTCCCAGCGCCAGGACATTTTCGATGCCGCGCTGGCCTAATTTCTTGAGAACCGACCGGGCCTCGTCCTTAGACTGCCCGATGACGGTCAAATGACACATGGCTTCGAGATCGCAGTCGCGGCGAATGCGATCGACCAGGTCAACTGTTTTTTCGCGCGTGCTTCCGCCCGCCCCGTACGTAACAGAACAGAAGGCAGGGTTCAGCCTCTTAATCGCCGTGATTTCGCTAAAGAGGTTTTCCTCACCCTTGTCTGTCTTTGGAGGAAAGAACTCAACCGAGAGGGTCAAGCCTGGCCGGGCATAGAGGTCGGCTATTTTCACGCAAAAGAATCCTTGATGGCTGCCTTCGGTGTAATAAATACTAATAGCACATCGCTATGTCCGGCTACAAATCATCGGCCAGAGGAAACCAGACCTTAGCCTTTCGGTTCGGCGCTTCGTGCTTGTTGACCTGCCGCAATTGGATCGCAGTCCGACTCTGCCTGTGATGTAATGAGCGGTCGCAAGCTGTCCGTATGGCCCAGCCAAGCCTCCCTGACCGCTTGCGGAACCGCGTAAGCTTCGAGAGTCTCTTTCAAAATCTGGCGGCGCCGCGCAAAGTGGCCGCCCATGATCGGATGCTTGGCATGGGCGACATCGAGAGCTCTCCCTCGGTAGGTGATCGGCGCGCCAAGAAATTCCGCCGCGAGTTGGTATTCCATTTCTTTGATGCGGTTGGCGTCCGCGTTGCGAAAAAAAAACCCGATCATTCGATCTTCGAACACGCGGTCGATAAATGTATTGACAATGACTCGGAGTTTGGCTTCGCCGCCCAACTGCTCAAAGAGACTGGGGGCGTTCGTACTCAGCTTGTCTTGATTTTGGCAATTCGAATCGGCGTGCGCTTTCATCTTTCCATTCGCAACTCACGTCATCCCCAACTGTAGCCGGGCCGCTTCAGACATTCTGCTCGGCTCCCACGGCGGCTCCCAAACCAGATCGATTTTCACGTCGGTCACGCCTGGCACCGTCCGCACTTTTTGCCCTACGTCCGCAGGTAAAGATTGAACCGCCGGACAGTGAGGCGATGTCAGCGTCATTTGGATCGCCACGACTCCACCGGGAAGAATTTCGATATTATACACGAGTCCCAGCTCGTATATGTTCACCGGAATTTCAGGGTCGAAACAGGTTCGCAGAGCGTCGAGCACCTCCGCCTCGATAATCGTATGGGCTAAGCTCTCCATAGAATCAGTGCACCGGGTCCCCGCTATTCGACGGCGGAACCTATTTTACTCCATGCCTAATTGTTGTTTCGCAGGACCGGAAATTCTGCTGTGGTTCCAAGGCGGTTCCCAAACGAGCTTCACATCCGCCTCGCGAACACCGGGAACAGTCATCAACTTGTGTTCGATATCCGCTTTCAGAAACTGCCCCATGCCGCAACCTTGCGCGGTTAATGTGAAGCTCACTGAAGCCTTGTAACCGCCGCCGCCGAGGGCGGTCACCGTACAATCATAAATCAAGCCAAGATCAACAATATTTACCGGAATCTCAGGATCAAAACATGATCTCAATCGGTCCCATAAGGTTTTTTCGATATTCTCGAGGCTGGTCGCGCCCGGAAGTGATTCCGGCGTTGCATCCACAAGCTGGGCCAAGCCGAGCGCATCCCCATCGTAGCCGTCGATCCGAGCCATATGTCCCCGATCGGTCATCACCGTATAACTCCCGCCAAGCGATTGAGTCAGCCAAACCGCGCTCCCCATCCGTACCATGACCTTCTCGCCGCTCGGAATCATAATGGCGGTGCAATCGCGTCTAAGCGTAATCGATTTTTCGGTATTCATGCGCGCCCCTTGTTGTCCCCTTCCGGCATCACTCCCTCGACGCAGCTTCGCCTTGGCCATGAAGCGCCGAATTAACCGTGTGCCACGCCAAGCTGGCGCATTTTACTCGCGCAGGAAATTTGCAAACTCCGGACAGAATCGCCAACTTTCCGACCTCATTCCGGCCTTGCTGCTGATTGGACTCGCCGGTCAGCATGCCATGCACGTTCTCGAATAACTCCTGGGCTTGTGCTTCTGTTTTACCCTTTAACGCCGAAGTCATCATTGAGGCGGAAGCCTTGGAGATCGCGCACCCTGAGCCCTGGAAACTAATATCCTTAATAATTCCATCTTCAAATTTCACGAAAACGGTCACCTGATCACCGCACAATGGGTTGTATCCCTCCGCTTTGCGGTTGGCATCCGCCATGGCGCGGAAATTCCGTGGAGCTCTATTATGGTCGAGGATAACTTCTTGATACAGTTCATCCAGCTCAGACATTCCCAAAGACCTTTTTTACCTTTTGCAGGGCTGCTGCCAGAATATCGATTTCCTCACGGGTATTATAGAATGCAAAGGAGGCGCGCGTCGTCGCGGGAACCCCAAAACGCTGCATGACCGGCATGGCGCAGTGATGACCCGCGCGCACCGCCACTCCTTCTTGATCCAGTATCGTGCCCACGTCGTGCGCGTGGATCTGTTCTAAAACAAAAGACATCACCCCTGCTTTTTCTTTTGCCGTCCCAATGATTCTAAGGCCCGTGACTTTCGCCAGCTGCACCGAAGCATAGCATAACAAATCATGCTCATGCTCGGCCAACTGCTCCCAGTCCAATTCTTCAAGATAATCGATTGCCGCACCCAGTCCGATAACGCCCGCGATGTGCGGGGTTCCGGCTTCAAACTTATAGGGCAAAACATTATAGTGAGTCTTCTCGAAAGTAACCAGGCTGATCATGTCTCCGCCGCCTTGATAGGGCGGCATCCGGTCCAGCAGGTCCGATCGCCCATAAAGGACGCCAATACCCGTGGGGCCGAAAAGCTTGTGGCCCGAAAAAGCGTAAAAATCGCACCCCAGATCCTGAATGTCCACCCTTAAATGGGGCACGGCTTGGGCGCCGTCGACCAGCACCGGAATGCCGCGCTCATGGGCCAGTCTGACGATCTCCTTCACCGACACGACTGTGCCGAGCGCATTGGATACGTGAGTGATCGCGACGAATTGGGTCCGGTCATTGAGCAAAGCGCGATATTCTTCCACCACAAGCTCGCCGTCATGAGAAATGGGAATGACCCGCAGCCGCGCTCCGACTTGCTGGCAAAGCATCTGCCATGGGACAATGTTGGAATGATGCTCCATCGCCGAGATGACGATCTCGTCGCCGGACTTCAAAAAGGTTCGCCCGTAGCTCTGCGCGACCAGATTAATAGCTTCCGTTGTCCCGCGCACAAATATAATCTCTTGGGTCCGCACCGCATTGATGAAACTCCGGATCTTCTCGCGCGCGCTTTCGTAAGCGGCCGTGGCTCGTTCGCTCAAATAATGGATGCCTCGATGAATATTGGAATTTTCCGCCGTGTAATAGCGGTTTAGCGCGTCAATAACCGCCTGCGGCTTTTGGCTGGTGGCACCGTTATCCAAATAGACGAGAGCTTTGCCATGAACTTTTTGCGCCAGAACCGGGAAATCCTTGCGGATTTTTTTGACGTCAAACACTTTGCGCTGCGACTCCGGCTTGACCATTTCCTTGGCGGCTTTCATGGCATCCCTGATATTTAATTTCTGCCGAACTTGGTCAACAGGTATTCGTCCAATCGCGCCCGCAGCGAAGGGATTCGAATTCGACCGACCACATCGCTGGCGAAGGCGTAGCTCAAAAGACTCCGCGCTTCATGGATGTCCAGGCCGCGGGAGCGCAAGTAAAACAGTGCATCGGCGTCCAGCTGGCCGATCGTTGATCCGTGGCTGCACTTCACATCATCGGCATAAATCTCCAGCTGCGGCTTGGTATTCACCGCCGCATGCTCCGAAAGTAAGAGGTTTTTATTCGTCTGGCGCGCGTTCGTTTTTTGGGCATCTTTGTGCACGACGATTTTGCCATTGAACACGCCGTGGGCGTTGCCGCTCAAGATGCCTTTGTAAAGCTCGAAGCTAGTCGCTCTCGGCCGCGTATGCTCTATC
>JBGPIK010000211.1:0-11411 GCA_041484845.1 Binatia bacterium | reverse complement strand
GCAGTAGTCGAAGCGCTGGTCTTTGAATTGCAACG
Organism: Binatia bacterium; assembly: GCA_041484845.1. Classification (GTDB taxonomy): domain Bacteria; phylum Desulfobacterota; class Binatia; order UBA9968; family UBA9968; genus JBGPIK01. The sequence goes on along the minus strand of JBGPIK010000211.1, from coordinate 11,376 downwards.
CGTCGCGCCGTAATGTCCCATAGGTCGTGAGGATGACGTCGTAGTCTTCGAAATGATCGCCGGGTTTGAGGCGCGCTCCGCCGGTATGATCGAGAACCCGCAACTTCGGCGCGAAGCGCGCCGCTTCTTTTTTCCAATGAAACACCAGGGATCGCGGCACCACCACAAGAGACGGCCCCGGCACCGCGTCCCGATCGCCAGCGCGCGCTTCGCGCCGCGAGTCAAGCAGCGCCAGCACTTGAATCGTTTTTCCCAACCCCATATCGTCGGCCAAGCAGCCGCCGAAGCCGAAGCGCTGCAGAAAAAAGAGCCAGCCCAGTCCCTCGCGCTGATAACTTCGCAGTTCACCTTGAAATTGCGCCGTAGGCAGCGCTTCGCTGACCCCGGAAAAGCCGCGCAATTCCTCGCGCAAGCGCGCGAAAGCCGCGTCGCAGGTTACCGCCGGCTCGGAAGCTAACAGCGCGTCCAGCAGACCCGCCTGCGGGCGCGTGAAACGTAGACGATCTTCGTCGGCGCTGCCCAGGCCAGCGAGCAGACCATATTTCTTCATCCAATCTTCGGGAATAATTCCCAATGTACCGTCGTCAAGTTGCACGGTATGCTCACCCTGTTTGATGGCGCGCAACAAGCGCGGCAGCGTGACCTCGGCCTCGCCGAATTGCGCGCCACCCTCAAGCTCGAACCAATCCACGCCCGAATTGATTTCCATGCGCAATGCGCCCGCCGTGCGATAGAGATTGCCTTCCGCTTCAATGTGCCAGCCTTCATTCGCCAGTGCGCGTACAACCTTGGGAAGATGATCGGGGAGCAGTTCGAAATCTTCGGTGCCGTAATCCTGGCCATTGCGGAAGCCAACTTGTTTCAAGCGGGCTTTCGCATTCTCTTCGCAGGCAACGTCGCGCGTCACCAACCGTCTCCGGTCCTTTTGATAGATTGCGCTGCCGATTTCTTGGTGCGGAATCGCGGTGCCATCGTAGTCAAAGGACAACTCTCCTACGAGACGTGCTCGGCTCCAAACGTTGCGCTTCCCGGGTTTGACAACCAGCCGCGGCGTCGGCGCTATGGAAACGGTCTCAAACTGAAGCTCCTCTGGCAGCGCGAGTCTCGGTTGACGCGGGAGACCCGCCAATGCATCGAGGAAAGATTCTCCTTCTTCTTTTGAAAACGACAGCGATTCGCGGGCGCGCAAAAGCGCAATCCAGTCGAAAGCGCCATGATCCTCCAGCCGCGCGATGCGCCCATCTAGAAATACCAACCCGCCGGCGAGAAGCAAAATCGGCTGTGTCACGTCTAGCTGCCGATCCTCACGGCGCAGCGAGCCGGTGACCCGATAACGCTCGCCGCTGCTATCCCGTGCGACATTCAGGCATAACTCCCAAGGCTCGCCATCGTCCCATGCGAGCGGCGTCGAGCTGTCGATCGATGTGCGTAAAACACACCGACCTGTCTCGCACATGAGCGGCAACAGGACTTCCCAGAGCGTTGAGGGCAGCATGTACTCCACCGGCGCTGGGTTGTAGTAATAGGAAGGGTAGGCGTATCCCTGCTCTTGCCGCGCCCCCAACAGAATCGCATGGATTCGTCTGTCTACCGGATCCGGCAGTTGAGCGATCTCCTCCGCCCGCAATCTGCGGCTCTTGAGCTTGCCCCACGAGCCGTTCATCTTGCGCTCGCGTTGAGCCACCTCGACAATCAGACGCTGGCGCTCCAACGTATTGCCGACATCGATGCAATAGAACAACTCACGTTCCGCATGCGACGGCGTGCGAAGGCGCGCTCCGGCGGATTCCATGGCGTTGCGCAGCGTTTGCAGGTGGTGCTTCCAATCGGGCAGAGACGGCTTATGTGGCGCCACGGACGTTTTCTGGATCGACGGCCCGCCGCCGATATCATTGGCAAGCTCGTGATCGTCGTCACCGTCTTCGTCCAATTCAACCGATTCGAAGATCCTCAAAGACCTCCTGCTTCCTGGAACCTTCAGCAATCCCTGACGTTCCGCGGCTAATAGCGCCGCCCATATATGCTTACAGGTCTCAAACTCCCTATCGAAGAAAGGACAGGAACAATAAACATCTAGAAAATCATCCTCGAACACCATCTTGACGTCGTAGAGGCTTGCACCCTGCACCTTTGCATTGGCGCGCCGCGCGTCGCCGTCGATGCCCTTCACCGAGCCATTGAAAAAATACGACCGGCCGCGTTCTTGCGCGATGTGATTAACTTGTTTGAACAGCTTTTCCGTCAAGTAGCCCATCAGGAATTTTAGTAACGTAATGTGGCGAAAATGTCTATGGTGTTTTTGGCGAGCCCCGTAGCTTCTCGGTCATTCCCGACTTTGATCTTGTCGCCCGCAACGGAATGCCAGGCGACCAGCGCGAGTCAATCCACTTCCCCCATTAACTGTGTTAGGTTGATATCCACGCATGTCGCTAAAGCGCCAAGTCACGATCAAGCTCAAGCGCGCCTATGAGCCCCCCGAGAAGGCGGACGGCGCGCGCATTCTGGTAGATCGGCTCTGGCCGCGGGGAGTTTCTAAGAGTTCTGCGCAGATCGATCTCTGGTTGAAGGACATCGCACCCAGCGCCTCGCTCAGAAAATGGTTCGGCCACGACCCGTCGAAATGGGGCGAGTTCCGGAAGCGGTATGTCCGCGAACTCGCAAAACGTTCCGAAGCCGTAGCCCGGCTCAAGCACCGAGTTGGTAAAGGAGTGGTAACGCTTGTCTACAGCACGAAGGACGAGCACCATAACAACGCTGTGGCGCTCAAAGAATTTCTTGAATCAGTTTAGTGTTTCCTGAAGCAATGACAAGAAAGCGTGCCGATCGAAATCACGACCAGCCGGGGCTACAGCGCTCGCTCGCTTTCCTTCCAGGGCGCTAAACGCTTCTGCAGTTTTTCGACGGCGCTGCTCAGTCCCACCCCTAAGAGTGCCAGAAAAATCACCGGAACAAAGAATTTATCGGTCGCTAAAGCGCTTGAATAGCGGACCAGAAGAGCTCCCATGCCGGTCACGGCGGTGAACATCTCCGCCGTGATGATGCCGATGAGAGCACGACCGACGGCGAGCCGGATGCCGGCCATGATGAAGGGCAAAGCGGCCGGCACAATGATCTTGGTAAAAATCATCCCTTCTCCGGCGCCGTAGGCTCGGCCGATATCCACCAGGTGCGCGCTCACCGTGCGCACGCCGCTGAAGGTGTTCATAAGAACCGGAAACAAACCGCTGAGAAAGACGATGGCGACTTTGGAAGACGTGCCGAGTCCGAACCAGAGCAGCAGCAGGGGAATAAGCGCAACCCGCGGCGTCGCATCGAGAGCGTAGACATAGGGATCGAGCAGGTACTCCGCCAGCCGGTAACGTCCCATGAGTAGTCCGATCAGGACGCCGAGAACCAAGGCCGCGCTCAGGCCTACGGCGAAAACATGCAGGCTACCGATGGCCTGGCGTTGAATCTCGCCGGTCTTTAAAAGCTGCAGCGCAGCGCGTGCGATGGCGCTGGGATAAGATAAAAATAATGGGTTCACTTGCCGCCCGAAAACTTCCCACAACAGCACCACGACAAGCCCCGACGCGGCGCGTACGGCACCCAAGTGATCCGTCAACCGAAACGGTCGCTCGGGGGCGAGAGCGAGTTCTGACAACGCCTGCTGTTCAATGGCATTTACTGTCATCGCGATCGCTTTCCCATTACCGTGAGGAGCATGATGCGTCGGTCATCCGTTGGCTCCCGCTTAGCCGAGCGCGCGCTCGGTCTCTTTCCATCGCGCCATCTTTCTTTCCAACATCTGCGCGGCGTGAATCAGGGTAACGCCCAAAACCGCAAGAACGATGATGACGACGAACATTTTCGCCGTTTCGAAGATATTGCCGTAGAGCGACAGCATCGCGCCCAGGCCCGTGATCGCGGTAAAGAGCTCCGCGATGATCATCCCCACCACTGCCCGCCCGACCGCGATCCGCACGCCGGCCATAATAAAGGGTAGCGCGGCGGGGAGAACGACTTTGAACATGATTTGGCGGCGCGACGCCAGATAAGCCCGGCCCACTTCGATCATCGACGCGCTAACGTTCTTTGCGCCGCTCGCGGTGTTGATGAGCACAGGGAAAAAAGCGAAGAGAAAGACGACCGAGACTTTGACCGTAAATCCCAAACCCAGCCACATCATCAGAAGCGGCGTAAGGGCCACCTGCGGTGTCGAATATAGCGCATTGACGTGCGGCTCAAAAAAAGCCTCCGCGATGCGCGACCGTCCCATGACCAGCCCCAAAGCGACGCCGAGAAAAAGCGCTGCGCCAAAACCGGCAGCGAGAGCGCTCAAGCTTACCAGCAGCTGTCGAATCAATTCACCGGACCAGAGAAGCTGCCAAAACGCCACGGCAATCGCCGTTGGGTACGTAAAAAGAATCGGATCGGTCTGGCGGCCATAGAGTTCCCAAACCGCGAGGAAGACCAGAACCGACGCGGTGCGGATGATATTCGGATGGTCGTAGAGCGACCAGCGATGCTCGCGCCTGAGTCCGAGCTCGTGGATGAGTTGCTCGTCTGTCGCCGGTGCCATACCGCTATCCTCGCAACGATTCGCGCAAATGGGAGCGCAGTTGCGCGAAGTGCGGATCGGCCTTCACATCGCCTTCCCAGCGCGGCCGGGGCAACTCCACGGTGACTTCCTCCTTGATGCGACCCGGGCGCCCCTGCATGACCACCACCCGATCCGAAAGATAGATCGCTTCATCGATGCTATGCGTTACAAAGACGACTGTCGTATCGGTTTGATTCCAGATTTTCAGCAATTCTTCTTGCAGCTGCTCGCGGGTTTGCGCATCGACGGCGCCGAAAGGCTCATCCATGAGGAGAATATCCGGTTGTTTCGAAAGCGCACGCGCGATGCCGACCCGCTGCTGCATTCCGCCTGAAATTTGGTGCGGATAATACTGTTCAAAGCCTTTGAGGCCGACCAGCTCTAGATATTTATCCGCGGCGCGGCGGCGCTCTTCTTTGCAAACCCCTTCAATTTCAAGCCCGAACTCGACGTTGGCGAGGACCGTGCGCCAGGGAAGTAATCCGAACTGTTGAAAGACCATGCAGCGGTCCCGGCCCGGGGCCGTAACGGTTTGGCCTTTGACAACGACCTCGCCGCGGTCCGCCGGGATCAGGCCGGCGATGATCCTGATCAAAGTCGTCTTGCCGCAGCCGCTCGGACCGAGGAGCGAAACAAACTCTTTATCGCGAATCGCCAGCGAAATATTGTAAAGAGCGACAAATCCGGGCTTGCGCGGGTCGTTTTGCTCAAAAAAAACCTTGCTGAGCTGCCTGACCTCCAGCATTCATCCACCCAACGAACCGATAACCGCTCCCGAGACGAGTTTACTTCCTACCCAACTCTTTGAGCGCCCGGTCGACAAAGCGGCGATCGAAAAATTGATTATACGGCACCGGCGTTTCCAGGTAACCGACCTTCTTAAGAAAATCGACAGTGAATTTATACGATGCTTCGCTCATATCGCCGTTGACACCCCAGAGCCGTGGGTCCGCCAGGTCATAGGTCTTGCTTAACACGTCCGTGGATTCCTCGGGCAAGATTTTTTTCGCGACCTCGACCGTCCCGGCTTTGTTCGCGACAATCCATCGATTCGCCTCGATAATGGCTTTGGCCAATTTATAGAGCGTGTCGGCATTCTTTTGAATGTATTCTTCCCGCGCCATACCGAACTCATACGGAATCTCCGGCACGACCTTCGGGACGTTCACAAGATCGATGATATCCGGGTACGCAGTGAGTTTAGCCACTTCCGTGTTGGTCACCACCGTCGCATCGACCTTGCCCGCCACCAGCGCCTTGAAGCGGTCTGCCGGGGACCCGACGGCGACGTATTTGAATTTTTCGGGATCAAGGCCGCTGCGTTCAAGCACGATCCGGGGAATATGATAGGAGATCGCCCCGATGCCGGATACGGCGATGCTTTTCCCCACCAGTGCTTGAAGTGTCGTTCCCGCTTCTTTGCGCGCAACGAAGTGATAAGGCGTTGTGGGATTGGCAACGACCCAAAGCTTAACCGGCGCTTTCTTAGCGGCGCTCACGATACCTTCCGTGGCGCCCATATTGATCGACACATCGATATCGCCCGACAATAGAGCTTTGACGTGCGTCGCGTCACCGCGAAACTCCACCACCTCGACGTCCAAACCATATTTCTTAAACATGCCTTTTTCGATCGCCACGTAGGGTGTAATCGATTCCATGGACGGTGGGCTGAGCGATGAGCCCATTTTTATTTTGATTGTTTGGGCATCGCCTGAAGTAGCCATGCCGAATAGGAACAGCGCCGTTCCGATGAAAGCCAGTTGACGGGTCAGTACAGTTTTCATGGTCTCCTCCGATTTGTTTTTGCGTGTAAAACCTGCCGACAGTGCCAGAGCCTAACCGGGACAAGTGTTCCTGTCAACGCTTTGCCCGGATCGTTAGCTGATTTTTATAACCTCCACCGGCCCCGGCTTCAATCGCTTGGTCTTGCTTGCCGGCAAGCAGAGACTGTGCTCAATGTGGATACAGGCAACGGTGAAATGGCACTTCAACGAAGAGCGGCTGGCCGCGGACGCCGCTGGGCTTGGGATAGGCTCCGCATCATCCGAGCATCAGCTGCACTATTGCTATTTCCGTTGCTGCTCTTGAGCATGAGCGGCAAATTGAGTTTGGCCCAGCCACACGAAACTGAAACCGCCGTCTGCGGCTCGATTCGTGAACCGTTCACATTTTGGCTGTGGCGCCGCCTAGCCGGGGCGCCAAGCCCGCAGCGTGTTGCGCGAGTCAAGAATCTCGAGCAGATTGAATTCGCGAGCGGCGACGGCACGCAACTGGGCGGTTACAAGCTCGCCGCCGCGACTCCCGAAGGTTACCTTCTGGTTGCGCAAGGAAACGCCATGCTTGCCGACCAACTGGTGGCCGATCTGCAGTCGTTTCGCGACCTGGGATTGGATGTCTACATTTACGACTATCGCGGTTACGGCATTTCGAAAGGCAAAAGCCGGCTTGCCGCGATCGTTACGGATTACGGCGCGATCGTTGCTCATCTGAATACGCTCGGCTATTCGCGGCAGCTTCTGTACGGCATCTCTATGGGTGGAGTCATTTTGCTCAACGCCGTAGGGGACAGTTCGGCTTACACCCGGCTGGTCATCGATTCATCGCCGGGGCGCATCTCCAATCTCGGCTGCCCGGAACGCTTCGATCCTGTCGCCCATCTGCCGTCGGATAGCTCGCGGCTGATGATTATTTCCGGCGCCGCCGACACGGTTGTCCCGCCGCGGGCAATGGATGAGTTGATACGCGGAGCACGAACGCGCGGCGCCCGTATTTTGCAGGACAACGGCTTCGCGCATCCTTATCAGGATTTATCCGACGAAGTGCATCGGCGCCGGCAGAATGAAGTGGCAGCGTTCCTATTGCAAGAGTGAGAACGCCTCGCGCGCCATCCAGCCATATAGCTTGTGCCGGCCGCAAATATGAACCCCCGGCGGACAGTGATCGATCCGTGACTTAGAATCCGTGTCGAGCCATCGTCGTTGAAGACTCCACTGAATGATGATAAGCGAATTTCGATGGCAAAATACCGAGTAACCGTAGACACCGGCGGAACTTTTTCCGATTTCGTTTTTTTCAACGAAGACACCGGCGCAATCGCGATCACAAAGGTTCCGTCCATTCCGAAGGAGCCGTTTCAGGCGGTGCTGAACGGCGTCAAAGAATTGATCGATCAAGGAGCCGTGGCCAAAGACATTTCTTTTTTTTGCCACGGCACGACGGTGGGGACCAATGCCCTGCTCGAAGAAAAGGGCGCGCGCACCGGTTTGCTGGTGACGCAAGGATTCCGCGGCATTTATGAGGTCATGGAGCAAACCCGCGGCTACGGGCCTGCAACATATGACCTCTTTTTCGAGAAGCCACGGCTCTTGGCGCCGCCCTATTTTACCGAGGAGATCCCGGAGCGGGTCGATTTTCGCGGCCAGGCGCTGAAGCCCATCGATGTGGAGGCGTCCCGCGAGGCGATCCGCAGGCTAAAGAAAAAAGGCGTCGAGTCCGTCGCCGTCTGTTTTCTCTTTTCATTTCTCAATCCCGATCACGAATTAAAGATCAAAGAACTCGTCGCGGAAGAATTTCCCGAAGCGCGCCTTTCTCTCTCCTTTGAAGTTCTGCCGCAGATTCGCGAATTTTACCGGATGAGCACGACGGTGATCAACGCATACATCCAGCCGGTGATGGCGAGCTACTTAAACCGCCTAGAAAACCGCATGCGCGCTATGGGTGTCACCACGCCGAAGCTCTATATCATGCAATCGAACGGCGGCGTTTCGACTTTTGCAGGATCCGCCAACAAACCTGTGGCCACGGTTCTTTCCGGTCCAGCCGGCGGCGTCATAGCCTCCATGGGCACCTGCGAACGGGTGGGTATCCGTAACATTATCACCTTCGACATGGGCGGTACGAGCTGTGACGTGGCCTTGATTCACCAGGGCAATCCGGTCATTACGACGCAGGGGAAGATCAGCCTGCGGCCGATCGCTCTACCGATGCTCGACATTCATACCGTCAGCGCCGGCGGCGGTACCATTGCGCGCATCGATGCAGTGGGCGGTTTGCAAGTCGGTCCCGATAGCGCGGGTGCCGACCCCGGTCCGGTCTCTTACGATCGCGGCGGCGAAAATATCACGATTACGGACGCCAACATCGTGACCGGAGTTTTAGATCCCGAACACTTCCTTGGCGGCCGCATGAAGCTCAACAAAGCCAAAACCGATAAGCTACTGGCGGACAAAATCGCCAAGCCGTTGGGGTTAAATTTACTCGAAGCCGCCGACGGCATTCTGAAAATCATAAACGTCAAAATGGAAGAAGCGATCAAAGCAGTGTCTTCCGCGCGCGGCTACGACATTCGCGATTTCACACTCGTCGCGTTCGGCGGCGGCGGACCGATGCACGCCGGACGCATGGCGCTGGATCTCGGTATTCCGTCAGTTCTGATTCCGCTGACACCGGGCGTTCACTCGGCTCTCGGTCTGTTAATGTCCGACGTCAAACATGATTACGTGCGCTCGAAGTTGGCGGGACTGGACGAGCTGGATTTGCACGAGATCAACCAGATGTTCGGGCGCTTGGTTGATCAGGCCAAAACCGACCTGCACGATGAGGGTTTTCACGACAACGAGATCAAGATCGAAGCTTTTCTCGACCTCCGCTATGCCGGCCAGGGTTACGAACTTACGGTGCCCTGCCCGACGCCGCCGCTAACCGCGCATGACCTGGTGTTGATGCGCGGCCGCTTCGATACCGTGCACGAGCAGAATTCCGGCCACAAGGCCGAAACGGAGCCGGTTGAATTGGTCAGTCTGCGATTGGTATCGCTCGGACTCGTGCCGCAGGCGAAGCTCTCTCCCGGCAAAGTCACGGGGCGCAGGGTTGAAGCCGCTAGGATCGGTGAACGCAACGTCTATTTCGGCAAGGAACACGGCACGGTAAACACTCAGGTTTACAACCGCGAGTGCCTTGAACCCGGGCACAATTTGACCGGCCCGGCCATCGTTGAGCAGTTGGACACTACGACGGTGATTCATCCTGAGCAGCAGGCTACGGTGGATGAATATCGAAACTTAATCGTGACGGAAAAAAAGTAACGAGGGACGAGGGCTGAAGAGCCTCGGACTGAGGTATGAGGACTGCGGGCCGAGTTGAAAACTCCCCTGCTCAGTCCTCAGCACTCATAACTCAGCACTATTTTTATGATTGATCCCGTAACTCTGCAAGTCATCCAGGCGCGTCTCGCCGGCATCGTCCAGGAGATGCAAAATTCGCTTTTTCGCACCGGCTATTCGACCATCATCCGAGAATCTCAAGATGCCAGTTGCGCGATCCTGAACACCCATGGCGAAGTCGTCGCTCAGCACGTCGTTTTGCCCCTGCATATGGGCGCCTTTCCCGCGTGCGCCGCGGGCCTCTTGAAAAATTACACCAGGGAAGAACTTCACGAAGGCGACGCGTTTATTACCAACCATCCTTACCTCGGCGGCAGCCCCCACGCGCCCGACATGGCGGTGCTCACGCCGATCTTCTTCAGGGGCGACTGGGTCGGCTTCGCCGCAAACCTCGCGCATAAGAGCGACATCGGCGGACCGGTCCCCGGAAGCTGCTGGAGCCAGGCCCGCGAGATCTACCAGGAAGGGCTTCAGGTGCCGCCGATCAGGTACGCTTCATCATTCCAAATCAGCAAAGATATTGAAGCCGTGCTCGGCGCCAACAGTCGGACACCCGAGCTGGTCGTCGGCGATTTGCGCGGACAGGTCGGCGCGGCGCGTCTTGGCGAGAAACGCTTTCAGGAAATGATGGAGCGTTATGGCAAAGACACGATTCTCGCATCTTACGAGCAGCTCTTTGCGTTGACCGAAGCGAAGGTACGCAGTGAAATCGCGTCGTGGCCCGACGGCGTCGGCGAGGGTGAGCGATTCGTCGATAGCGATGGCATCGATCTCGATAAGCCCGTGCGGCTCCACGTTACGATCAACAAGCAAGGCGATCATCTGCTTTTCGATTTCACCGGTTGCGCCGATCAAACCAAGGGGCCGGCGAACATCCGACCTACGATCGTGCGCGCCGCATGTTGCTACTTGTTGACCTGTTTGGTTGATCCGGCGCTCGCCATCAATTACGGATTGGCCCGATGTATCGACATCCGGGTGCGCGACGGCAGCGTCGTCAACCCGCGTTTTCCTGCGCCGGTGAACACTTATAATCCGACGGTCCACGCGCTGGTTGAATCCTTGCTCGAAGCTTCGAGTCAGATCACGCCGAACAAAAAAGTTGGTGACGGCTGCAGTAGCCGTTCTATTATTATCGGCGGCCGCAGCAACAAAACCGGCAAAGGCTACGTTCAGTATGAGATCTTCGGTGGCGGTTCGGGCGGCCGCAGCGGCAAAGACGGCGTCTCCGGCACCAACGTGAACCAGTCAAACGCCAGGATCGCCCCGATAGAAATCATAGAATCCGAGTTTTCCACCCGGCTGCGCCGCTTTGAACTGATTTCCGACTCCGGCGGGCCCGGACAATTCCGCGGCGGGCTGGGCTTTGTCCGGGAATACGAATTGCTGGACAATGATGCCAGGTTTTCCTTGCGTTCAACCAAACACACTGTCGCGCCTAAGGGTATCGACGGCGGCTTCAATGGCAAAACCGGCCGGTGCACGCTGAACCCCGGCACAGCGCAAGCACGGGTCATTCCTTCGCGTTACTCGGACCATACGTTGCACCCGGGGGAGGTCGTGAGCCTGGAAACCCCCGGCGGCGGTGGCCTCGGCAATCCGCGCGAGCGCGATCCGTCCAGGGTACTG
>JBGPIK010000210.1:0-11417 GCA_041484845.1 Binatia bacterium | reverse complement strand
CATTGACTGGAGAGTCTTCACTGAGATTTGAGGAGAGCGAGATCGGCGGTTTCCGTTTCGCGGGGTCCCATCACCCGGAGATGGATGGTTCGAGATGCTTCGCGTTTCACCGTAGCCGTTACGGCGCGCCGATTACCTTGCAAGTTGAAGCTGTGATCCAGGCAGTCTAATACACTATGAAGATGGTTCCGTTTCCCGTAGTCATGTTCCGGCTGTCCGTCAGTTTGGCTCAGTTTGGACGGCATTGTCGGTCCCAGGATGATCGAAAGCGGTAGTCCCTAAGAGAAGTCTTTAGAGAAAGCGAACACGGAAGGTATAGGCCCGAGAGGGGCTCGCCGACAAGGTCGTTCCGTTTAGAGATCTCCCTCACTATAAAGCTGTCGCTCTATCTCTCTTTAGGTGCAGTCATGTAAGTGGGATTTGTGGGGCTCGGCCATGAGGCTGCCGAGGCTGGCCCTGTTGGCCAGCTCATGTACCACGGACGCTCCATGCTCTGCAGATCGTCAGTGTAGATTGCCCTGAGAAACGTCCGGTTAGGAGGATAGGTTACGGCGGCGTCATACGAACGTAAATGAGAGAGTATGCTTTGGGTGAGGGCAGTATTCCTCGCAATTTCACGAGCAGGTTTTGAGCCGTGGCGCACACGACCGGGCGTGTGGGCCAGGAAGTATCGAACCCCGCTTATAACAGGCTGATTTCTCGAGTACAACGGGCAAGAGCTCCACGACGGCGAAAATGTTTCCTAGTAGGCTCGGCAAGTCCAAGACCGCCCGCCCCAAATGTCTACGCCACCAATGATAAGGTCGCGCGCGTCCAGCGTTATAGAATCCCGCGCGGCAACTACAGGCGCCCCTGGATAGCCGAACAAGCGTATTCGGTCATCTGGGCCAACCACTTTATCAGCGGGCGGCAACTCGATCCACCGGTCACGACTACCAGTGCTCACAATAGCCTTGGCCTCAGGAACGTAATAAAGGAGGGGCGTATCGAAGCCATCTTTGCCGCCGTATTCGTAGGTTACCAGCACGGTCTTAATGCCACGGTGTTCGCAAGCTCGAATCGTCATCATCACATCCATGAAACAGTTTCCAGAAAAAGTCCAAGTCACCAAAGCGCCGTCGGATTGCAGCGTGGCCGCCAGATGTGCCGTGTTAAGGGCAATAACTTCCTTGCCGAGGTGGGTTTCAAACCGGATACGTTCAAGGATGACACCCACGAGGTTCAACGTACGTCCATGCTCTTCGTACAAGCCCAGCACGAGAGGATGGTTCTGCCAGTCCCACGTCGTCGGAAACGGCCCCATTGCACGGGTGGTATCTCCCGTCACTGCTCCATCGAAAAGTTCATTGGGATGGACCACTGTCGCCAATGAGTCCCGGACAGGTAACCCGTAATAGCTCAGGCCAGAATGCGGGTGGTGGCTATCAGTGAGGCAGCCCTGAATGAGGACCACGCGGGGCAGGTTCGATTTCTCTTGGCCAATTTCAAAACTCTTTATCTGCTTAGGGGTTTGACTAGTCGTAGTCTCAGCCAAGCGCTTGGCAACGCTGTACTCGGCCCACTGGATAACGGTGTGAGCCTCTATCTCGGATAGTCCCTTAACCAGCCGCAGGACCAAGACCAGATTGATTCTAGAACTGAAACGCGATGCCTTGGCCCCAGGCCCCCACATGTCGAGGAAAGCACTACGTTGCACCGCGCTACCGGCGCGAATGGTCCCTTCATATTCCGCGCAAGTCACAATAGCCATGCCGGAAAGACGATGAGTCGTCCCTTCGCCAACCGGCGCTACAGGGCTGAGAGTCCCAGGAAAGACCTGCCCCTCTCCGCTCACCTTAACTCTTGGCTCGACTACATCCCTAATGCTGGTGATGCGAACTTTTTCTCCGGGAACAACAACCGCCAGATCTGCGCTCTCGATCCGCTTGTCTTGGAGAACCATAGCCTTGAGGTTCTCCTGATCAACCTCCAACTTGCCAGAGCGATAACTGAAAGCCGTTCCAAGTTGTATATCGTTTACGGGAAACTCTGCCATCTCAAGATGCATTGCATCTTCTCCTCTTATGCGGCCACGACAATTTTGGGTGCGAAAAGGGCCGGCTCCTTCACCTCGGATTGGAGAGCCTTCAAAGCAGTTTCCACAATCTCGCGTCTGAGCCGCCTATCCAATTCCGCCGACAACCCCGGATCGCCGCAAGGGTGCGGTATACGGACACCCTTGACGATCCTGCTGGCGCCCACCTGTTGCGCAAGAGGATACATCGCGCTGATTAGTGCTACCGGCAATCCGATCCGATCGAGTTCTTTGCTAATCACAGCACCGCTGCGAGTGCATGTGCCTCAGGTGGCCACCAAGAGGACACCATCGGCACCCTCTTTGCGCATATCCGCCGCAATCTCCTCGCCAATCCGACGCATCACGGACGGCGAGCCTTGATTGCCGGGAACGACATAGTACGCCGGATAAAGCTTGCCGATAATCCTTTCGGCCTCTAACTCCCGCAAAACATCGAGCGGCAGTCCGTAGTCCGGGTTCTGATTTATAAAGGAAACATTGTAGCCCCCGTGGATCGCCTCCCAGCGCCCAGGTTCCATCCGGTTCAACTCAGCGATGCTGTATTTCCGCCAGTGAGTATTCCGGAAAATCTTAAAACCGTCAGGATTCCCCCACGGAACGACGCCGCTGGTTGTGATTATCGCGATTGTGCTTTTCGAAAGATCAGTAAGCGGCGCTGCAATTTGAACCTGGTCCCAGATTTCTACGGGGATCTCAGTCGTGATCGGACGTCCGTTGAGCCTGTCCAGTAGCATGCTAATCGCCCGCTTGACGGCCGGCCGATCGGCTTTCTCATCGCGGCGAACGCCTCTGGGGAGGTAGCCCTCTTGTTGCGCAGATTTTATCTCGGCTCCGCTCGCTAATCGGCATGCAAAGCGCGCCATCAATGATAGCGCCTCGCCCATCCCCGTCGCTGTTTCGGATGTCGGCAAAAGATATACTTTTAGATTCTTGTTATTCCGATACGCCGAAACTGCCGGATTCTCCGAATGCATCCCAACCACACACGGTATCCCCAAACTTTTAGAGACAGCCTCGCATATCTCGACCGATGCAAATCCGTAGCGCCCGGAATTGAATGCCGGCCCCGCTACCACGACATCAGGCCGCCGTAATTCTATCTCTCGAACAATGGCCGCCTTGGCTTCCTCGACGTGATCATGAAAATAGTTGTCCCCATACCAAATCGTCGCCACCACCTTCGCGTTATCCTGAAGCTGAGTCTGGAGCCCACGCGCCGCGCCCGAAGCTCCATCGAATACACTCACGGAAGTGTCAGCCTTCTCCTCACCCCCAAGCCCGGCAAAAAACTGATTCACAACATGGATAGCTGTAAACATTGGACTCCTCTTTCAATCGCTAAGATCGCTCTTCCCAGAGCTTTCCTAAAAAACCGCTCTTCTGCATTTCCTCTAAGTACCGGTTGTCTGTCAGATCGTTGGGCTTCACTTTTTTCGCGCGCGGGTCCGTCTGAGAAACCTCGTTCAGGATCGCTTGAATCGCCTCGTATTTTATTTCAAGTTTGGGCTCCAAAGCCTTTATCTCTGGATTGTAGGCGGCATCCAGAAGGTTATTGTCCTCGATCCGGAAGCGTTTTCTCAAGACCCGGTAAGTCAGTCCTTTGTCAGTGTGCAAAATCTTTGCTGCTTCTGCCATAGCGCGCATGAATCGTCCGACCACGGCGGAACGCTTAGCAATCTCAGGCCGGCGAGTAGCGAATATTGTGTTCGCATAAGGCAAGCGCAGGTCAGGCCCATAAACGACATAATGAAACCCTTGGGAAATGGCGGTGGCATCTCCAGGCGAAGTCATCGTGGCGGCATCAATGATACCTTTCGTCAACGCGGCAAGATTTTCAGGCACGCCACCGGTTTGCACCAATGTGACATCGCGTTCCGGGTCTAACCCCGACAAGCGAAGCGCCTGAACCGTGAAGTAATGGCTGTTGCTTCCAAGCCTGGTAACGCCGATTTTTTTCCCTTTGAGGCCTTCAACATTTTTTATCTTTTGGCCTGCTAGAATGCTGTGAGTCAGAATATTTTTGACTGCGCCAATAACGACGAGGTCGCTGGCTCCACCGATAAACGCTCGAACAACACCCGCGCCCCCGGTTAGCGCAATGTCAGCATCGCCGCCAAGCAGCGCGGCAGTCGAAATGGCAGCCGACGCGACATAGATAAGCTGGAAATCCAAATTATACTTTTTAAAAATACCGGCGTCCTCGGCGATCCAAGGGAGACATTGAGATATAGCCTGAGAAGCATAGATACCTGTGACCTTGTCTGCCGAGAATGCGTTATGGGGTAAAGTGGTAAGCGCTAGCAGAATGAACCAAAGGGCGGACCGAAAAAGAGAACCCAAGAACTTTCTTTTTATCGTAGCCGCAGCGCAATACACGGAGGCGTCTAACAATAACCACTTCTTCCTTGCGGGTCTCTCTAGGCATTGGGGAAATGCCATTCTTATTAGACTTGTCATGTGTTGTGTTCTCTTTGTGAATAGCAAAGTGTCTTTTTCAAGGTCAGTATCAAGACCCAAGATCTCTCACTCATTTCCCGGAGCTAGTTTCGAGTACCCGCGGTTCGTTTGGTGAAATTTTGAACAGCCGAGCCTAAGAGCGTTTCGACTGAGGTGGTTCCGTTTTGCTGGACCTACGTTGCCAACATCAATTTTTCAAATTAAACGGACCGAATTCGCGGGCGCCAGTTTATTTCGGCCCGACTGCTAAGCGATCAAGGAGACTAGGCCTCGCTATATCATTTGATCCAGCCCACCTCCCAAGAGGTAAGTACGACAGTAAATCCAGTCACCGTGTTTAGTCATCGTCGACAGGTCTTTGACGAGAGCGGCAGCGCTGTAAAGGCCAAATGCTCCTGACGTGACCAATGTTCTTTCTCTGTATCTAGAAGCAGCACTGCAACTGCCGTGCCGGCTCGAAACTTCTTATCTAGCAAGGGGTACGGGGAGCCGTAACTTGCAGATCGTGCTAAGAAACCTTGAATTTTCCAAATTTTCGGAATGCCTTCGCATGCACGACCAATCTAGAATTCGCGCGCACCCTTTCTCATCCGCAGGTTGACGGCTTTTATTAAAAGCTTGCGAAGCGGCTACAGGCAGCTTCCAGGGACATCGAGATTTTAGAGATCAACCACCGGAACGAATGTCTGATCTCAAACACGTGATGACCAATCAATAACGTCAAGGTCCCCAACACGAGAGTCGCGTCTGTCGGTTCTTACCAAAAGTCTGTCCCTTTTCTCTTCGCCCGAATCGTCATTTCTCCGATTATTTCTCAGTGACACCCGACGAGAGAACGGCGCTCTGGGCTATGTTGGACGAGGCGAAGAAGTTATTGGATGGCCGTTTCAGACCGGACCGCTACAACGTGGGCGTCAATATGGGTGCATCCGCCGGACAAACCGTAATGCATTGCCACATTCATCTGATTCCTCGGAGATCCGGGGGACAGTGTCAATCCGCGCGGGGGCGTGCGGGGCGTGATCGCGGGCAAGGCCGATTATTCACGGAACGGTTAAGCCCAATGGGCAAGACGACAAATACCAAAGTCTAGATTTGCCCCAAAGTGCTCCCCACAACAAAAACGGACCGAAGCCGAAAGATTGCAAAGATTGTTATGTCGGACCCCGGAGCCGACTCCGCTCGGGCTTTCGACTCGACGAATGACCGCACGGGTAATCTTTCGAAGTGTCGTGGATTCCTTCGTAACGGAATTCCTAGAGAGAAGCTGTTGAGTGCTTTATAGTAGTTGAGGCTGAACAGCCAGTTAGCATAGTTAGAGCGCTGTGAGAATCTAATTTAAAAAAGCGTCATGACTCAATAGCCCGGCCCACTAAATTCCCCTTTCTACGAATCTTTCTCCTGACCCTCGAAATTTTCTGCCGAGCTACTTCAAACAATCGCAATAGGTTCAACAGGAAAGGCGGTACCGCCTTTGAGCTTTGGAGTTGCGAGGACAAAGAGGAATTCGTAGACTTTGTCTCCGACAAGCTCATCCAAATACAGGTTTTCGATGAGGTGCACACCGCGCTCTACGAGCATAATCTGATGTACCACGCGAGGAAAGGCTGGGTCTTCAGGCGGATCTACATCGACCGCCATCGTGTCGGTTCCTAACGCGACAATATCCTGATCCGCCAGCCATGTGGCGGTTTGCCGGCCCGGTCCCGGCTCAGAAGTGCAATAGCGGAGATCACGCGTGTGCCACAATTTAGACCAGCCGGTGTAGAGCAAGACGACATCGCCTTTTGATAGAGATAGTCGATGATCTTTCAGAAACGATTGGATATCTCGGACCGTGATCACCTGGCCGGATTCGAGCATTTCCGCGCCCCCGCGCTCCGCGACATCGATAAGAACTCCCCGCGCCACAATGGGCGGTATATGCTCGACGCCCAAATGAAGAAGTCCCGCTTCGGTATAATTTTCTTTTGCGTCCAACCCGCCATAATTCTGGTTACAGTTGGACCAATGGCCAAGGGCGTCAATATGCGTACCGCTATGCGTATTGATCTCCACTCGCTCGGACGCTGCTCCGGGCAGATTTTTTGCTCCCCGCTCTTGCCAGCGGCGCTGAGACTGGTATGGAGTCGTGGAGGCTGCCACCACGAGCGGCGGATGGCGCGGCAAACGTGGCATGCCAGGTTCCAGTACTTGTCCCAAAGAATAAACTTTCCCTTTCTTGACCAGACCTACCGCTGAACGTATGACTCCGGGGGTCAGTAATTTTGTCGCACCGAGCTCATCGATTTCGTTTGTAGTCGCCATATCAGTGTTTTCCCTCACCTGAACGGTTCCGCGGCAAGCCAGAAGATATCGAACTGAATTGACCTCTGTCAATCTTTAGTAATACCCGCGTAGAACGTGCGGACAAGATGACACGACCGAGATGCAGCTTGAAGCCCCATTAAGTTTCGTGGTATCTCGCTCAAGAATTATAGTATCCGGCAACACGTTGGAAAGGCTGCAATGTTATTAGAGGCAAAAATGACACGAGCAAATAAAATCGCCGTGCAACTTTTAATCCTTTGTTTATCAGTTTCGTCAGTGCCGCCTCACTTGTTTGCGCAAACCCTCACTCCGGTTCCGGTGGGCATTGCCGGATTAAATAACAACACCATTCACTCGTTCGTTTCACGAGACACGGGCCTGTTTCGAAAATATGGACTGGATGCAAGGCTTGTCGTCTTTCAAGCCGGTTCACTACTTGCGCAGGCCTCGATGGCGGGGGAAGTAAAGATTTCCATGGTTGCCGGGCCCGTAACCATCGCGTCCCGGTCGGCGGGCTCGGACAGCATCATCGTCGCCGCGCTCATTAATACCCTCCCCTACAAAATGATCGTCGCCAAAGGAATTACCCGTTCGGATCAACTTAGGGGCAAGAAAATTGGCATCAGCCGCTTCGGCTCAAGCACGGATACTGCCGTTCGTCTGTTTTTAGGAAAGTTCGCTCTGAGCGCAGATAAGGACGTTGTCATCGTTCAGGCGGGAGAGCAGTCGAACCGTTTTGCCGCTTTAGTCGCCGGAACAATTGATGCAACCATCGTCGGCGTTCCTCTGGATATCACCGCGCAAAAACAAGGCTACCCGGTCATCGCCGACCTGGCTCAACTTCAGATCCCTTACCCGCAGGCCATCGTAGAAACTACGGATCGTATCATCCGAGATGAACCCCAACTCGTCAAAAGTTATTTAAAAGGACTGATTGCAGGGATTCATTACGGGTTAACAAATCCAGAGCCGACAAAAGCGATCCTAGACAGATATGTAAAAATAAAGAATCCCGAGTTTCTCGAAGCAACCTACCAGGACTACGTCCATATCACAGACTCGAAGGCGTACCCCAATCTAGAAGGAATCCGTTTTGCTCTTGAGGAAGTCGCTAAACGAGCGCCGGGCGCGAGAGGACGAAAGCCCGAAGAATTTGTCAATTTGCGATTCTTACAAGAACTGGAGAGAGAAGGATTCTTCAAGGAACTTTACGGCAAATAGCGTTCCAATACGTTTGAGAGTCGCTGTCGTCGCAAATAGTCTCATGCCTTGGCTTCCACCTCACGATTACATGATACAGAATTGCGAGAGCCATCGACCGCATGAGAGCCAGAGCGGGCACTTGTTTAGCTTGCTCCGTCTGAGTCCGCAGGGATCTAGGAACAGAGGAGATGACAACGGTTGCATCTGGATTGTCGGAGTTAGACAGGTTTATTTCGTAAGTGGTCCCGCTTTCTCCGACAACAAAAAGGAGAATTCTCTGCGTCCGGCGCGAGCGCCCGCATATAGAGCGATTTCTCTTCTCGTTCTACAGCGATATCGGACCGGGTAAGAAAAACCGATCGCAGGGTTTCGGGAAACTCGATTCGGGTAAGCCGCTCACTAGAGATGGAAATCGAGATGGGATTTCCTTCCCACCTAATCGCCCGAGCGTGAAGGACCGTAGGTACGAATAACAGTGGCGCAAATAGGATGGCGCGTTGCATGCGCCGGAATGTACGTGATGCCAGTGATAATTAGATCGGCGATATTGCGCCAAGTAGACGCGATAAACAGATCATTTCGTAGGTTCAAGGATATCAAGCAGGGGCAAGCCCAGCGAGACGCAGAGAAAGACCAATATACCTGCACAGAGCAGTTTAATTCATCCCCGATACGCGGACTACGAACCGCCTCGCTACCACACCTTATGTCGCAGGATTGAATTGAGCCTACGACGCGTCAGGCAAATCTCGCCGGACTTAGTCGTCGGAGAACACAATTCAATCTAAGTTTACTGAAACGAAACGGCGGCCCGATTTGGACCGCGGGATGACATGAGATGGATTTTTAGGTTGCCCTGGTATGTGCCTACCGATGTACCGGGAGGTTGCCCGGGTATAAGTATCGAATCCACCACCCGGCGAGGTGCCGACGATAAAGTTGATTGTCTTGGTTTTGTAAAAGTCCTCCGCGAGGGCCGACGCCGAGGGAGAAATGAAAAAGACATAAATGAACAGCAAACTTAAAATAAAAGGCCTTCCGCCGAGCACGCTGTTCTCCTTCTATAGGGAATCGCTACAGAGTCCAAATCTTACCCTTGCTATTGATAGAGTGATTTGATGTATCCACTCTTTTCTAAATTATCGATGATCTGGTTGTCATAAAAAGTTTGTGGCTTGGCATTTTGGGCGACCTTTAATTTTGGTCCCAAACCATCCAGATTAGCTTGTATGCCTTGGTCGGTCGTGTACGGCTTATCCAGTAAAGCGTTGGTTACAAATACCCGGTAAGTTTCTGCCAATTCCCTCTGGTCCGTAGCTTTGGTATATTTTTCCAACACCCGAATGGTCAGCCCGGGATCTTTCTTGGCGATGCTTATGCCCTCTACATAAGCTTTTGTAAATCTCTCCACGATATCCGGGTTTCGCGTCCAGTAAGCTCGGCTGACGGCAACCCCTACGAACGCATAATCCACGCCTAGTTCACGCAGATCGAACAGTTCCTGGCCGCCGAGCTTTTTGGCCTCGATGGAAGCAGGTGGGTTAAGCAGGCACCCTTGGATCGCTTTTGCGGCAAGGGCCGCCACAGCATTAGTTTGACCACCCACTTGAATGAGAGCCACGTCCCTGTCCGGCATCAAGTTGAACTTTTTCAAAAATAGCCGGGTGCCGAAGTCGATGACAGAACCGAAACTTGTGACTCCCAGCTTTTTACCCTTGAGATCAGCGGGTCGTTTTATTTCCGGAGCCACCCACAGGGAATAAACTAAAGTGGGATAAAGGTTAGCAATGAAAACCAAATCGGCGCCGGCAAGTGAAGCGGAGATGGCAGGGGCCTGGCTGACCTGGGCGAATTGAATATCTCCCGCAATCATGGATTGCACGACCCTGTTTCCGCCCGCGATAAAAATAGTCTCAACATTCAAACCCTGCCGGCGAAAAGCTCCGGACTCCTTCGCCACAAACAGCGGCGTTTGTGCGCCGCCGATGGACGGGTAGCCTACCTTTAGATTCTGCGAATCAGCCGGGGATGTCGTTGATGATAGAAGCAGGATGGAAACGACTAACACGTTTCGTAAAGTCATTATCTTACGTCCTCGTACCAGTCATCGATGGAAAAGAATTTGCCGATGCCTCGTTCCTTAGCCAGCGCAACCGCCTTTCCCCCCAAAGCGGCAAACTGTGCTCCAAAGCCAACGTTGTTGCAGAAGAAGGTGATCTCTTCGTCGTTGACTCGCTTACGCGCTTTTCCCAAGATGACCTCTCCTAACTCTGGGTACTTGTCCCATTGAATGGGCCGTTTAAAGGGTGAAAATCGGGCCTCGAGTTTCTCTCTCAAGACCGGTGGCGCAAAGTTGAGACCTTCGTTGCATTTACCTTCTCTCATGCTGAGCACTGTGTAATCACACCTCGCAAAAGTGTCGTCATCGATATCTCTGCCCGAGATAGCATCCAGGTGCACGCCAGGGGTAAGCCATTTGCTCAAAAACACCGGATCAATCGTATTAGTGCACACAATGATAATGTCCACGTCCTTTGTGACTGACTCGGCGCTATCTACAACGTCGGCCGGCAAGGCGAACTTTCGCGCCACGTCTTCGGCGAACTTTTCCCGGTTCGCCTTGGTGGGACTAAAGACCTTGAGCGACTTAAGGCGGCGCACTACGCTGATTCCTTCAAGGACCCCGTGAGCAAGCCACCCGGAGCCGATGACTCCAACGCGGCTGGCGTTCTTTCGAGCTAGATAATCTGCAGCAACACCGTGAGCGCCCGCTATCCTCATCTGCTGTAGGTAGGCGTCCTGAACCACCGCCTGGAGATCAGCCGTGTCTAAATCAAAAATCAAATCGAACGCTAGAAATTTCCTATTTGCCTTCGGAATTTTGTCGTATCTAAAATTGTTGTCTACTTTTGGCCAGCTATGCAGGTCGGGAAGTATTCTCATACCGACAGCCCCGAAAGCCGGAATAATTCCATCCATAGTTCGCAGCTCTACAAACGTGCCCTCTTTTGTTGTCTCGCCAAAGGTCTGGCTTCTTGTCCTCGTTACCCCGGTACCCTCGGCCATACTGCGGTAGGTTTCCCTCATCACCTCGACAGCAATTTGCGGCGTGATCAGTTTTTTTACGTCCTCGTTGGTAAGTAAAATCGGCATTTATAACGACCTCCTCGATATAAATTACTTCTCGTCTTTTCGTTGATTCGGATTGTCTTAAAGCGATTCATTTATGACCTCAAGACTACCGAGTTCTCAGTAATCTGACACCCTCCTTTCACTGCTCTTTATCCATTTTCATCCTGAGCTGCGATCGTTCAATCGAGAGAGTGATGAATCGGTCGATGAGTTTTCTGAAGCGCTTGAAATGGGATAT
>JBGPIK010000209.1:0-11437 GCA_041484845.1 Binatia bacterium | reverse complement strand
GCACCCCATGCACTTGTTCAGATCAATCACGAATGCGAGTTGCCTTTTGGCGTTGGGCATCGGACTCCCTTCTTTCTTTCCGGGATTTAGACGCGGCTGGTTCCACGCTCACTGCGCACCGTTCCGAATCCTGAAAGCGGTTAATTAGAACTGTTTACACCACTAGATACGATGCTGGTGCCCACGCATATCTCATGCCATTAAGAAACCTACTGGGTAGTCTTGGGAATGAGGACTGCTCCTTGCCTAAAATTCGGAAAAATTACAAAAGAAATACTAAAAATGAAATAATATAAATGTCGCCTTTGCGATTCGTTCATGAGAGCAATCTCTCTGGCACCTCAATCGCGTAACTCGAAATGGACTTAAAACTTAACGGTGCGTGTTTTGCCGTTTCTGCCTGTTCTCAGCATAGGGTAGCGATCACTATCAATTGGCAAAGAAAAAATAGTGGAAGTGGGGATAACGGTTTCCCCCCCAATTGGGCACGTGCCATCCGCATGTTTTGGTCTTCTTTTGTGTCACTCAATTTGCATCGGTGCATTCAAGAGCGGCCCGAATAAAGCCCGACCCGACCATCGGAAGGGTTTGCCCTAGAGAAAGTTTGGGAAGAAGAAGCGTTAAGGCTTTGGAATCCCTTGAAGATTCATCGGTGTTGACCTTCTAATGCTTGCCGTTATAGTAAATTTACCATATTAGAGGAGTATGGAGATTTGACGGATTTTGAAGTGCCGATTCTGCGGCCGGTGGTGTGGATGGGAAACTCGAGAAAGAACCTTCGAGGATTCCCGGAGGGAGCACAAAAGCTGATCGGGGATGAACTGCAGCTTCTCCAGTTCGGCGGGATGCCGAAGGATACGAAACCGTTCAGGGGTGTTGGCAGCGGGGTTTTAGAAATTGCCGTGCAGTATGACAAGGATGCTTATCGTACGGTCGTGGCGGTACAGGTTGGAAAGAAGATATATGTCCTGCACGCTTTTCAGAAGAAATCGCAGAGAGGCATTGAGACGCCAATGCAGGATGTAGATTTGATCAAGCAGCGGTACAGAGAAGCAAAGGAGCTTGCAAAACATGAGGAATAAAAAAATCGAATTTGAAGAGGGCAGCGGGAACGTCTTTGCGGATTTGGGGCTCAAGGATTCGGATGAGCTTTTCACGCGGGCGCAGATCGGCTTTTGTGTCTATAAAATCGTCAAAGTCAAAAAGCTTAAACAACGAGAAATTGCCGCTGTTCTTGGTATTGCGCAATCAGACGTGTCTCATTTGATGAACGGACATTACAGCCGCTTCACGACCGACAAACTGCTGGATTTTCTCAAGAGGCTGGACCGAAAAGTCACTATTCGGATCGGGCCGCACAAGGCAGGGGAACCTTATCGGCAGATTTCGTTTGCAAGTTGAGGGTGATCAAGTGAAACGGAAAGTTCCCAGACTAAGGACAGACAAGGCGGCGGAAGCGTTGCTCGACCGAGACAGATGCTATCTATCGGATTCAAGTGCGCTCCAGCCGGATTTTCCTCTGGATTGGGCCGCCACGATTCTGCCGATAACTTCTCCAATAGCTGTCTCCGTGATGGTTGGACCCAATCGGAGTATTTTCTTTTCTAACGGAAGCGCTAAATAAAGATCCGGAGTCTCGGTTGGTCTCACCAGCCGGACTTCTCCTTCGCTTCTTCTGATCGGAAAAAACGGTTTGGCTTCGTTCACATAATTCTCGATTTCCTCGTCCTTCCCTCTGACGGGGATTCCCACCACTCCGAGCCTTCCTTCTCGCCAGATCTTGTTCAGCACCGCCACATCTTTGACCGCGGACTCATCGCCCGGAGAAAAGAAATAGTAGAGACCCGCTGGCCCCTGAGCAAACGCCACATCGTTGTTTTTTTCAGCGTCGTTACGGAACGCGGCGGCCTCAGAGTTCATTTCACGCGTAGCCTGGGCAATATATTCGCTCGCCTTTGCCAGAGTCTCGTTTGCTTGCCTCGACCACGTCACATACGCTCTCGCGGTCTCAGGGGAGGGATTCTCAAGCACGCTTCTCACAGGTGGCGGCAGGTTCGCAGTGTTGGATCCTCCGAGAACTGAAGAAGCATTTCCCCTACCAGGCGGTACCTCTTTGGGGTTGTCCGCTCCCTTCTCTCGGATAGCTTTCCCCGGAACGCATCCGCTAAACCAATCCACCCCACAGCCAAAAGCATCTCCCCAGGAGTTTTGCTCTTGAGCAGAAGACTCCGCCGTACACATGGACAACAGCACGGAGAAAAGAATAAGACTCGGTGATTTCATTTGAGCTTCGCCTCAAGCTCCGCTGCCTTCGTTATAACGAATTTCTTACCGTCTGTTTCGATGACCGCAGATGGAAACGCCTTCACCCCGTGCTGCTTCGTCATCTTACTATCCATGTCCAACGCGATGTCGAATTTGAACGGATAAGTCCGTAACGCGGCGAGATACTTTCCGACCTGGGGCGGATCGCCGACAAAAACTCCTTCGATCTGATAATTCAGACCGATTCGGTTTAGCTCGGCCTCCAACTTCGCCGCTTCCTCCGGACAAGCGCTACATCCAGGGGCGATAAAGAATAGGACCTTGGCACTCTTGATCCCCCGAGCGCCTGCCGCTGATTTTTTCGTGACTGATGGTTTTTGTTCCGCCGGCGTTTGGAAGAAATCAATCTCCGCACGGGACAGCGCCGGCATCGTCGCACAGAGAACCACTAAGCAGACAAAATATTGTCGGATTGAGCCTTTCATGGTCATCTCGCCACAGCTTTTAACTTCGCTTCGACAATCGTTTTAAGTTCACCGTATTCGACGGCGCCAACGACGACCTCGCCGTTAACGACAAGCGTAGGCGTTTGGGGAAACCGGAAAATCCGCTTGGTCCCGGCTCACCCTCTTGCTTGGTTCGCCGCTTCTTAGCGCCGCTTCGATCTTTGCCGGATCAAGACCAGTTTGTTTGAGTTGCGCATGAGCAAAACGCCGGGTTTCTGTTTCATCCCAATTGCTCTTGTCCGCTGACATGAATCTCTGGTGAATTTCCCAGAACTTCGATTGGTCATGGTGAGATACGGCCTCGACGATTTCAGCGAGATATCGGCTGCCGTCGCTCAATGGAAAATGTTTGTAGACATGCTGAACGCCGGGGAAGTTATCCAAGAGCGGCTGCCAGACCTTCTCAAGTTTTGCGCAGCTCTGGCAGCCGTAATCTCCGTACTCAACGATCACCACTTTCGGATGCTCGCTGCCGCGCTTGTGAGCGTTGTTTAGATTCAGTCGGTTTAGATCGAACGTGATCGGCACTTTACCGAATAGTTCGGGAGAGAGATCCTTACCCGTTTGAACATCGAAAAGCTTGCCGACAAGGATATATTGACGGCCCACCATAAAGAGCATGCCGGGAACGGACATACCGTCGTTCGATTTCTTAAGCAGCACCGCTCGCGCGAGGCCGAGATCTTCGCCGACCTTCTCGACTACGACTTTTTCTGCTTTCGGTTTCCATCCCGCTCGCGCGAGGAACTGGAGAACTCGAGATTGCGCGGATACGATGTTCAAAGAATTACCGGTGACGAGCCACCTGGAGCCATTCTGATAGAGCATAAAGCCTAATATCAGCGCACCGGTTAACCCGAAAAGAACGAGAAACAAAACTGCTTTACCTTTTCTATTCAGCATCGATCCTCCTTCAACTGATTTGAATGCAGCAAGTGACCGGCGTCCAGTATACCCAGAGATATCTTCCTCCCGTACCGGGCTTTCCTCTGTTATGATCCCACCCCTGCGGGTCAGTTCCAGGAGTCATACAACTCGTCTGTGTCGGATGACCGAGCTGGATTTCTTTGCTGTCCACTCCAGCGGTTAAATCCATGGCCCGATAGGAAAGAAGCGCGGAGGCGACCACGTCGCTGCCGTGAAAAGCTCTTCCCTGTCTTGGATAAAGCGGTCCCCAAATGCCGACCATTGACAACTGCGCATCCGTGCCTTGATCTCTGAAGTCGTTGTGCCAAAGCGGATCGGGCTCGGACGCATAGAAAGCAGTTCCTCCACCTTCGCAACCCCACCTGGCAAGAAAGGGCTGCTCCGCCACCATAACCGCCCACGGAACACCAAAGACGTGACTCTCATAGAATTTCTCATTCATGATCGGACCGGATGCAGTTCTGACACCACCACCGCCGGTACCGGAAAGAGCGGAGACAAACTGAGAATCGGCGCCGCCGAAGATCGATCCGACGATTCCCGGAAAGCTCTCGGCCCAAATCGAGTCGCCGGGGATGTTGACCGTCTCTGAAACCTCATCCGGGCGCCAGTGGCGCACGCGGACCCACACGTGGCAACTTCCGCCGACGCAGACGATCCTACAGATTCCGGTAATTCGCCAACGAAGGCAGGAACCCCAGTTAAAGAACGACGCGTGAGAATCGATGGCGCTCGCAAGAATCAGTGAAAAGAGAAGAAACAAGAAGCTAGAAAGTTTTCTTAATTCCATTTGGCACTCCTGATCGATTTCCGAGCTAGCTCGATTAAGTTATTGCTCTCGCCGTCCACAGCTTCCCCCACCCGCACCCGCTTTCTGATCTCGAGATATTTCCTTCTACCTTCACCGTCCTCACCAAACCTCTCTGTGAGTTTAAGAACATTTTCTTCAGATTCTCTGAACCAGTGGCTCCAGCGCGAATAGGCCCGGCGGCGAACTTTCCTGGTCTCTTCGATACTCAGGTGAAAGCGGCGGCATAGCTTGAGCGCGCCGAAGGCGCGGTAGAAGTCCGATCGACCTCTTCTTTCCAACACAAAGGTGATTCCCTTCGACTCGTAGAGCCGCTCCGCGTCCTTGAGAATTTCGTTGGCGATCACCTTGAGCTGGAGACGCTCGTTCTTGGCCGGTACCCGGATCACCTTGCCGCCATAGCCGGCATCCCAAAGCTGCTTGAGTAGCGACTGCGGTAGTGGCATCGCCGCAGAAAGTAACAGACCGAGTGAAATTAGCGCCGCTCGAAAAGAGGCAAAGAAACCCCTGCTGAAGGTCTAATTACTGAGGGGATCTAGGAACGTTTCTCGGCTAAAAGAACGAGCAAGATGCGGGATTCAGATCTAGCGATCGGCGGACTTGTGCTTTTGGGAATCGTGGGAGCCTTGGTCTACTTTCTATTTCCAAAATTCATTACCGAAGTTCTGCGCGGGCCTTCCTACGCAGCCATCATCAAGAACCAACAGAACGAAATCGCGGCGTTCAATCATGAGACAGAAATAATCGGCTCTTACTTGCAGGACTCATGGACGATGAAAGCGTATCGGAAGCTCGACGCCGTAATCGGCCGCGGCGGTTATGAGGATTGGGCTCGGAAAGTAAAAACAGAACGCAATGAAGCTGCTCGCGAGATGATGGCCTACGTTGACCGAGAGCGCCCGGGCCTCGAAAGGCTGGCGCAATCGCTGGAGTTAAAGCTGTCGCTTCGAGACAAGACCAAGCGAAGTTTCTTTGATCTAGCTAAGTCTCCGTTGGATGCCGAGATCGAAGTGTTACAAGCTGATCTTGATAGGAAAACCATTGAACTTTCTCAATTTTTCAACCGTTTTTCCGAAAAGCGACGCGTATTGAATCAAAAAGCTTTGACGGAATGGTTCAAGCGATCACTGTTTGTTGGCTTACTGACGGCAGGAATTCTGGTCGTTGTGTGTGGGGTGAGCGTAGCCGCAAGAAATTCCTCCGGCGCGAAGCTGTCAGCCGACAAAAAGCCAGTCACGACATCTCTTGGGTTTGTTGCAGCAGCGCCGCGTCAAGTCGGTCTCATCAAGCCGGTTGAGAGCCCAACTCTCACAGATCTTGAATTCCACTTTACCTTCCAACCAAAGGCTGGACCGATTTCGGATTCGATATCGTCAGTCCTGGATGAGCTGCCCAAGACCAATACTGCCCTAAAGCTCGCGTCCATCTTGGGCGGTTATCCGGAGACACCGGCATCACGCTCGCACCATCTAAACGAGTCTGGCGGTCTCATTGTCCATACGGCCAAAGTTCTCAAACATTCGGAACCCCTGCTTCCTACGCTTCCCGACCCCAAGATCGGGCCAGTGGTCATACTCGCCCATGACATCGGTAAGATTCTGACTCTCAGCAACGATCGAGAAGGCCAGCCGCACGACATTCCGTCCGCCGATCTCGTCGCTTCGTTACCGGAACTACGGGAAGAATTTGACGAGATCACCGCGCGGTCGATGATTTTGGCTATCCGGCACCAGCACTCCAAAGCCGAGATACCGCTTAACGCGCCGCTTCTGACCGAGACCGTTCTCCAGTTCGTAAAGAAAGCCGATCTGAGCGCGTCGGCTGAGGAGAGTCGGGAAGCGGCGGAAAAGATGAGAGAACTGGTCCCGAAGATCTTAGAGCTGTTTCCGTACATCGTTCCCGAGCTCAACGTGAACGGCTGTATGGGAGGAAAAGCCGAAGGTTATCTCTGCGACGGCTATCTGTATCTTTTGAAGGAATCTGTGAAGGAAAAACTTTTGCGCAGTCTTAAGGTTCAAAACGCCCCTGTCTTTAAGGGTTAAGACCCTGTCTGGAATGAAATGGCGCTGGCACTTGCCGGCGCAGGGTTAATCACGACCAAGGCTCGCGCTAAAGAGGCGGGAAAGAAAAGCTGCCTCTTTGCGATCAAAACTCCCCAGGGCCAGGAAAAGGTCATCGCGCTTCCGGTCGCGAGCTTGGCGCCGCATCTCACCAATCGATGGCTGCAAACCAATATTCCCAAGATCGAGGTTTTATAGCGCCATGAAGTTATACGGAGTCGATATCGGCTACGGCTTTACCAAGGTCGCCGGCGTGGACCGAATCCCGCGCGTTATCCCATCTATCGTTGGCTCGAACGAAGAGCTTTCCTACAGGAGCGACATCGGCGATCGCATCAAGATCACGCCGCTTACCTTGAATGGCCATTCCTATCTGGTTGGAGAGGCAGCGAAAAGGTTTAGCCGACACCGCTATCGAATCTTCGATTCTACATGGGCGGAGAGCCCCTATTATCTTCTCCTCTTCGTTTCCGCTCTGATGATGATGAAAATCGAGAAATCGGTCGAGGAGCCCGCGGCCGTGGTCACGGGCCTACCGGTAAGCCACTACACACAGGAGAGGGTTAAACAGCTGCAGGACCTTTTGGGCCAGGCTCACAGCGTCCAAACCCAGTCCGGCGAGACTTCGGTGACAGTCGAGCGGGTCAAAGTTATTCCGCAGCCCTTCGGCTCCTACTTCGATCTCCTTCTAAACGATGACGGTAAACTGAAAGACCCGGAGAAGATCCGCGAGCGCGTGGGAATCATTGACATCGGATTTCAGACGACCGATCTGGCGCTTGCCACCCCACAGTTCATCGAAGCCTCCTCCGGCTCTCTGGAGGTTGGCGTAAGAAGTGTTGCCGACCAGCTATCCAGAGATTTGGCTCGCAACTATTCCATCACGCTCGATACCACCGAGGCGGAGGAGGTTCTCCGCCTTAAGTCAGTGAAAATTTTTGGCGAAAACATCGATCTGTCTGAAATGATCGAAATCAGGACGCGGGAGGTTGCCGAAGTGATACTCTCTTACGCCCATTCGCTTTGGGGCCGGGGTGAAAGGCTCGACCGGCTAATTCTTTCGGGCGGCGGAGCCAATATTTTCAGGTCATATTTCAGCGGCTATCCCAATCTGCACATTCCTGGGGAGCCATCGCTCTCGAATGTTCGCGGTTATCTAAAACTGGCGCGGAAAACCAAGTGGTGATGCCAAGAAAGAGGATCACCTTATCACTCGATACCGATGACCCAAGCGACAAAGCGATCTTGGATTTTCTTTCGGGACTCCCCAGGCGAACGAGGTCAGAGATCATCAAGGAAATTCTGCTCGACGCACTGGAGAGAAAAGATGACCGAGCGGAGTTAAAGCCACGAACACTGGATGTTGTGAGTGGTCCAGAGGCTATCGACCCGGAAGAGATTATAGAAAAACTATTTTGAAGCCATGCGTGAAGACACCTCATTGGATGCAATCAACCGTGACAACAATAAGAGCGGCAGGCCCGGCCTAGTCGTTCTTCTCATTGTCGTCGCCCACTTGGTCTTCTATTTCGCTCCGAGCTTTTATCTGCCATTCGATCTGGGCGAGCTTTTTGTACTCGGCTACGTGCTGGTTATCGCAGATAGCGGTCTCTTGGTTTTCTTGGGAATCAAGCTCTTTGGTCAGGTGCTGGGCAGCAACAAAACTAAATGACGGACATGTATGCCTGACACTTCGACAACTGACACACCCTTTCCGACAAGTCTCTGCCTCGGAGTCACGATGGAAGGTGAAGAAGTGCGTCTTTCTGATGACGACAACTTGAAGCACTTGGTTGTCCTGGGGAGATCGGGCTGCGGCAAAACCAGTTTTCTACTCGGGCTTCTTTATCAGCAAATCCAGAGGGGCGGAGGATACATTTTCATAGACGGCAAAGTCAGCCGAACGACCATCGATCAGGTTTACTACCTCTCCAAGCTCGCCATGAGGGAATCACTATTTCGGATATTTAATCCCTCAGACCCGTTGATCACGCACACGTACAATCCCCTCATAAAGGCTGTTCAAAACATCGATAAATCAAACGTCGCGGAAACTTTGATAAAGCTCCTCGATCCAATTCCAGATGGGTCCTTAGCGCAGCACTACCAAACTCTGACGTTGAATTTGCTCCACCGGGTCGTCAAGGTTTTTCACACCATAGGCAAGGCGGCAACGATAAGAGATCTGCTCGAAGTCTTGAGCCACATGGACGTGGTCTATCCAATTTTGGCAGAAGAGATCAAAGACGCGCACATGATGCGGGATCTGGTCGAGTATTACAAATATTTTCAGAAGGAGGTTCTCAAAGCGAGAGAGGAGAAATTCGAGGGGCTGGACGCAAAGATCAACTCCCTTCTCGCTTCGAAAGCGACGAAAGCGCTTTGCTCACCGGGATCGGATATCGATTTCTACAATGCCATCCACAAAAGCCAGAATGTCTACATCGGCCTGCCGATGGACCGGGATCCGTCGATCGCCGCGGGATTAGGCCGGGTTATTCTAACCGATATCCGGGTGGCGATCTCCGAGATCCTGGGTCATACGAAGTGGAAACCCAACCCGCCGTTTCTTATCATCCTGGACGAGTTCGGCTCCTATGCAACGCCGGACTTCTCTGTCGTCTTTGAAAAGTCGCGCGAGGCCAACGTCATTGTCGTCGGAGCGATTCAGTCCATCTCAAACTTGACAGACGGTAATAGAATGCTGTCAAGGGATTTCGCCGAGCGGATACTTGGCAACGCCAACAAAATCTTCATGGCTCTCGAAAGCACCCACACGGCGATGGAAGCAGAGAGATATTGGGGCGAGGAGATCGCACGAAAGCAAAGTTATAACATATCTGAAGGCCGCACGGATTCGGGACGCTACTTAAGCCCCATGCGCTTTCTCAACCCCCAGCGAAGCAAGAGCCTGCAGGACCGAAAGGGCTGGATCGAAGGATGGGAGCCCAGGATCAAAGCCGATGCGTTCATCCACGGCCTCGGCGTTGGCGAAGCCTACCTGCGGCATAATGGAAGACCGGCCAGGGTCAAACTCATCCGCGCCGATATCAATCCTCCCCGAGATTTTGATCTAGCGGCCGACCTCTCCCGTTTCAGTCAAGGCAATGAGCCACCGCTGAATCTCACTGAGAAAGTAAACAAGGTGGTGATGGAGCGGATGCGGGCGGCAAAGACCCAGGGCTCAAAGGACGATTCCAAAAACACCGTGCAGGATGGGAAGTCGAACCGAACCCAACAAAAAGCAAAGCCTCAGCCCGCTAAGAAAGGTTCATCAGCAGCGAAAGGCGAAGCGCAGCCACTCAAGGGACAGCTCCCTAAAACTTCGACGCAGATGGAATCGGATGCCGATCTACAACAACTCCGTCCACCCGCATCGCCAAGACTTGAAGCCGTGCCTGACGGCAACGCCGAACTTCAATCACAGCGACAAAACCCGGGAGACGGGCTTGAGGGGTACGAAAAATGGGAAGACCGCTAGGCCTACAGCCCCCCGCAGACCGGCCCCAAGCTCGCATAAGAAAAGTTCTCATTTCTGCAAAAAGCCCGGCCAAAGTGTTTATAGAAGACCTACTGTTACAATTTCCTCGTTATAATCACTTCACGGGTTTCTTGATCCGTCGGCAGAACTCATGCTGCACGCAGAATTCTTTTTCGCCGGCAGTAGTTCCAGATATCGCCGGCGGAAAATAGTACCGCCGGCATCAACTTCCATCCAGGAAAACAAGCTTTGTGTAACAAATTGCTACTAATATTATAGAGCCCCGTGAGTTTTTCGCCTTCGACAATACTCATTCTTAGACGCTCCTGCTAGTGAGCCAACCCCCCACTGTTGTTTCCTGCCCCGGTGCTTTCCGCCCCCACCCCGCTACCCATTGTCAGGGGATATCTCCTGTGGCTGCTCCCCCCGCCCCCCTGTTGTCGCGACGTTCGCGGTTATTCGCCTCCTCCCTTCGCTACCGCCCCCTGTCCGTGCCCTGGGTCACGGCTGGGCCCCACCCACAAAATGGAATCAAGGATTTTCACGCGTACAGAAGTCATGAAGAACAGGTAAGCGCTTTACCTGTTCATCCCACGGGTGTGCCCGGCGGCGGGCGGGCCGAGTTCAAAATTCCCCACGTAGTAGCATCAGCGCCTCAATCCGTGGCAACGAAGACGAAAACGGAATTGGCAACGCCATCTGAAATTAGAAAGCGAAAAAGGAAGTGATACCCATTGATCGCAGAAATCGAAGGGGAGGTGAAAGAATGATCGAAGTTTACATAGACGGTTCGTCAAAAGGGAATCCTGGCCCGGGCGGTGTGGGTATCGTGATCAAAAAGGCCGGTGCCGAGGAATTGCTCAGCGCGCACGGAATACCGCTCGGACACGTCACCAACAACCAGGCGGAGTTCCTCGCCCTCAATCACGCGCTAACGGAGATCAAGACCCGAGATCTCTCCGAACAGCACATCAAGATTCTTACCGACTCGCAGCTCGTCGTCGGGATCTTCTCACAGAACTGGAAAGCCAGAAAGAACTTGGAGTTGGTGATGGAGATCAGAGGTCTCGTCAAAGAGTTCCCACAGTTAACCTGCGCCTACGTCAGGGGACACAACGGCAATCCCGGCAACGAGCTTGCCGACTCGCTCGCACAAAGGGCAGCCGAAACTCAAAAAGGAAACGAGCAGGCTGGTGAAAAAAGCTCATCTGCTTCGTTGCACTCGATCGTCTCACTCCAACGTACCTCTTAAGTACGCCTCCGCTCGTCGATTACTCGCGCGCCTCGCAGCTGAACCTTTTTGACCAGCCTGAAAACTGGTTTTTTCAATACTCAGTGAAAATCGGAACGTAAACAAACAGGAGGT
The DNA here is from genome assembly GCA_041484845.1 of Binatia bacterium. Classification (GTDB taxonomy): domain Bacteria; phylum Desulfobacterota; class Binatia; order UBA9968; family UBA9968; genus JBGPIK01. The sequence goes on along the minus strand of JBGPIK010000209.1, from coordinate 24 downwards.
AGTTATGATCAACAAAGTGATTTT
>JBGPIK010000208.1:0-11484 GCA_041484845.1 Binatia bacterium | reverse complement strand
AGTCCAGTGTACTTTCGGCGAATAACTCCTCGAAGTTCATCTTTCGCGGCGTCAATCCCTGTTCGTAAGAATAAGCCGTGATCGTATCGAGCATCGCCGCATTGTCTTTGATCCCATACGGAAACGGATCATTGCCAAAGATGGCTTGCGTCATGGCGAGATATTCTCGGTCGAAAAAAAGCGCAGTGGGGATTTTGTCCGGGAGCGTTGTTTGGAAGTCTTTCTTTGCCCTTAAAAAACCGTCGTACAAGCTGGCAGCTAACCACGGATATTGTCGGTCGATGTCGCCACGGATGATGTAAGCGTGATTGACCGGAAGAAAACCATGCTTTTTGAAAAAGCGTGCTCCCTCGGCCATACGGTCGGGAAATAGCGGTCTGATGTTGTTCCAATCTTGGCCGCTGGCGCGGATACGGCTGGAACGGTCCAGGGCATTGGCCCGCAATACAAAAGGGCTGGCAATGTGGGCGGCATCCAATTCGTGTGTGGCCAGCGTCGATACCAGGCTTTTGTCAGGCGCGATGCGGTTAAACGAAATTCCTGCCGGCGGCTTGAAACCCGTGGCACCCCCGTGGCTCATCTCCTCGCTTCTTTCCATGTACCAATGGACTTTGTATTGCGAAACACCGAAGTCATGTTCGAGAATGCCTCGTATCCAGAGGGCCGCGGTTTGCTGGTACTCGGCGACTCCGAGGCGCTTGCCGGCGAGATCTTCGGGTCCATTGATAGCGGAATCGGCGTGATAGGATAGCTCGGTCTGAAACAGACGACGGCTGGGAAAGACCGGCAGGGCCACCATGTCGGAGCCCTGAGACCGGGCGATGAGGTAGGATGACATCGACATTTCGGCGATTTCGAATTCGTGAAACTTAAGCTGCCTCCAGAAAGTTTCGGCCGGATGAGAATAGGTGGGTATCAACTCGATGCCATCGGCTTCAATGGTTCCGTTCATGAGCGAGTCGACCCGCTCGTTGAACGCTGAGATAAACGCGAGGGTCAACTTGGCCATTTTCTGTTTTTGAATCACGAGAACCGGATACGTCTCGCACGATGTTAAAAGCCGTCGATCGACCAGATATCGTAAAGCAGCTCCATCCGTCGAAACGTGTGCTGGCGCGTTTGCGCTTGCAGGTGCGGCGAAGTGATATAGCGCACGGCGATTTCTTCGGCCAGGCTGCCGTGCTCTTCATCCGCCTCTGCGTGTACGGTAAAGAACCGAACGTCCTCGGGCTTCATCCCGTACTGTTTGATGAAGCCATGCCCCAACGCCGCCGCCGCCGGACCGAAGGTCCCTTCAGCGCCGATCTGGATCGCCATGACCACGAACCACGGCAAGGTGTGAATAATCAGTTCGACATAATAGAGGTGCGCCGCGGTGGAAGGGCGTAAGTCGGCGTTCTCCAGCTGACTACGAGTCAGGCCGATGGACTCGGCGAATCGGATTGCCAGTTCGTTATGGCCGGCGCTACCGGTGTCCATGCCGCGTGTCTCTTCCTCGACGACGCCCCAAAGTTTTTGAGTGATCTCCGGATCGCTGCAGGCCAGGTAGCGCAACATGGCGATGCGCGGGACGGCGGCGCGGAACTGATAGTCCTGAATTGCCCAGGCGCGGATTTGGTCCAGCGTCGCGCTGCCGTTGCAGACGGCTTTCAGGAAAGGGTGCTTGATGCGGATTTTAGGAAACGCCTGGATCTCTTTCTTGAGTTGTTGAACGAATTCTGTGGATGACGGGGCAGGGGATTGGGGTTGCATGTTACATTCCTCCTGGTCAAGAAACTTCAAACTGGAGCGTTGGAGTAATGGAGTGATGGAGTAAGGGTTCTGGCAACACTCCAATACTCCATCACTCCATTACTCCGTCTTAATAGTTCTTTCTTGCTTTCAGCCGGTTTATGTAATATTCCCAGCCGCGCATGGGGAAGCGCTGGTCGGCGTTGTAGACCGCCAATTCTTCCTCGGTCAGATACTTGGGCTCGCCGTGGAGCAGTGCGAGATGATTCCATTCCCCGAGCATGGCGAGCCGGGTCGTACGTTCGATGACCTGCTCGATGCTTTCCCCGACCACCGTATCACCATGGGCGCGCATCAAAACCGCCGGACCCTTGCCTAGGGCGGTGGCTAGCGCGCTGCCGCGCTCGATATCGCGCACCAGTCCGACCCCCTCGTATACCGGAGGGCCATCGACCGGAAGAAACTTACCATATTGGTGAATGGGCTTCAGCTTGATCGGCAACACGCTGAAAATCGTGCTCCATTTCGAATGCGTGTGGGCGACGCTCACGACATCGGGGCGCGCCTTCAGAATACAGGCGTGAATCGGCCATTCGTTCGGCGGCGCCTGTACTCCCGCTAGGTAATTGCCAGCGAAATCCTGCATGATCAACCGCTCCACCGTGGCGCAACCGGGGCTGACGTTGGCGATGGTTACGAAGGCGTCGACGCCGGGCACGCGCACGCTGACGTGACCGTAGCCATCGGTAATCCCTTCATTGTCTAAAATGTGGCAGGCATCGACAAGTTTCTGCTTCAAGTCTTTAAGCTCCGACGAATCAAGAGCGGGCGTTTTCGTAACCATCATTAGTGCTCCCTGCCGTGTTTGGATAGGCCGTTCGGCGTGGGCAATCTAGACGGTGCCGTCGCCGGTGTCAAGATTTGATCGTTTTGGGCCAATTCCCCGCAGCTTGCTGCGTAATGGCGATTGCTAGTTCGGTCAAAATCCGTCATTCCCGAACGCTTCTATCGGGAATCCAGACGGAACTCGGACTGGACCCCCGATTAAAACGTTCGGGGGTGACGCTATGGGGGTGAATCTCATCAATGTTTTTGATTTGATACACCGCATCTTGCTGCGCGGTAGTTCATTCGTGAGCGTCATGTGACGCTTGACCCCTGGCATTTTTCACGCGCATTTATTATATCTGTAAAGCTAACTCAAACCGGATTAGGAGGGAAGCATGTTTACCGATAAGATCGAGATCAAGGACTTCGACAAGATGGATGCCGAGTATAAGGAACTCCTGGGTCACGTTTTGACGATCCAAGCGGACTGCGAGATCGGCGGGCCTCATCTTTACGTCGAAAAGATGCTACCGGCGGCCCCGACCAAATTGGACCAGCTGATCGTCGCCCGCACGGCAGCCGAGGAAATCGACCACTACCGAAAGGTCTCTCGCGTGGCCGGCGATATCGGTGTCGATGTTTCGTTTGTGCTCAGCCAACCGAACGAAAAGCGATTTGTGGAAACGTTCCGCGGTGTTATCTCCACGTGGGAGGACAACGCGGTATTTGGTTTCTTGATTGACCGCGTGGGCCGGTATCAGCTTGAGGAATTCTACGACTGCAGCTATCTGCCGCTGCAACGCATTCTGCCGGATATTGTGACCGAGGAACTCGGTCATATCGAGTACGGCTACAATAAGACGGTGGAGTTAATAGCGTCGGGCGACGAGGGCAAAGCCAGAGCCCAAAAGGCCGTCGATTCCTGGTACGTGCGCGCCCTGGATATGTTCGGCCACTCCGTATCCAAGCGCTCCGAGCGCTACCGTTATTGGGGACTGAAGCGCCGATCCAATGATCAGGCGCGGCAGGACTATATCAACGAAGTTAATCCCATTCTCGAAAAAATGGGACTCAAAATTCCCGATCCGAACAAGGGTCGTAAATACATGTAACTAAGGAGGCCATATGCCACAGCCAGCACCGAACACGGAAAAAATGGATGAGCATCTCCTTGAGGTCGTACGGGCCTTGCACGGAGCCGTGAAACAAGGTTTGTCCCACTCGAAGGAGGACAAAATCATGGATACCGCCATAAACGATTGTAAGGAAATTCTCGACGTGATTCTGGCGGGAAACGTTAAAGAATGGCTTAACTAGCCCATGCGCGAACTGGCCACCGTTATGAACACAGCGCGGCCAGGCCGCAACCCACAAACGTATTTAACCGCAAATAGCAAAGACCCCCTCCTTCATCCTCCCCCGCATTTTGGCGGGGGAGGAAAGAGGTGGGGGCACATGATTCAACGCGCTCATCACTTTCCTTTGTAGAGCTTGTCGATATAGCCGCTATCGTCAAGCTCTTTAATAAAGCGCATATCGACGAAGTCTTCCACTTTAAGAGTTTTCAGCCGCGGATCGTTTTTCAAAGGCTCGAGGATCGTTTTAATTCCTTCGAGGGTCGGATATTGCTTCGCGGGCAATTTGTTCTCGGCGATGGCGCCCTCATAGGTTTTATCGAGAATGTCTTTTTCCTTTACGCCGAGATATTTCGACAAAACCTTTATGCTGGTCTCGCGATCGGTTTTAAAGCGGTGCACGGCCTCCACCTGGGCCTTGATATATTTTCTCACTATATCGGGATGCTCACGGATGTACTTGCGAGTTGTTCCGACTCCCGTCGCTTGATAAGCGAGGCCTAAGGCGGCGACGTCAGCCATGATGTTGTAGCCGCGCTTTTGCGCTATGTACATCGCCGGTGGAGCAAGCACCGTGGCCTGGACGCGCTTGGTTTCCATAGCCGCCAGTCGATCGGGCAGAGGCCCGACCTGCAGAATGGCTACCTCTTTGACCGGCGTAAGGCCGAGTCGCTGCAAGGCATAACGGACGATGAAATCGGATGCAGAGCCGAAACGGCTGATGGCTACGGCACCGCCCTTGAGTTGCTCCGGAGTCTTGATCTCCGGACGGCTCAGCATCCAGTAATCCAGCGTTGTCACACCTCCGGCAATCATGACCGCATCGGAACCGCTCAGGACGGCGTTGACAACCCCGGGCCCAGCGGTTTGAGTAATGGGCGTTTCACCCGAGATCAATGCCATCACCGCGGTCGTTCCGCCGGCAAAATAGATTAGCTGCACGTCGAGTCCATTCTTGGCGAAGATGCCGGTTTCTTTGGCGATGAAGGCAATCACGTTGTCCGAATTGATGCCGACGTAGCCGACGTTCATTTTAGTTAATTGCGCCGGCGCCTCAGGGCAGAAGGAAAATAAGAATAAAGGTACTGCGCTTAAAAGCAGGGTTTTAGCTTTCGTCCCAATGCGTGCCATTCAAGATCCTCCGGTTGTTTTACTGAATCTAGCTGAGGTGGAGATTATTTTCCAGGGCCGCTAAGGGCAAAGGACAAGAAAAAAGAGACGTCAGAGGTCGGAGGTCAGAGATCAGAGAAGGGCAAGGCGGTAAGGGTAAAGAGCAAGGTTATTTAGACGATGAGTTTTGGGTGCTCTCGGAGAGAGGTTTTGGATAAAGAAGGTTTATTCTTTGATCGGGCTTAACGCCCGAAATTTTATTGAGAACCTGCTCATAAGAAAGGTCCCGGTAGTGTAACCCCGCGCGGCGGAGAAAAGGCGCAAGTTTTTCCGGCTGCAAAGGGGTAATTTGCGGATGGCTCCAGGTGCTTTTGCCGATGGCGAACGGAACCAGCCAATCCAATGCTTTGCGTATGCCGCGTTTATCAGGTCCTTGATCGCGCCAAAGATCGACTCCGAGCTTTTCCGCGATAGAAGCGGCAGAAAACATCGCCTCCAGATTGAAGAGCGAATAGTTCCACGATTGGGTGCGTTCCAATTCGTAGGGCTGCCGGCCGTCGGGCGCGATTTGTTTTGCGATGCGTTTGGCGGCGAATTCACTCACGACATTTTTTGCCAAATCTTTTTTGCCAATAAACAGGCTAAAGGACGCCACTTGGACATCATACCAGCTGCCGTGATTATTAAGCGCCTTGGCCTCGCTGCGTGCTTCCGCGCTTTCCGAGAGCCAGCGAAGATATCTCTCGAACCAGCCCTGCAAAGCCTGTTGATCGGTCCCGCTCCACTCTTTTGATCCGGCGAGCAAAGCCAGCGCATCGATCAGATCAGGCAAGTTATGGGTTTCGATGATGCCGGCGGCGCGGCCGCTGCTGCGTCCGGGAATTGCCTGCGCAAAGCGCAGATGCGGATTCATTTTCGTGGCTTCATCGAGAAACCAAACGCGCAAAAGCTTTGCGGCTTTTGCCGCATACTCTTCGCGGCCCGTAAAAAAATAGGCGAAAGACAGCGTTTCCACGCCCGACGTCATATTTTCCAGAGATTTGCTGTCCGACGCGTGATCGCGTTCGGGATTGATCTCGCCGTCGCGGCGCACGTAAGGGAGGCCATTCGCGGTGTCGGGGTTCGGCCACCAATAAGGCGCAAGGCTCATGTAGTCATGTTTATCGCCGCTGGGCGGCGCTAGTTGCTTATCCACGACCGAGAAGTTGCGCTCAACGAGCATAGGCGCGGCATCGCGCTTGAGTTTGTCCAACGCGGAACGAAGAGCGCCGTCGCCGCGCTGAAGGCGAGCTTTGGCGTTTGCCAGAGCCACCGGATCGAGAATAAAGACATTCAGATTCGACTCAGCGGCACGGCACCATAAGGGAAAACCCGAAGCCGCGCACGCCAGAGCGAAACAACAGATGATGCACTTGATCGGATTGGTCTTCACGGCTTTCGGGCAAATTGAATAGGAGAGTCGTTAGGGGCGGATTGGAAACCGCCCCACAAGCTTGCCGGGTATGACGCCAGAATTATTCAACGCTTTTGGGAAACATCACATACCTCTCGAGCATAACATGTTACGGCGCTACGGTTCCCGGCTTTTGCGGGGCCTTGCCCTCGAGCTCCTCGTCGATGCTGCCGTAAATAGAATAGGGATTCGGCACGGACTTTCGGTATTCGTCCGGCGGAACATTGCAATAAACTTCGAGCATGTTGCCGTCGGGATCGAAGAAGTAAATGCTTTTGGCCACGCCGTGAAAGACGGTATGACGGATCTTCACGTCGCATTCCTTGAATCGGCGATAAACCGCTTGCAACTCGGTAAACGTTCCGACTTCGAACGAGACGTGCTCCATGCCGACCTGCTCGGGATCCGGCATCGGCGCGCCGCTTTTAGCTTCTCTAATGGCCAGCATGTGGTGATTGTCCTGCACATCGGTGCTAAAGAACAACATCCCGCGATTATTTTCACCGACCTGCGGAAAACCCAGTACTTCAGTGAAAAATCGGCGCGAGCGCTCGAGATCTTTCACCTTCAACACGAGGTGGCCCACTCTTTTGATTTTGAACGGCATGGTCTCATCCTCCCTGGTCCGGACTATTCACGCATGAGAGCGATCGAGAGGCGAACCCTCCAAAGCGAGGGCGTAGGTTGGGAGTTCAATGTTCAAAGCCTGTCCTGACCGAAGCGAAGGATCTTTCCAACCTTTGCGACAGATCCTTCGAAGCTCAGGATGCGCGGGGCGCGCACCTGGAACCTTGAACCTTCTTCGCAGTGCCTCGCTCCTCCGGATTCACGTCTCGAGCGACACAATGTCATCGTTTTTCCTCTCACACAGAATGACACAGGCTACGTTGCGGCGCCCTGACCCTTACGGGGCTTCGTCCGACCTCTGATCTCCGACTTCTGACCTCTGTTTCTAAGCCATTGTCAGCACGATCTTCCCGAAGTGCTCGCGACTTTGGAGATAACGCTGCGCGGCTCTCGCTTCGGCCAAGGGAAAAGCCTTGCCGATCACCACATGAAAGGTATTTTCCTTAATTAGCCCAAGAAAGGTGTCGAGTTGGCGAAAACCCTCCGGGTGAGCTTTGAGATAGTTCGTGATTGAAAATCGAGTTGCTTTTCGTCCGTCCGAGAGTTGTGGCGGCGTTTCGGGAATCGGACCAAAAGCGCCGCCGAGAGAAATTAGCCGTCCGCGTGGAGCTAGCACCTCGATGCTCTTCGTATAAATCTCGCCGCCGATCATCTCGAGCACGACGTCCACGCCTCTTTTATGAGTCGCGCGCGAGACCTCAAAGACAAAATCGTCCTGGGTGTAGTCAATGACAATATCGGCGCCCAGATGCTCAAGTTTCTTTGTTTTTTTTTCGTCAGAGGACGTTGTGATGACCCGAGCGCCGAGATGCTTGCCGATCTGGATCGCCGCGATACCCACGCCGCTGCTGCCGGCCTGAACGAGCAGCCATTCGCCTTGTTGCAAATTCGCTTCTTGCAACAACCCGAACCAAGCGGTGAGAAATACGGTCGGCACGGCCGCTGCCGTGGCCAGGTCAATGCCGTCGGGAACGGGCCGGACTTCGGAAGGTTTGGCCGTCGCATACTCAGCGTAGCCGCCCTTGCCGGTATAAGCAACGACCCGCTGTCCGGTTTTGAATTCGCTCACGGTATGGCCGGTCCCGTCGACAATACCGGCAAATTCGCGTCCGGGAATGATGGGCAGCTCGTCGGGCGACACACGATAGCTGCCGTTGCGCAATCCGAGATCGGCGCGGTTCAACGACGCGGCTTCGATCTTGATCAACACCTCATCGGCGGCGGGAATGGGTGTGGGCACGTCCTCATATTGTAAGACGTCTTCCGTGGGGCCGAACTGATGAATGCGAATCGCTTTCACCTCTCCCTCCTTAGGTGTGACAAGTGTTTCTTAGAGATTACGGGGCGAGGGTTGCACTGTCAAATGTAACAAGCCGAATTTTTCTGACGGAAACTTCATGGGGACTTTTCCGGAGGCTTATCGGTTGAGTTCCTTTCATTTTTGCGCGTAACTGAGAACGGTAAGGAGAGCGCGAGCGCTTTATGCGAATCCTCGTTGTGGAAGATGACAAGAAGATCGCCTCATTCATAGTGAAGGGGCTAACTCAGGCGGGCTTCGCCGTTGACTTGGCCGCCGATGGGGAAGAAGGCGCGAATCTGGCGCTTACCGTACCCTACGATGTCGCCGTTATCGATATTATGCTGCCCAAGCTCGATGGGTTTGGCGTCATCGCGCGGCTCCGGCGGGAAAAGATTTTGACACCGGTGATGATTTTGAGCGCTAAACGATCCGTGGACGATCGCGTCAAAGGGCTTCAGTTGGGCGGCGATGATTATTTGACGAAGCCGTTTTCCTTCGCCGAGCTCCTGGCGCGCGTGCAAGCCCTGATCAGAAGGAGCCAGCACGCGCCCGAGCCGACTCGGTTGGAGGCGGGGGATCTGTCCATCGACTTGTTGTCGCGTGAGGTCGCGCGCGGAGACAAAAAGCTCGATCTTCAGCCGCGGGAGTTCGCGTTGTTGGAATACCTGATGCGCAACGTCGGCCGAGTCGTTTCGAAGACCATGATCATAGAGCACGTGTGGGGCTATGATTTTGATCCTTTGACGAACGTTGTCGATGTGCTGGTGTCGCGTCTGCGGAATAAAGTGGATCGCGACTTCGAAAAAAAACTGATTCAAACCCACAGAGGACTCGGATATGCGCTTCGGGTCGCTTAGCCGTTTTTATAAACGGCTCGGCTTCCGGTTAACTCTGTGGTATTCGACCCTGTTTATCATTAGTTCGGTCGTCCTTTCGATTATCTCTTACGGCTACCTGTCGTCGTCGCTGCGCGATAATCGCAAAGTCATTCAGTCCAAGCTGGAGGAAATCGCGGCGCTGGATCGGCAGGGCGGAATTGCCGCAATCGAGAGTGCCCCCGCCGTCAAACAGCCGGCCAGTCGCCGTAATGCTTTTTTTATCCGGATCCTGGATGGCAAGAACGCCGTCGTGTTTCTCAGTAATCCAAAACTTTGGCGCGATTTCGAGATCGAGTCTTTGGACACTCAGACGATCCACGGAGCATGGCAATATGTTCCTTCGAGAAAGGACGGCGATGTTTTGGAATTGACCTCCGCGCGCCTTAGCAACGGATTCCTAGTGCAGGTGGGCAAACCTTTAGAAGATCGGACGGAAATTGTAGAGCATTATCGCGAGACGATTATTGCCGTCATTTCAGGCATGGTTTTTCTTGGACTCGCCGGCGGGGCGTTTCTCGCATTTCGCGCGCTGCTGCCGGTCCGGCATTTAATCCAAATCACGAAATCGATTATAACCACGGGGCGGATGGATGCCCGGGTTCCAGTGAGCGGCTCCGGCGACGAGCTCGATGAACTGACTCAGCTTTTCAATCAAATGCTCGATCGTATCGAAGCTTTGATCAAGGGAATGAAAGAAGCGCTCGACAACGTCGCCCACGATCTAAGAACCCCGTTGGCGCGCTTGCGTGGCGCCGCTGAAATGACCTTGCAGGCGGAGGCGCCCCCCGAACAGTGCCGGGAAGCGCTCGCGGGCTGCGTCGAGGAATGCGATCGAATTCAGAAGCTCCTTGACTCTTTGATGGACATTTCAGAGGCGGAGACGGGAACCATGCGGCTTCAACTGGAAAATCTCGTCGTTGCCGATCTGATCGACGAGGTGGTCGACCTTTACCAGTACGTTGCCGAAGACAAAGGTGTCTCGATTTCCGTCAGCTGTGGCAAAAACGTTGTGATCACCGCCGATCGCAATCGTTTCATCCAGGTTTTGGCGAATCTGCTCGACAATGCGATTAAATACAGTCCGCCGGGCGGACAAGTGTCGATCAAAGTTGACCACGAACAACACCGGACACGCATTGCTTTCGAGGACAAGGGGATCGGGGTGCCGTTCGAAGAAGCCGCGAAGATTTGGGATCGTCTCTACCGGGGCGACAAGAGCCGATCGCAACCGGGACTCGGTCTAGGGCTGAGTCTGGTGCAAGCTGTTGTGCATGCGCACAACGGACAAGTGAACGTCCAGAGCACGCCAGGCCAAGGTTCGGTCTTTACCATCTTTTTCCCCGACCCTGCGCATGGGACCCTTTCAAAACTGTAATCTTACGGAAAGGTTGCGGCAAGGGTTTCGCGTTACCCTCCTCCGCAGAAGGCCACGGGTGTAACCCCGTGGATGAATGCGAGGTGGGTACCCTCCGTAGCCTTGGCGAAGGAGGGTGTGCTTCGGAGGGTTCCGCCCGACGACGCGCGTGGAGAGGTACCACGGCCGTAAGGCCGTGGGGCTCCACTTTGCCGTGGATCAGGTTTACCCTATTTTTTACAAGCAGTCTCTTGACGATCAGATAAGGGAAAGGAAAACGCGAGTGAAAGTGTCGTTTCGTTACTGGTTGGATGGCAAAGTCCGCGCTCCCGTCATGCGCGAGGGCGGTGTCACGCCGAACGACCTCATAAATGCTTGCCGTGACGAATTGGCAAACCCGTGTTGTCGGCTGGAGCGCAAAATTGTCATTGGATAGATGTGACCGATCTTGGAGTTGGCGAACGCTCGCGCAATCCATACGCTGCCTCGCGTGCGCCGGGTCATCGATCGCAAGCAGTATTAAATGGGAAAGCGTCTGGCCCCTGCCGGTTTTTTTATTAGTTCAATCGTGCTCGATTTACCAGCCTATGCCGTTGGATAAAGCGGCGGTAGAGTCAAGGCTCGCGCCACCCGATCTGGAGGCCGTCCGTGTTCAAGCCAAAGAGATTCAGCACCCGATCTTAAAGCCGCTCGACTTCGATATTAGCAATGGCCTGTCTCCTGACGAAGCTGCTATCTTGGCGGTGCTAGCGAGCCCAAAGCTGCGTGCCATCCGCGATCAAAGGGGCATTGCGGCGGCCCAGCTCCTTCAGGCCGGCATCCTTCCCAATCCGCAACTGTCGTACGGT